>NZ_CP150290.1:4952045-5262272 GCF_038051995.1 Paenibacillus sp. FSL H8-0537 | reverse complement strand
CTGATTGACGTGCTTATGACGATTCCGGGCGTGCTGCTCGCTCTTGCGATTGCAGCGGCGCTTGGGCCAAGCCTGATGAATGTCGTGCTTGCTGTCGCGGCGGCATCGATACCTGGGTACGCGCGGGTAATGCGCGGGCAAATCATGAGTATTAAAGGAAGGTCCTTTATTACTGCATCACGCTCTATTGGCACATCCAGCCTATCGATCTTTGTACGGCATGTGCTGCCGAATTCTTTATCCCCAATGTTTGTCATGGCGGCAATCGGCATTGGCACGGCGATTTTGACCGGAGCAGGCCTTAACTTTCTAGGGCTTGGCACGATAAAAGAAATTCCGGACTGGGGAGCGCTGCTCTCTCAGGGCCGCGGCTATTTGACCGTAGCCTGGTGGATCTGCACCTTTCCGGGCCTTGCCATCACGCTGTTTGTTCTTTCCATCAACATATTGGGTGACAAGGTTCGCGATCAATTAGATCCGAAGCAAAGCCGAGCATAAGACAGCATAGAACGCCGTGCTTAATAGGCGGAAGGAGGAAGCGAAATGAGCCAATTGCTCACGATGGAGCATCTAACGGTTGATTTTAAGACGAAACGGGGCTTGCTAAGGGCAATTACAGACGTTTCGCTTCATATTGCGCCTGGGGAAACGGTATGTCTCGTTGGCGAATCCGGCAGCGGCAAAACGATTACGTCCAAAGCCATTATGCGCCTGATCGACTATGAGAATGGCGTTATTGCCGGAGGCAGCATACGGCTTGGCGATGCGGATCTTGTAGCGATGCCGGAGAAGGAGCTGCGCGCGCTGCGCGGCAAGCGGATGGCGATGGTTTTCCAAGAGCCGATGGCGGCGTTTGATCCGATTTTTACAATCGGGAGCCAAATTACCGAGGTCATCGAGCGCCATAAGCGCGGCAAAAAGAGTGCGGCATGGGAGCGGGCTGTCCATTTGCTGCACCGCGTCGGCATTCCTGAGCCGGAGGCGCGGATGAAGCAGTATCCTGGCGAGCTGTCAGGAGGCATGCTGCAGCGGGCTATGATCGCAATGGCGCTCGCTTGCGGTCCGGAGCTGCTTATAGCGGATGAGCCAACGACGGCTCTGGATGTGACGATCCAGGCGCAAATTCTCCATTTGCTGCAAGAGCTTAAAGAAGAATTTAATATGGGGATTTTGCTAGTGACCCATGATATGGGCATTGCCGCCGAGATGGCGGATCGCATTATCGTCATGTATGCCGGGCAGGTTGTTGAGCAAGCGACGGCGGCGGAGCTGTTCGAGCAGCCGTATCATCCGTATACGAGAGGACTGCTGCAATCGATTACGACGATGGACAGCGACCGCAGCGTCAAGCTTCATTCCATCGAGGGCTCGATCCCAAGCCTGTCGGAGCTGCCGCCCGGCTGCCGCTTTCACCCGCGCTGCTCATATGCCACGGATAGCTGCCGCAGCGTAAGCCCGCCGCTGCTTGCGCTTGGCAAGCGACTGACCGCATGCTGGCATGCCGAGCAGCTCGTTCAATCCGAGGAGTGGGCTGCTGGAACAAGCACTGACAAAAGCACTAGCGCAGTAACGCTGACAGATGCCCTTAGAACAGAGTTTCCGATTGGGTCTCCCCAAGAAGCTGGTCAGCAAGGCGGAAATCTGTTCGAGGTAAGCGGACTAAGCAAATTTTATCCGATTCAGAGAGGTTTGCTTCATCGTTCGGGCCCGCAGGTCAGAGCGGTGGACAATGTTACGTTTTCCATTAAACAAGGGGAAACCTTTGGCCTCGTTGGGGAGTCTGGCAGCGGCAAATCGACGCTTGGTCGGGTGATTTTGCAATTGGAGCAGGCGACAGCTGGTAGCGTTAAGTTTCAGGGCAGGGAGCTGACCGGGCAAAGCAGCTCAGAGCTGCGGCAGGCGCGGCGCGATATGCAAATTGTTTTTCAGGACCCGTATGGCTCGGTTAATCCGCGCTGGCGTATCGGCGACATTATCGGCGAGCCGCTGCGTGTCCATGACAAGTCTGGCAGCAAGGAAAGAAAAGCACGCGTAGAGGAGCTGATGGAGCTAGTCGGACTGAAGGCAGACTGGTACAGCCGCTATCCGCATGAACTTTCCGGCGGGCAGCGCCAGCGTATTGGCATTGGCCGCGCCATAGCGCTTAATCCAAGCTTTATTCTTGCGGATGAAGCGGTATCGGCGCTTGATGTGTCGGTTCAGGCACAGATCGTCAATCTCATGCAGCATTTGCAGCAAAAAATGAATCTGACCTATTTGTTTATCGCCCATGGGCTGAATATCGTCAGACATATTTCCGACCGGATCGGTGTCATGTATTTGGGCAAGCTGGTCGAAATTGCGCCCAGCGAAGAGCTGTTTCTCCGCCCAGCGCATCCGTATACGCAAGGGTTAATTGCTTCCATTCCCCAGCCCGGCCCCGGGCGAACGCGAACATTTCGCGCGATTGAAGGAGAAATCCCTTCTCCGGCCAATCCGCCGTCCGGCTGCCGTTTTCATACGCGCTGCCCTATGGCAACGGATCGCTGCAGGGAGGCGGAGCCCGAACTGCAGCTCATTGGCAGCGAGCATTATGCCGCTTGCCACTATGTATTAGGTTGATAGTAGGTTGACATTTATAAAGGAGGGTATAACCATGTCCGCAGCAAAAAAGGTCATTGTATGGAGTAAAACAGGCTGCCAGTATTGTGGCACAGTTAAACAATTTTTGGAGCAAAACAACCAACCCTATGAAAATATTGATATTGAAGGCAAAGATTATTTGCGAGACGTTCTTGAAGCTAAATACGGCATCCGCCACGTGCCAGTAGTAGAAATCGGCAGCGACGGCGTCTACACCGCCGTTACGGATTGGGATTTGGAGAAAATCAAAGCCCTGATCTCACCTGCCCCAGTAGCAGGCTAAGGGCTTCTAAATCGTATGAAGCCCACTGTTCGTCAACTCCGGTGTACCTTGTTCCTCCGGAGTTGACGGTTTAGGGGCAGAGTTGGGAAGAAGAGCTACAAGAGCTACAAGAGCTACAAGAGCTGCAAGAGCTGCAAGAGCTACAAGAGCTACAAGAGCTACAAGAGCTACAAGAGCTGCAAGCTCTAGGGTGTATATGCAAGCCGGAGCACGCAAATGTTGCTAAGAGCATGCAGTTCTGGGGCTCCCTTTTTTTTGAGGACTGAGTTTCCGCTATTCTACAATTTGAATCGATTTTGGGCCGTAAGGGGACAGGAAAACCGCTATCGCTCTCCTCAACCCTTCAAAATGGCTAAAGACAGCGCATTAGCGGCTCCTGAGTCCGCAGCCTATGGCATAACCTTTGATTCTGTTGTCATAGCGGCTGCTGTGTCCGCGAAGCCTAGCTTTGTATGGGAGTAAACCACTGAAACGAAAAACATGAGACTTCCTTTCGGTACATATGCTCACATTCATGCGGGGATATTCCCAGTAGGTGAGGGAAAGCATTTGACGCTAAATTCGATCAGGATCTGGCTTGCTTATGTTTGCATATACGCCCTAAAAATCTAAATTAGTAGATTAGTAGATAAGTTAGAGCATAAAGTAAAAAGTGGATAGAGTCTAACAGCGTAACCTTCTGAAGGTTTAAGAGGGAAAGACTGTCCGTCAGTAGGTTTATTTTACTGACGGATGGTTTTTTCCTTTTTCTTTATTGTAGTTGAACGGAGAGAAGGAAGGTGCAGGGGAGCGGCGGAGAGAAAGGTTGGAACTGGAGGAGCCTAGCTTTCCGAATGAAAGCCGCTTCGTAAGCATATGCTCAGCGCACGCCTAAAGCTTTCCGGAGGAAAGCATCATTGGCATGGACTATTGTTTTCAGATTTCCTCCTCAGCGAGGAATAAATAGAGAAATCGGAAAACAACAGCGGCCGGAAGCGGGGCCTTTCTCGCAGTAGCGACAATCGCGCCTGACCCTATCAATGTGCAATCTACCATAATATCCCTCTGATTTTACCATGATATAAAAACTAATTATAAGGGTATAAATACCGGCCCGAAATAGAGTAAAATAGTTTAGATAACGAAGCGAGCGCATGCAAATTTCGATCCTCACAAATGTTCGCGCTTACAGAAGTAGGAACCTTAAATTGAAAGGGTGGAATTTATATTGGTTATTCGAAAATTTGGCAGCCTGCTGACAGCAGCGGCATTAACAGCTTCGCTAGTTGGAAGCGCAGCGGCAGCGCAAGCGGAGGACACTAACAGCAGCAAACCAGCTACGCAGCTGCCCGCCTACGATTGGGGCAGAGCGAAGGTCGTAGGTGGCGGATTTGTTCCCGGCATTGTGTATAATCCTTCAGAGAAGGATTTGATTTACGCGCGGACAGATATTGGCGGCGCTTATCGCTTTGATCCCGCGACGCAAAGCTGGATTCAGCTCTTGGATTTTGTGGGCTTCGAGGAATGGAGCATGCTGGGTGTGGAAAGCATCGCGACCGACCCTGTGGAGACGAACCGGGTTTATGCGGCGGTAGGCACCTACACGAACGATTGGACAGATACGCCGGGCATGATTTTGCGCTCGACTGACAAAGGAAACAGCTGGCAGCGTACGGTGCTGCCGTTCAAGCTTGGCGGCAATATGCCGGGGCGCTCGATGGGCGAGCGACTGGTCATTGATCCGAACGACAATCGGATTTTGTATCTCGGAGCACGCAGCGGCAATGGCTTGTGGCGCAGTACGGATTACGGTGAAACCTGGAGCAAAGTAGACAGCTTTACAGCGAGCGGCAACGTAAAGGATTATTTTGACGATATCGTTGGCGTGGCTTGGATTACGTTCGATCAAGCGACGGGCTCGAAGGGCAAGAAGTCCCAAACGATTTATGTGGGCGTGGCTGACAATGAGCAAAGCATATACCGCAGCACGGACGGCGGGGGTACATGGGAAGCTGTAGCGGGGCAGCCGAAGCAAGGCTTTGTGCCGCATCATGGGGTTCTGGACGGCAAAGGCCATCTATATGTTACCTATAATGAATTTGTCGGTCCCTATGATGGCGGCAAAGGCGCGGTATGGAAGCTGGATACGGTAACAGGCGTCTGGACCGATATTAGTCCTACCGGAAATACGGACAATCCATATGGCGGACTGGCCGTAGATGCGCGGCAGCCGAATACGCTAATGGTAGCGACGATGAACAAGTGGTGGCCAGATGATGTTATTTACCGCAGCACGAATGGCGGCGCGACGTGGGAGCCGTTCTGGACGCTTGATTTTTCAAAAAATCCAAGCCGGGAAAATCGTTTCACGATCGAATATGCGGATTCACCTTGGCTGGACTGGGGCGAGAAAAAAGAGCTTCCCGAAATCGCGCCTAAGCTTGGCTGGATGATTGGCGATTTAGAGATTGATCCGTTTAATTCGGACAATATGATGTACGGCACAGGCGCTACGCTGTTCGGGGCGAACAACTTAACGGATTTTGATGAAGACAAAAAGGTTGCAATTACCGTCATGGCAGACGGTATCGAAGAAACATCTGTGCTTGGCCTCATCAGCCCGCCGTCAGGGGCGCCGCTGCTGAGCGCGATGGGCGATATTGGCGGCTTCCGCCATGAAAGCCTTGACCAAGCGCCGGAGATGATCACAGGCCCGTATATCGGAACGAGCACGGATATTGATTTTGCCGAGCTGAATCCAGATATCGTCGTGCGTGTCGGCCATGCGGAAGGGACAGCGGCGAGAATGGGCATTTCCACAGACAATGGAAAAACGTGGACGCCAGCAGCGAATGCATGGACAGCGGCAGAGGAGGACAAAACCAGCGGCGGCTTTGCTGCTGTAAGCGCAGATGGTGGTGCAATTGTATGGAGCCCGAGCAGCGCGGATGAGTTGGCGGCACGTCCGGTCAGCTTCTCCACCGATTTAGGAAAAACGTGGACGGCGTCCAAAGGTTTGCCAGAGAAGGCGCGTGTGTCGGCGGATCGGGTAAATCCGAAGCTTTTCTACGGCTTTGCCGCAGGCGTATTCTATGTCAGCAAAGATGGCGGAGCGACGTTCACCGCATCGAAGGCGACAGGCTTGCCGCAAGTGATAACAAGCAATTTCAAGGCGATGCCGGGCAAAGAAGGCGACATTTGGATCGCTGGGGCAAAAGACAACAAAAAGGTCGATAGCGCCTACGGCTTATGGCATTCGACCGATGCCGGCATGACGTTTACGAAGCTTGCAGGCGTAGAGGAAGCGGCAACGATTGGTTTTGGCAAGGCAGCACCGGGAAAAACGAATGTAACGCTTTATTCCTACGCGAAAATTGGCGGCACATTTGGTATTTTCCGCTCGAAGAATCTCGGCAAAAGCTGGGTTCGCATCAACGATGACCAGCATCAATTTGGTTCCGCCAATACGGCGATTACAGGCGATCCAAGAGTGTACGGTCGTGTCTATATGGCGACGAATGGGCTGGGTATTGTCGTTGGCGAATTAAAGGATGACATCAGCTACGAGTTCACGGATTTGGGCGGCGTGTATGCGGAAGCGCAGCAGGCGATTGCTTTTTTATATGGCAAGGGCGTTGTAACGGGGAAAAATGAAACGTTGTTCCAGCCGGCTGCACAGGTCACTAGAGCGGAGTTCGTCAAGCTGCTCGTTGGCACGCTGGGATTGACACCAGAAGGTGAGTCAAGCTTTGCGGATGTGCCTGCAAGCGCCTGGTATGCGCCATATATTGCCGCAGCTGAGAAAGCGGGCATAATAGCGCTTCTGGCCCAAGGAAGCGGCGGAGAAGGCAGCCTATTCGAGCCGAACCAGCCGATAACCAGGCAGGACATGGCAGTCCTGCTGGCGAGCGGGTGGAAGGCGACAGGCCAGCCGCTGCCAGAACTGCCTGCGGGCAGCGTGCCTGTATTCAGCGATAGCGACACCATTGCTGCTTATGCGAAGGATGCCGTAACGCTCGCAGCACAAGCGGGGTTAATGAAGGGCAAGCCTGACGGCAGCTTCGGCGCGGCTAAGCCGACTAACCGTGCGGATGCGACGGTCGTCATCTATAGGCTCCATACGCTATTCTCGCAAGCTGCAAAAACGGAGTAATAGACGAAGGGCTGGCTCGCAAGCAGATGTTTATGCTTGCGGACCAGCCCTATTTTTCATCCGACCTCTATTCCTCAGCTTCGTGCCAATGCTCCAGGCAGAAGGCTAGCACAAGCTGCTCTTCCTCGTCTTCCAGCTCAAAATCCAAAATGCGCTCCGTCTCGCGCTCGATAATTTCGTGCTTGGCAATTTTGGCTTGCTCGCCATCCTTGGCAAATACGGCACGTACATAAAGCCCTTTAGGCGAATAAATATCGTCGTCCTCGGCTGCTTCAATATCGATTATAAACTCGTAGCGTTTTCCGGTTAAAATGCCGAAAGGGTCTTTAATATATTGCACGCTATAGCTGGAAATTTCAATCATCGTATCATCCTTTGATGTGGTTTTCCTTCCATTATAGCAGAGTTGCTTAGCCAAGGCAGGCTTTCCTATGTATTAGCTGGATGTATTAGCTCGATTTATGTGCTTTGTCGGTATTGTCGCCTTTAGGCGGCAGGACGGAAATAGCGATTACAAGTTGTGCCAAATAACGGCGGAGCTTCATCACATGGACCCCCTCGCATAAATATACAAGCTTGTAGCTATTATTAATCGTTTTGTCGAAATTTGAAACAGCATTCCTCCTGTTTATTGGAATAATAAGTCGCTAATTGGGTATTTGAGCTTGCGGCTTGGCGGGGTTGTTGCTTCTCCTGCCACAAATAGCCTAATATAAACGTAATCATACATGCTGGCTTGAGCATGTGGGCAAGAGCGGAGAGACAGGGAGGGACAGCAATGAATGAGTCCATATTGATTGTAGAGGACGAGCAAAAGATCGCCCGGGTGCTGGAAATTGAACTGGAGGCGGAGGGCTATCGCGTTTCTAAGGCAAATGATGGCTTGCAGGCGCTTGAGCTGTACCGCACGGGCGAATGGGATCTAGTCTTGCTTGACGTTATGCTTCCGGGAATAAGCGGCATCGAAATATTGCGGCGAATCCGGGCGGCTGACGCGGCTACGCCTATTATTTTGCTGACAGCGAAAAGCTCCGTAGAGGACAAGGTGTCGGGGCTTGATCTTGGCGCTAACGATTATATGACGAAGCCGTTTCAAATTGAGGAGCTGCTGGCAAGAATTCGAGCAGCGCTTAGACAGCGCCTTGTTCCAGCGGAGGCAGCAAGCGCAGGGCTAGTGGATGAGACATGGCTGCTGGCCGGCGATTTAAAGCTGAATGAAACGACGCGCGAGGTTATTCGCTCGGGCAAAAGCATCGAGCTGACGCCGCGCGAATTTGATTTGCTCAGCTATTTGCTGAAGCATCAGCGCCAAGTGCTGGGACGCGAGCAAATTGTTGAGGCAGTTTGGGGTTATGACTACTACGGCGACACGAACGTTGTCGATGTATATATTCGCTATGTGCGCAAAAAGGTGGATACAGGCTTTGCCAGCGAGCTGATTCATACGGTGCGCGGAGTCGGCTACGTGCTCAAGGAAGCGCAATGAAGCTGCGCAGCCGGATTCATCTTTATTCCTCTGCTTTATTCGCTGTTTTGCTCGTAGCTATGAATTTGTCCGTCTATGCGCTCTTCAGCAAATTGACGATTACGAGTCAAATGGAGCGGGTAGAGGCGGAAGCTTTGAAAATTTCCGCAGGCATGCTGAAGTCGGCCGGGACGGTTCCGACAGCAGATTTGCTACGTGCGTATGTGCCACTGAACGGCATGCTGCGCATGGTGACAGCTGAAGGAGCGGACAAGCTGCTGGTTACTGCGCCAGGCGAGCAGCAGCTCAGCGAGCGAGAAGCTGTCTATGCAGAGAAGAAGCGGATTGAAAGCATTGATTATAAGGGAAACAGCTATGCCCTTGTATCGATTCCGGTCATTTGGACAGATGGCGCAGTCGTCAATATTCAGGTGACGGAAAGCGTGCAGGACACGGCAGACCAGTTGAAGGTGCTGCAAATTGTATTGCTGGCGGTAACAGGCATCGCAATGATTCCTGTTATTGCTTCGGGGCGCCTGCTCGGAAGCATCATCGTGCGTCCCATCGCCCATATGACGCATACGATGCGGGCGATCCAGCGCAGCGGGACCTTCATAAAAATCAAGCCGGAAGGCAAGTCGCAGGATGAGCTTGCGGAAATGGGAGCGACCTTCAACGATATGATCGCCTTGCTGGAGACGAATTTTGAGAAGCAGGAGCAATTTGTTTCCAATGCCTCCCATGAGCTGAAAACGCCGCTTACAGTCATTGAAAGCTACGCCAGCTTATTGAAGCGCCGGGGGCTGGATCGCCCTGACCTGTTCGTCGAATCGATAGATGCGATTCACTCCGAAGCGGTGCGGATGAAGGAGATGACCGAACAATTGCTGCTGCTGGCCCGCAACAAGGAGCAGTGGAACCTGACGATGGAAAGCGTTGATCTGACGCAGCTAGCCAGTGAGTCGTCCAAAGCCTTTCAGAAGGCGTATGGACGGGATATTCAGGTGCGGCTTGCCAGCAGCGAGGGCAAGCCTGCCGGGGCGGACATGGAAGCAGCGGCGAACGCATCGAATTTGGAGGTAAGCAGCGAAGGCGGGCAGCCGGGCATTTATGGGTATGCAGATGCGAATAAGCTGCGCCAATTGCTGTTTATTCTGCTGGATAATGCGCGCAAATACAGCAGCGCTGCGATTACGCTGGAAATTGGCGCGAGCAGCGATTACAGCGAGATCCGGGTCATTGACCGAGGCATCGGCATTCCGCAGGCCGCGCTGTCTAAAGTATTCGACCGCTTTTACCGGGTCGATGAGGCAAGAAGCCGCCATGACGTTGGCGGTGCTGGGCTTGGGCTCGCTTTGGCGAAGGAAATCGCCGCAGCTATTGGCGCTAGCCTAGCGCTTGCAAGCGAGGAGGACGTCGGAACGACGGCGACGATTAGACTGAAAAGAACGGAAGCAGGATAATAGCAGCTATACGATGATTGAAGCAGCCCGAAGTAGTCCAGAGGGCTGCTTTCTTTTTTTACAGGAATGGATAAAAAAAAGATTGATATACGTATATATATGCGATATATTACATACAAGAAAGGAAGATGCGTATGCCTATTCCGAGCCATTTTACAACACCGATTAAAATTTCAGCGAAAGAACGAGCGCTTTCTCAAATTCAGCGATGGATTATTGACGGTACGCTGCTTCCCGGCGAGAAGATTGGCGATGCAGAGCTCGCGGAAGCTTTAGGAGTCAGCAGGACGCCTGTCCGTGAAGCCTTGCAAATTCTTGAGGTGCAGAAGCTCGTGGAGGTGCATCCGGGCAACTATACGAAGGTCAAAAGCTTGGAGAAATCCGATATTTTGAAAATGTATTCGACGCTGGCTTCCTTGCACACATTAGCAGCAGAGATGGCTGCCAGTGTCATTGTACCCGAACAAATTGAACAGCTAAAGCAGCTGAATGCCGAGTTTGCAGCGGCGATTGAACAGGGGCTGCCCTTTCAGGCCATGGAACTCGACGAGCAGTTTCACAATGTGATCGTGGAAGCCGCAGATAATGAATACCTGGCCTCTTACAGCGCCTCACTCCAGGTACATATTCGCCGCTTTAAATATGTGTTTCTAAAACAGCCTGTTCAGGCGACGCATGTATCAGTCGAGGAACATCAGGCAATTATTGAAGCTATGGAGGCTGGCGACCCTGAACGGGCGGCAGCTATGATGAAGCAAAATTTACTGCGCCCTATGCGTGAGCTTTATGCCATTATTTAACCAACAATGAGGGGATGGATGAACATGTCCGAGAAGGAAGATTTGCGTGGACGCAGCAAGGATATAAGCGAAGGGGTAAACCGAATGCCGAACCGGGCCATGCTGCGGGCGGTAGGCTTTCAGGATGAGGATTTCAAAAAGCCGATGGTTGGCGTGGCCAGCACATGGAGCGAAGTAACCCCTTGCAATATTCATATTGATCAGCTGGCGCGTGAGGCGAAGGCTGGGGTCAAGCAGCATGGTGGGGCTCCGCTTATTTTTAACACCATTACGGTGTCGGATGGCATTTCGATGGGACATGAGGGGATGCTGTTCTCGCTGCCGAGCCGGGAAACGATTGCCGATTCCATTGAGCTGGTTGTGAATGCTGAGCGTTTTGACGGACTCGTGGCGATTGGCGGCTGTGACAAAAATACCCCGGCTTGCCTTATGGCCATTGGCCGGATGAACCTTCCATCTGTTTATGTATATGGCGGCACGATCCAGCCAGGGAAGCTGCATGGCAAGGATGTTGATATCGTTACGGCTTTTGAAGCAGTCGGGAAATATCAGGAAGGGCAGCTGACGGATGAGGAGCTGCATGAGGTAGAATGCAGCGTTTGTCCAGGCGCTGGCGCATGCGGCGGAATGTACACGGCGAATACGATGGCTTCGGCGGCAGAAGCAATGGGCATGGCGCTCCCTGGCTCCTCCTCTACGCCAGCCATTGCACCAAATAAATCGGTGGAATGTTCGGAAGCGGGCAAAGCGGTAATCGAGCTGCTAAGAAAAAATATTCGCCCCCGCGATATTATGACGCTGAAAGCTTTTGAAAATGCGATCACCGTCGTCATGGCGCTTGGTGGTTCAACGAATGCGCTGCTTCATCTGCTGGCGATCGCGCATTCGGCTGGCGTGAAGCTAACGCTGGATGATTTTGAACGGGTGCGCAGCCGCGTTCCCCATCTGGCCGATTTGAAGCCAAGCGGCAAATATGTCATGCAGGATTTGAACAATATCGGCGGTGTGCCGGGCGTGATGAAGCTGCTGCTTGAGAAAGGGCTGCTGCACGGAGACTGCTTGACCGTAACGGGCAAAACGCTTGCGGAAAACTTGGCGGACGCCGAGCCGCTGGAAAGCGGACAGGATGTCATTCGTTCCTTCGAGCAGCCATTAAAGCCAACAGGACCTTTGGTTGTTTTGAAAGGCAATTTGGCTCCTGATGGGGCAGTCGCTAAAATGTCGGGCCTTAAAAAGATGCGTTTTAGCGGCCCAGCCCGTGTATATGACAGCGAGCAAGAGGCTGCCGATGCGATAGCGCGCGATGATATTAAAAAAGGCGATGTGCTCGTCATTCGATATGTCGGACCTAAGGGCGGACCCGGCATGCCGGAAATGCTGTCCATTACCGCGATGATTAGCGGGAAAGGACTTGGCGGCGAAGTGGCGCTTATGACCGATGGACGCTTCTCGGGCGGCTCGCATGGCTTTGTTGTGGGACACGTCACGCCTGAGGCTCAAGTGGGCGGTCCAATCGGCTTGCTGCAAGAGGGCGATATCATTACAATAGACAGCGAGACGCAGGAAATGAACATGGAAATTTCGGCTGAGGAATTTGAATCGAGGCTTGCGAAGTGGGTGCAGCCGCCGCTGAAAGTAAGAACAGGCGTATTAGGCAAATATGCGAGGCTCGTATCCTCGGCTTCGCAAGGCGCGGTAACTGATCTGGATTTGTAATCAGTATAGACTAGGCTTTGGCAGGGCAGGGCAGGGCAGGGCAGGGCAGGGTAGGGTAGAGTAGAGTAGAGAGCATGGACTTGAATCGACGTGCAGTTTTCGTTCTCACCAAATTCTAATCTACAGGTTATATAATAGGTTGTCATACAGCATGCCTTTCAAGCAGCGAGCTTGAAAGGCATGTTTCTGATATAAATGGGGTGTGAAGATGCGACAAAAGCAAGCGAGACTGGTGCTTGGCATAACGATAGCTTGTGTGGTCATTATCTGTATTGGTGGAGGATTATGGTGGCAATCTGTGGCTGACGCCCGGCCTTCCATTACGGAGGAGCAGGCGAGCGAGCAGGTTCTTCAGCAATATGTTGGGAAAATTGTTAGCGCAAAGCTGGGCGACGGCGTCTACGAAGTTAAGCTGCAGTCTGAAAAGGGCATGTACGATGTGGCTGTTGATGCGAAAGGCGGAGGCATCGTTTCCATAAAGCTTATAGATGGCGAGCTGCCTGCTGCTGGAGAATCGCCTCCTGCTTCCTCAGCAAACGAGCCTACAGATGCGACAACTGCGACGCCAGCGGCAGAGCCGACGCCCGTTCAGAGCCCGGTGGCAACGCCGAGCCCAGAGCAAAGCTTAAGCCCAGCACCAAATGCAAGCACTAATCCAAATTCTAATCCAAGCTCGAAGCCAACCACTAAGCCAAGTGATGGCAATGGAGGGAAACTGCCAGCGGCGTCACCTGCCAAACAGGGCATATCTCCAGATGAAGCGGAAGCGATCGCGCTCAAGCAGGTAAAAGGCAAGGTGGAGGATACCGAGCTGAAAAGCTCCGACCGCAGCCGATATTATTTAGTCGAAATCGATACGCCAGACGGCCGTGAGGCTACGGTGCAGATTCATGCTGTAACGGGAGCCATCATGTCAATCACATGGGACGAGGACGATGATCAAGAGGACGATTAAGGTTAAATGAGCGCAGACTCAGCTTTTTATCATCAAATTCTAATGTTGCTGTTATGGTCATCTCATTTGCCGCAGGTAAAGTAAGGGTGAGACAAGCGAGAGACATTTGAAAATGGGAGGAACAAGATGATGATGAATAAAAAAATCTGGATTGGCGTTGTATCGGTTACGTTGGCACTCGGCGCAATGGGCGGTGCAGCAACGGCTGCTTCAAATACGAAAACCTTGATCGGCAAAGCCGAAGCGAAAAAGGTCGCCTTGAAGCATGTAGAGGGCCGAATTGACGGTGTAGACCTGGAGCGGAATCAAACAGGCATCTTTTACGAGGTGGAGGTCGAGCGCGGAGCTTATAAGGATGAAGTCGATGTGCACATCGATGCTTACAGCGGCAAGCTGTTAGGCATTTATGACAGCGATGATGATGACGACGATCGCCGTGCAGCTCAGGCGACGACAGCACCAGCGGGAACAGCATCAAACGCAGGGACAGTGAATCAGCCAGCTGCGAGTCCATCAACTAGCACGGGAACGACAGTCTTAAAGACGGCTGAACAGGCTGGAGCTATTGCAGTTGCGAAAGTTGGAGGTACAGTAGTCAAGGTTCAGCGTGATCGTGATGACGGCAGAATCATTTACGAGGTTGATCTGCGCATTACTGGCGGTAAAGCCGAAGTGGAAGTTGACGCAGCAACGGGAAAAGTGCTGTCCGTGGATAAAGATTACGACAACGACGATGATGACTACGATGACGATGATCGTTATGATGAGGATTAAGCAATCGTAGCAAGCGAGCGCAATTATTTTGAAAATAAAGCGATTGAATTACAAAAAAGGGGGCATCTTCGGATGCTCCCTTTTATAGTTGGCATAAAGCTGCTTATGCAGCTTTAGCGCTGTTTTCTTGGTGCTTGCCCAGCCTGCGGGGCTGGAGCAGCATTTTTAAACGGATTAAGAAACAGCTTGGGAATGCCCGTATCAAAACGGAGCAGCTTGCCGGTCAGCGGATGCTCGAAAGAAAGCACGCGCGCATGCAGACCAAGCCTGCCAATTGGCTTAAGCCGCGCTCCATATTTTTTATCCCCGGTAATGGGATGGCCGATGTCCTCCATGTGGACGCGGATCTGATTTTTGCGGCCAGTCTCCAAATGCACCTCCAATAAGGAGAAGCTGTCGTTAGCTTGAATCAGCTTGTAGTGGGTCACAGCATGCTGTCCATCATTCGGATGGGAGCTGGAGTACATTTTCAGTGTGCTGCTTTCCTTGAGCCACGATTGGATCGTGCCTTCGGGCTTGCGTACTTTGCCTTCTACAAGTGCTACATAGGAGCGCTCCTTGACGGCTTCCTGCCAGTTGTTTTGGAGCGATTGCTGCACCTTCTCGGTTTTGGCAAACATCATGACACCCGAGGTGTCACGGTCCAGGCGATGCACGACGAAAATCCGATTTTTCGGATCGAAGGTTCGGACATGCGCCGTCAGCTGGCGGTAAGCGGTAACCTCCATCTCATCCTTGGTGGAAGCGATGGACAGCAGCCCCGCATCCTTCTGCACGACGATAATGGCATCGTCCTCATGTAAAATGGTGAGTCCCATAAGCGGCGGCGCTTCTACCGCTTTTTCCGTATTTATGGAAACCGTCTGCCCGACCTCGAGCGGGAAATTATATTTCGTTTGTACGCGCTTATTCACCGATACTTGTCCGCGCGCCAAAACCGATTTTACCGAATTGCGTCCCATGCTCGCCAAGTGGATCAATAAAAAAGCCAGCAGCTCCGACGGCTCCTTGACCGTGAATTGCTTGGCCTCTGCGGCTTTACGCGGCTTGCCGCCTTCATTTTGCTTCCTAGACATGCTTAAATACCCCCTGCTTGTTCACTGCTGCTATCACTATACCACGGTTGGAAGGGATAATTCTATGCACGGCGGTTGCCAAATCCATTTTGAGTAGGATAAATAATTGCTTTCATTAAATCAGATTAATTTCAAAACGAGCTTTATCATGCAAGATAATGCGACAGTTACTAAAGGATACTATTCGTTTAATGGACATGGCGATATTATAGATGTTAGGGATATATCTGGTGCTCATTTCGTTATTCCGGTGTGTATTGGGGCAAAAGAGGCACTTGAATTGTACTTAGAAGATATGAAAAAAGAAGACATTCCTCAATCGACTATTTTAATAGAGGATATGTTAAAACCAACTGAGAAGATTTTTCTGATTGAATTTTAAAAGTTGTTAATTAGCTCGTGATTTAGGTTACGTTGAAATCTATCATAGCCTTAAGTTGTAATCTTTCAAGCTGAAAAGAAACCGATTTACGAGTCCTCCAATACCGCAGGATCGAATTACAAAATTGTAAGGTAGATGTAAGGCAAATCGATGGCTTAGGCCAGCCTGGCAGGATAAGATTAGAACAAACGAAAATAGAAATTTTTTCAAAGGAGAATCGAGATGAGGCTATTTGAACTGTTGCTTCTTTTATCAAACATCGGCTTGTTTGCATTAACAGTCCTATTAAAAAAGGGACGGCGTAGAATTCCAGTAATCGTTGCAAGCGGGATCGCCACACTTTTACTGGTCATTCATTGGACGGTGGAAGGATACAGAGTTCAGCTATTTTTCCCATATTGCATTACGGTCATTTTTTTAGCCATTTCAGGTTATAGCTATTTTAAAAAAACCGGCCTAAAAAAAATCCCGCGATTCATGTTGGGCTCAGCTTATACCGCTATAGCGATAATGCTGGTCGTAACAGCGGGTCTTATGTATGCTTTTCCTGTATTTAAACTACCTGAACCGAAAGGCGAATTTAAGGTGGGAACGCAAACTTTTCATTTCGTGGATACAAATAGGGAGGAGATTTTCGACGAAGCCAGAGATGGTAAAAGAGAATTGATGGTTCAGATATGGTATCCTGCTCAAGCTGGCACTGGCCAGAACGCTCCCTTTATTCCCGATACCCAGATTTTACGTTATATGGCCGCGAACTATGGCCTTCCCGGGTTTACTTTTCAACACCTGAAGTACGTATCCAGTCATGCTTATTCGGGGGCCGAAGTTTCTTCGGCACAGACTTCATACCCGCTGATCCTTGCGAATCCCGGCAACGGCTCTTCCAGGTTCCTCCACACGTCGCAAGCCGAAAATCTCGCGAGTCACGGATATATCGTGGCAGTGATCGACCACACCTACAATACATTTGCAACCGAGTTTCCGGACGGTCGAATCACGACCAGCACAACCAACGACTTATTCTCGCCCGACCAAGATTACCGGACAAGTAGAGGAAATCGCGACAAGTTGGGAAAAGTTTTAACCGACGATGTGTCGTTTGCGCTGGACCAATTCGAGCTCATCGAATCGGGGCAGATTTCGAGTCATCTAAAAGGGAGAATTGATCTCGGTCATGTCGGGGTATTCGGTCATTCCATCGGCGGAGCGACGGCCTATGACGCTTCTTACGATCCGCGAATCGCGGTTGGTATAGACCTTGATGGAGGGCTTTATCGACTGCGCGACAGAGAGGGTCTGCGAAAGCCGTTTTTGTTCATCAACTCGGAAAGCTATTCCGAAAAATTAAAAATGGTGATGGATAACCGGGTCTACACGGATGCAGAGCTTAACCGTATGGGCTCAACAAGAGAGTGGGAGGATCAAGTAACGGAAGATAAAAAGTTGGAGCTTGAACGGATGCGCGAAACGGTCAACGAAGGGGGACAAGTCCTCTATATCGAAAATACGGAGCATTTGAATTTTGCCGACGTACAGTTCATTTCTCCTATTTTCAAAATGCTGGGCATTACAGGAAAGATTGCGCCCGAAAGAGCGAGCTCCGTTATCAATGCCTATATGCTGGATTTCTTCGATAAGTATCTGAAAAATCAAGGCGGAATCTTAATGAAAGGACCGGATAGCAGCTTTCCGGAGGTGAAGTTCGTAACCTCGCTATAAATTACGGAACAGACTACCGATTTTGATATGCTCCCCTTCAAGTAGACAGGTTTAATAAATAAACCGCTACTTGAAGGGGAGTTTTCCTTTGTCTAATTGAAAAAGCTCAGTCCCCGCTAAGAAAGGGAACTGAGCTTTTAATGTTTTACTACGTAAGCTAGTTGTGTCCAGCTTAAGACTGCTCCGCAGCAGGCTTAACGAGAGTTCCAGCGAGACTTGTGCTTGCAGTAGCAGCAGCAGGCTCGACTTTCGAAGCTGCAGCCGCATCCGGCGCGCCGCCCGGATGAAATTCATTTTCCATCTTGGCGACGACGACGGTTGCTACACCGTTGCCGATCAGGTTCGTGATGGCGCGGGCCTCGGACATGAAGCGGTCAACGCCGAGCAGCAGAGCCATGCCAGCAACAGGAATGCTCGGGAAAGCGGCAAGCGTCGCTGCCAGCGTAATAAACCCGGAGCCCGTAACGCCTGCGGCTCCCTTGGACGTCAGCATCAGTACGCCAAGCAGCGTAAGCTGCTGCCAGAGCGACATCTCAACGCCGGATGCCTGGGCGACGAACATCGCGGCCATGGACAAATAAATCGCCGTACCGTCGAGATTGAACGAGTACCCAGTTGGAACGACGAGCCCAACGACCGGCTTGGAGCAGCCGTATTTTTCAAGCTTATCCATCATGCGCGGCAGCGCCGATTCGGAGGACGAAGTGCCGAGCACGAGGAAAATCTCATCCTTGATATAACGGATAAAGCTGAAAATGCTAAAGCCATAAAAGCGGGCAATCGAGCCGAGCACAATGATGATGAACAGCGCCATCGTAATATAGACGGAGCCCATCAGCTTGCCCAGCGAGGTCAGCGAGCCAATGCCGAACTTGCCGATTGTGTAGGACATCGCTCCGAAAGCAGCAAGTGGTGATAGCTTCATAATCATATTGACGATGCCGAAAAAGCCATGCGACAGCTTGTCAAACAGCTGGGTAACCGGTTTTGCCGATTCTCCCATCGCCGTAAGCGACAAGCCGAACAAAATCGCAAATAAGAGTATCGGCAGCAAATCGCCGCCAGCCATAGCCGAAATGACGTTATCCGGAATAATGCCGAGTATAAAATCCACCATGCTGTGGCTGGACTGAGCAGCAGCGTCGGTGTACTTTGTAATGTCGCCGCTGGCTTTGCTGGCATCAATGCCTGCGCCCGGCTTCACCAAATTGACGACGAGGAGGCCGATCGCAAGCGCTAGCGTCGTCACAATTTCAAAATAGAGCAGCGCCTTGCCGCCGATGCGGCCGACTTTTTTCATATCGCCCATATTGGCAATGCCGTTTACAACGGTGAAAAAGACGATGGGTGCAATAACCATTTTGATCAGCTTAATGAATCCATCGGCAAGCACTTTCATTTTCTCGCCAAGCTCCGGGAAATAATGGCCGAATAAAATACCAATAATGATAGCACACACGACTTGGACGGTTAGGTTTTTTAGGTTGAATTTCAGCTTCATGAGGAGGGCCCCACTTTCTTTTATCAAAATGAAAACGCTTTAATTTCGTTTGCGTCCTCATTGTAAAAGAAGGAGAGCCTCTGTCACAAGCATACGGTCATATTGTTCGTTTTGGTTATTTCGGTCGCGCGATTTCCTTCATCAGCGGTTCCCCGATAATGTCGCGGTATTGGTCGTAAATCGGCAAAAAAGCTTGCACCCATTGCTCCCGCTCCTGCGGGGTTAGCATATGAATGTCAATATCCTTGGATTGCTTGAGCTGACGAAGCTGCTGCTCCTGCATCGCGGCTGTATTTTGCTTCATCCACTCGGTCGTGTCTGCAAGCGCGCTTTGCAGCTCGGCCTGAATGTCCGGGGGGAGCCCGTCCCAGAAGCTTTCATTAAACATTACCCCATAGCCGAGATAGCCATGATTGCTAATTGTCATATAATGCTGCGTCTGGAACAGCTGCTTCGTAAAAATGTTGGATATTGTGTTTTCCTGTCCATTGACGATGCCTTTTTTTAAGCTTGCAAATACTTGGTTGAAGGGGATTTTCGCTGTAGTGGCGCCAAGCGCTTGAAATTGGCTGATGACGACATCGCTCGGCAGCATGCGGAATTTCAGACCTGCAAAATCTTCGGGAACCCGCAGTGGACGAATGCTGTTCGTCATTTGCTTGAAGCCGTTGCTCCAAAAGGCAACGCTTTTTATATGATGCTTCTCCATCGCTGCAGCTAAAAGCGTGCCAAGCTCGCCAGCAAGCGCCTTATCCACTGCTTGCTGATCGGTAAAAGCAAAGGGCAGATCCATGACGAGCCATGCGGGATCAACGGCGCTTAGATTGGAAAAGGAGGGGGAGATCATTTGGATATCTCCACGTTTGAGTGCCGCGACCTCGGTATCCTCGGTATACAGCATGCCGTTTGGAAATATTTGAATTTCAACGGCGTCATTCGTCTTTTCCTTGACGAGCTTGGCGAAATGGGTCGCCGCCAGTCCTTTCGGTGTATTTTCCGCGACCACATGGCTGAACTTAATGACGATTCTCTCCTTCAGCCCCGTCTGTTCTTCATCAAAGGGCAGGGTACGAGTCGCCTCGGGACGAAAGCCGAACAAAATGGCAGCCAGCAAGCCTACAGCAATAAAGCTGATCATACCGATTGCGGTTTTCATTTTTAATCCACTCCCTTTCCTGCCAGATTAGCAGCGTTTGCCGCAGTTGCTATTTTACCCTTATTATTTCACAATAGAGAAAAAACGTAAACGAAGCAACAGGGAGGAGAAGCGATGCTCAGCCGTCTGCGAATTTATTGGAAAATGATATTGCTGTCATTCGGACTCGTTCTTCTTTCGCTGCTTATTGGTGGCATTGTCGTCATTGGGAGCGTCACCCGCATGAAGGAGGACGAGCTTAAACAGCGGCTGCTGATTACGGCCCGTACCGTTGCCGAGCTGCCTAGCATTAAAAATCAGATCAATGAACCAGATAGCGCAAGCTGGATTGCGCCTGTAGCGGACAATATCCGTATTATTAATAATGTGGCCTATGTCGTCGTGCTGGACATGAACCGGACGAGGCTATCGCATCCATTGGCGTCGAGGATCGGCGGCAAGTTTGTTTCATCGGATGCGGATGCGGCGTTTGCCGAGCACACCTACATGTCGAAGGTGAAGGGGGAGTCGGGCGTTGCCCTGCGCGCATATGTCCCGGTTATGAATGAGGCGCATGAGCAGGTAGGTGTTGTCGTGGCGGGCGGGCTGCTGCCCGGGCTGGCGAAGCTTATTGAGGAGCAGAAAAGCTCGATTGTGCTTACGCTGCTGATTGCTTTATTGTTTGGGATATTCGGTTCAGCGCTGCTTGCCCGGCATATTAAACGGCAAATGTACAATTTGGAGCCGCATGAAATTGCGCGCATGTATGGGGAGCGTTCGGCGGCCTTTCAGGCGATGCATGAAGGAGTCATTGCGATTGATCGCCTTGAGCTGATTACGATTTTTAATGAGCGGGCGAAGCAGATTTTCAGCGTATCCCGTGACGTAGTCGGTTTGCCGATTCGCGAGGTACTGCCGGATACAAGGCTGCCGGAAATTATGGAGCTGGAGCGCCCTGTGTTCAATCAGGAGCTGCGAGTGGGCAATACGCTGATTTGGAGCAACCGCATTCCGATTCGTGAGCAGGGAAAGATGATCGGAGCGATTGCGATTTTTCAAGATCGTACCGAGGTGACACGTATGGCAGAGGAATTGACGGGTGTGCGAGAGTTCGTCGATGCGCTGCGGGTGCAAAATCATGAGCATAGCAACAAGCTGCACACGATTGCTGGACTGCTTCAACTGGATAAAAAAGAGCAGGCACTGCAATATGTATATGATATTTCCGGCCAGCAGGAGGAGCTGACGCAGTTTCTGCATCAGCATATTGCGGATGACAGCCTAGCGGGCCTGCTGCTTGGCAAAATCAGCCGGGGCAAGGAGCTGGGCATTCAGGTTAAGCTTGATCCTCATATGGAGGTAAAGCAATTCCCCGTCATGCTGGATCAGCATGATATGGTGCTGCTTATCGGCAATTTGATTGAAAATGCTTTTGATGCGCTGGCGCAAGTAGTGCGTCACGAAAAGGAAATTTATGTTAGTATGGAGCAGAATGAAGAGCTGCTGTCCATTCTTGTTGAAGATAATGGCTGCGGCATGACGATTGAGGTGCAGTCGCGTGTGCTTGAACGGGGTTTTACGACGAAAGGCAGTGATAATCGCGGCATTGGACTGTATTTGGTTGGCAGTATCGTCGATAAGGGCGATGGGGTGCTGCGTATTCAGTCGGAGCTAGGAAGCGGTACGGCTATTGAGCTAACATTTCCGATGGGAGGGGCTGGCGGATGAACGTGAAAGCGGAGGACATGAGCAAAGGACAGGACGGAAGCTTTTTCAAAGTGGTGCTTATTGAAGATGATCCCATGGTGCAGGAGGTTAATCGCCAGTTTGTTGAGCAAGTAGACGGTTTTCAGGTCGTGGGCATTGCGGGGAATGGGCTGGAGGGCTTGCGCCTCATCCGGGAGCTTGCGCCGGATTTGGTGTTTCTCGATGTATTTATGCCAGCACTAGACGGCTTGGCGGCGCTGCGGGAGCTGCGCTCAGCGGCAATGCCCGTTGACGTTATTGTCGTAACGGCGGCGAAAGATCCGGAGACGATTCGCGAAATGCTGCGCGGGGGCGCGATGGATTATATTATTAAGCCCTTCAAGCTGGAGCGGATTCGCCAGACCTTGGAGCGTTACCGCGACCGCCATGAAGGTTTGGCAGAAGAAAAGGCTGTCACCCAAGAGGAGCTGGATCGAATGCTGCTCAGTGGGGAAAACGGGGTGCAGGGGCAGAAGCATGGTAATGGGCAGCAGGAAGCTGGACAGGCTGAACAAACAGGGCCAGGAGGGATAGTCGGAAAGGCTGGGCCAGCAGGACAAGCAAGGCAAATTGGTTTTGCTGGACTGGATGAGCAGCAAAGCAGCCTGCCGAAAGGGCTGAATGCCGTTACTCTGCGGCAAATCGTCGACGTCATGCATCGCTTGGAGGGCGGAGTTTCGGCGGAGGAAGCAGCCGAGGGAATCGGTATAGCCAGAGTAACGGCGAGGCGCTACTTGGATTTTTTGGAGAAGAGCGGTTATGTGATGCTGGAAATCAACTATGGCGGGGTTGGGCGTCCAATCAATCGCTACGTATTGCAGCAAAGACCAAAATGACCAAAACCAACAATATGGTCAAAAGCTTCCCACGTTTTCATGTAACCGTTATCATGAAGGCAAATAGCAAGCGCTAAAGCGTTTGCAAAGGGAGTGTGGTCAGGATGGCGGTGCCAGCAACGGGAAGCACGAATATCGTATTGCGTTTGGAAATGGACAAGGAAACGTCAACCTTTGGCCGAATTGCTACGGCAATTGGTGAAGCGGGCGGCGACATTGTAGCTGTAGACGTAAGCGGGACAAGCAAAACATCGACGATTCGTGATGTGACGGTCAATATTACGGATACGCAGCGCAAAGAACTAATTGTAAGCGTATTAAATAAGTCGCCAGGCGTAAAGGTGCTGCAGGTATCAGACCAGACCTTCCTTATGCATCTTGGCGGCAAAATCGAAGTAACACCGAAAATGATGATTAAAACACGCGATGATTTGTCGCGGGTGTACACGCCGGGCGTGGCAAATATTTGCATGGCGATACATGAAAGCCCGAAGCGGGCACACTCGCTCACGATAAAAAGAAATACGATAGCCGTCGTATCGGACGGAACAGCCGTATTAGGGCTTGGCAATATTGGCCCGCTCGCAGCGATGCCGGTCATGGAGGGCAAGGCGATGCTGTTCAAGCAGCTCGCAGGAGTCGATGCTTTCCCGATCTGCCTCGATACTCAGGATACGGAAGAAATCATTGCGACCATTAAGCGTATTGCCCCCACTTTCGGTGGTATTAATCTCGAAGATATTTCGTCGCCGCGCTGCTTCGAAATTGAGAGGCGTCTCATTGAGGAGCTGGACATTCCGGTATTCCACGATGACCAGCATGGTACAGCGGTCGTGCTGCTCGCAGGTCTTATTAATGCGGTCAAGCTTGCTGGCAAGCAGCTTGCGGATTGCAAGGTTGTACTGTGCGGCGTTGGGGCGGCAGGTATTGCCTGCACGAAGATTTTGCTAGCAGCAGGTGTACGGAACATCATCGGGGTTGATCGTGACGGCGCACTCGTCGCTGGCAACAGCTACGCGCATGAAGCGTGGAGCTGGTATGCGGAGCATACGAATCCGAACCGGGAGCAGGGCAAGCTGAGTGAAGTCATTGCGGGCGCAGATATTTTTATCGGCGTATCGGGGCCAGGCGTGCTGAAGGCGGATGATGTTCGCAAAATGGCGAAGGATGCCATTGTGTTCGCAATGGCGAATCCAACACCGGAAATAACGCCGGAGGAAGCGGAAGGCCTTGTGCGCGTCATTGCGACGGGACGGTCGGATTATCCGAACCAGATCAATAATGTATTATGCTTCCCCGGATTGTTCCGCGGCGTATTGGACTGCCGGGCGTCGCGGGTGACAGAGGAGATGAAGCTGGCTGCCGCCGAGGCCATTGCTGCGGTGGTTACCGAGGATGAGCTGAATGAATATTACATCATTCCGAGCATATTTAATCCGCATGTGGCAGATCGTGTCAAAGAGGCGGTCATTGAAGCGGCTTATGCTTCGGGCGTTGCCCGCAGACGGGAGCGCAAGCTGTAGTTTGCATATGGCGTGGGTGCTGGATAGGGGACAAAAAAATATTTAGATTTGAATATAGATTGAAAAGTGGGAATGCTTCGGGGCTAGCTATGGGCCTGAGGCATTCTTTTTTTTGAAATATAGGAAAGGAAATGTAAAAAAAGTCACTTTCAAAAACAAACAAAAGTAATACAATATAAACAAAGATATTGAACGAGAAAAAGGGGGACACGCGAATGGAATTCACCTTATTACATCCTTCCGATCAGCTGGTCATGATGATGGAGCGCATTTACGGTTATGGCATGACGACGACTTCAGGCGGCAATTTATCGATTTTGGATGATAATGGCGATCTGTGGATTACGCCGGCGGGTATTGATAAGGGTGAGCTGACGCGACAGGACATCGTTTGTGTGAAGGCTGACGGTACGATTGCAGGCAATCACCGGCCATCGAGCGAATACCCGTTCCATCAGATGATTTATCGCAGAAGGCCGGATATTCGGGCGGTTGTTCATGCACATCCACCGGCGCTTGTGGCGTTCAGCATGGTGCGTAAAGTGCCAAATGTCCGTCTGCTGCCGAATGACTATTTGATCTGCGGCGAGGTGGGCATGGCGAAATACGGCTTGCCGGGAAGCGCGGAGCTGGGTGAAAATATAGCGGATGTATTCAGCGAAGGCTTGAACACGATTATGCTGGAAAACCACGGCGTCGTGGTAGGCGGCCGCGATTTATTTGAAGCCTTTCAAAGATTCGAGACGCTGGAATATTGCGCGCGGATGGAGATACAGGCGAATCGGATTGGGACGCCAGTAACGCTGGCGGCCGAACAGCTGGCGGATACGAGGGAGGTGCTGCTGGAGGCGTTCGTACCGGACTTTTACAGCAGTGAGGAGAAGGAAGCACGCCGGGAGATGTGCAAGCTCATTAAGCGTTCTTACGATCAGCGGCTGTTTACGAGCACACAGGGGACCTTTTCCCATCGGGTCGGTGAAAATTCCTTCATTATTACGCCGTATGATCAGGACCGTAAATATGTGGAGCCAGCAGATCTCGTACGCATCGACGGCGGGAAGAAGGAGGTGGGCAAGGTGCCTAGCCGCTCGGTGCAGTTTCACCAGCATATTTATGAGACGCAGCCGCATGTGAACTCGGTTATTATTGCCCATCCGCCCAACATTATGGCGTTTGCGGTGACGGAGGTGCTGCTGGATTCGCGGACGATTCCGGAAAGCTATATTTTGCTGCGGAATATTCCTAAGCTCCCGTATGGAGATTTGTATACGAAGCCGCAGGCGGCGGCACAGCTTTTTCAGGAGAACACACCCATCGTCATTGCCGAAAATGACTGCGTCATCGTCACTGGGCAAAGCCTGCTGAACGCCTTCGACCGCCTAGAGGTCGCCGAATACAGCGCGAAAGCAACCATTTCAGCGAAAAACATTGGCGCTATTGTGCATATGGAGCAGTCGAGGATTGCGGAGCTGGAGCAGGCTTTTGGGTTGAAGTAGGTCAATTGGCCTGAATCATTTCACCTAAATTAATAGGGAAGTGAACTTAAATATGATGGTAGATGTCCAGCCTGCGGATTTGCGGGTTGGGCATTTTTTTGTTGATAGTAAGACTTAGGATATAGATAACAGATGAAAAGGAAGATTATTGTGAGTTCAAATAGGATTAACTGGAGATAAATAAAAATATTTATTTTTATGACTTATGTAGTATAAAATTTCAAATATCCAACCGATATACTAAGTACAAAGAACTATTATTTCAAAGGTTGGTTTAAAAATCAACAAGCCCATTGAAATTGAAAAAGGCAAACCTGATCGAAAGACAGGGACGCAAAGCCACGGGTCTTCACGGAAAACCATCATTATGGTTGCCGTATGACAGCCGGGCCGCCAAAAGTAAATGGGTCTTTTTTATTTGCCGCCAGAGGGTGGCGACAGCCGTTTTTCTTAATAGAGGAGGATATTCAAATGTATTTTAGTCAGATTAAGCAAGGTGTAATAAGAGTATTGTGCTTGTCATTAATCATTCATTTGTTCTTGCCTTCGATCTGGAGCGATTCTACGGAGGCTGCCACGGCATTTCGAGGCGTTAATATTCAGTTTAAAGCAGCTGATGCTTTAGCAGCAGATGGCTATTTGGCCGACCATGGGGATGAGTATGGTCCACATAATGGATACTTCTATGGTTGGAATATGGATCATACGCAGTCTACGGTTACGGGAAGCACCTACGATGCTCCGCTTCTAAACTCTTCTATTCAAGTGCAAGAAGGGGGCGAATGGGAGATTGAGCTGCCGAATGGCAGATATAACGTGAAGGTCAGTGTCGGAAGCTCTGTATATGAAAGCAATAATACGCTTAATGTCGAGGGAAACACTTTTTGGGAGAATACAGAGCTGCCAGCTGGCGGGCAAGTGACTTTCCATAAGGGGGTTGTCATTGCTGACGGGAAACTGACGCTCCATGCAGGCAGCAGCGAAGATACAACCGCTATTCAGTATATCGAGATTAAATCTCTAGAGCCTATTATTCAAACGATTCCAAAGCCGCAAATTGGAAATCCAGCGGAGCAAAACAAGCTGCAGGGCAATAAAATTATTATTTCTGGCAATCAAAATAATGAGCATAATGCGCTGCCCTTTATTCGGGTAGGCGATTTGAATCCGGAAATTAGCCGGTATATGAATGCAGAAATGGCTTCACTCGAAAGCAGTCTGGCGGCATCCAATCCGTCATTTATCTCCTGCAATAACTGCAGTGCCTCAGGTCTGGAGGCAGCAATCAATAACAGCAGCAGTGATATGGTCGCTGTAACGGTGGGCCATTTAAATTTAGATTCCTCATTGACATTGGGCTCGCCTACAAAACCGGTTTATGTCATTGCAGAGGGGATTAATACGAACAATAAGCTGTCCATTACGGTTTATGGAACTTTGGTCGTCAATGGAAGCATGAATGCGAACACCGAGCTGACTATAGATATTAAAAAACCGAATGATTCCACTCGGACAATGGGAGGGAATTTATGGGTCAAAGGTTCCTTGCACTTGAATAATAATTCTAGCGTCTCGATTGCGGATAATTTCATAGCTGGAAGCCTTACTTATAATAGCGGCCTGCTTCATGTACAAGCGGGAAGAGTTATTGTGCCTGGAAGTCTTCATATTAATACAAATGTAAATATGAATATTGATGAGGAAATGGTAGTTGGCAGTCTGGTTTCCAATAATCAGCAAGCCAATATTTCTGTAAAACGTGGAGATTTATTTATTCAAGGCGATATGCATGTTAACAATCACTTGAATATTGAGACTGGAGGCATCGTTGCCATCGGAGGCGGCATTACAGCTAATCAGAAACCGATTATTAATATCGGAGTTGGTACTGAAGGGGAAACAAAGCTGAAATATTTGGCGGCAGGATTAAAGGCGGAATATTTTACAGAGGAAAATTTGGATGGTGAAAAAATGACGGTGCTAGAGCAGCCTGCATTGCAAGGCAAGGCTCCTGTATCTTCAACAGGCCTAAATGATGGACGGTTTTCTGTCAGATGGACCGGACAAATCCAGCCTTATTATGCAGAGAACTATACGTTTGAGGCTGATGTTAATGGCGGAGTCAAATTATATGTGAATGGGACTCTAATTATCGATGAGTGGGCAGCGCAAGGAAATAAATTATTTACTGGCTCTATTGCACTAGAAGCTGGTCAAAAGGTTGACATTCAAATGGAATATGTTAGCCGTAATGGTTCGCCAAAGGCTATTTTATTATGGCAAAGCGCTTCTGGAGTGAAAGAGGTTGTGCCAGCTAGTCAGCTATCTCCGTTTGCAACTCCCGCCATTCAGACAATTCCAACTGAAAATGCGGTGAAGGTCGGTTGGACTACTGCATTTAATGCAGATGGGTACGAGGTTGAAACAGACGGCAGCATTTATCCAATGGGCATTCATAATGAATTTATTCATGAACCGCTGCCATCCGGCACGGTGCATTATTACAGAGTCAGAGCGACGAGCGGCGATTTGAAGGGCGAATGGTCTTCTGTATCGGAGGTTTGGACTTTGCCGGACGTACCCGAGGATATTAAGCTGCAATCGACAAGCGATTCCGTAACCTTGACTTGGGAAAATGTGAGAGGCGCTACTGGCTATGAGGTGGAAACCTACAATACGGTCGTTAACATTGGCAACGTGAATCGTTATTTTGAAGAAAATCTGAGTTCAAACATCCAGCGAACCTACCGAATAAGAGCGGTGAATACAAGCGGTCCGGGGCAATGGAGCCCGATACTTGTGAAATCTACGCTTCCAGGAACCTCTGGTGTACTGAATACAACTGCAACGGATAAGTCTATTCATATTACTTGGGATTCTATTTCTGGTGCGGACTTCTATGATCTTGAGGTGGATGGCGCAGTTAAAAGCAATATAACGGGAACGGAATATTTGCATGACCAGTTAGAGCCTAACACATCGCATACGTACCGAATTCGTTCGAAAAATAGCAATGGAGCAAGTAATTGGAGCGAGAAAGTTACGGCGGCTACATTGCCTTCCGTCCCGAAAAATCTGCATGCAGTAGCTGGCACCTCCAGTATATCAGTAGAGTGGGATGAGGTTTCTGGGGCAACTGGCTACGACATCGAGGTGGATGGAAATGTTGTAGATAATGGCCTCAGTACAAGTTATTTGCACTCAAATTTAGAACAGAGCGGCGAGCATACGTACCGGGTACGCGCCAAAAATAATGGCATCATTGGACAATGGAGCCATTCCATTACACGTACAACACTTTCGGGAGTACCTTCGAATATACGCACTACAGCTACGGGCACAGCTATTACTGTAACCTGGGATCAAGTAATTGGAGCAGTTGGCTATGATATCGAAGTGGACGGGCTGATTGTAAATAATGGCTTGAATTTAACGTATGTTCATAAGGATTTGCTGCCGTTTACGGAGCATACTTACCGGATTAGAGCTAGAAATGCAGGGGGGAATGGCCCTTGGAGCGAGATCATTACACAAGCAACATCACTTGGCAAGGTGCAAAATGTGAAGGCGGCATCAACAAATGATGCGATTACGATTTCCTGGGATAGTGTCAGTGGAGCTACTAGCTATGAAATCGCTGTTGATGGCGTGCTAGTAGAGGTTTCAAATGGGACTAGCTATACACATGCAGGGCTGGCACCTAATTCGCTCCATGTTTACCGCGTAAGAGCGAAAAATAATGATTTGACCGGTGATTGGAGCGATACGGTTAGAGCAAGCACGGGACTGGGTATTCCCGTTATTCATAAAGTTCTCTCGGCAAGCACGAGTATTTCCATAGAGTGGGAAAGTGTTGTCGGTGCAAATGGTTATGACGTTGAAGTAGATGGAAGAGTCGTAGATAACGGAAATTTGACCCGATACGTACACTCACAGCTTACTCCGGGATCAAAGCATGTGTACCGGGTGAGAGCAAAATCGAGCAGCGCTCTAGGAGAATGGAGTCAAGCGGTTACAGCTATAAGCTCAGCTGGGGTACCGGAAATTATTTCTACGGTAGCAAAGACAAATCAAATTACCGTCGAGTGGACTTCGGTAACAGGAGCGGCAAGCTATGATCTTGAAGTTGATGGGACACTTATTGAAGGTATTTCAGGGGTCAGCTATGTACATCAGGGGCTGAAATCCAATACACGACATGTTTATCGGGTTAGATCCCATTCGGGGAGCAGCTCTAGCGAATGGTCTGAAAAAGTAGAGAAAAATACAATACCTGAAATTATTGTTAACCCAGGCAAAGACAATAAGTTCAATGTAGTTGTTGCTGCTCCTAAGAAGCAGGGTGTAACACAAAGAACGATTACAGTAACTTATCAGCCTTCTGAAGTAGAGGTTCTAGATCTTAGTGGCATGACGCCAGAAATAGAGCTGGGAACTGGTTTAATTCAAGGTACCAATATGATGGTGCGGAAATTCGTGCCTGGAGAAATCGTGTTTGAGGTTATTAATGCCGACAAAACGATAGTGAACAGCATTGAGTTTCTAGCGAAAACGAATGACTACTCAAAAATTACTTATATTGTGGAATAGCATATGTGGGGGACAGTTCAATGAGAAAAATTACAGTACTAACCTTATATTTTTTCCTGGTAACGCTCATAGGGCAAAATGCTGGTGTTTTTGCAGCAAGCATTACTCCGGATAATGGACTTAAAAACCCTAACTGGTCGTATGTGGCAAGTCATAATTTTGGAGAACAGAATTTTTATTCTTCCAACGTCCCTGGTTCCTACTTGGATGGAAAAGAGAACTTGATTTTTGATATTAATCATTCTCGGTACGGGGTTTATCATACGAGACTTGAATTTACAAGCAATAAAAACAATTTACCATTAGGATGCGGATATGAAATAAGCTTCGTCCCGGCAATATTTGGCGGTTCATATGCTATATTGAAAGGTTTTTATAACGAACCTTTTTTGGATATAGAAGGTGTTCCTGGAGGTGCTACTAGGGATATCAAGATAACAAAAGTAGGATGCTATGGACAAAATATGGGCTCCATACATGTGTATAAAACCTATAAACCAGCTAATGATCCTGTATTAATAAGTAGACCTCGATATAACGAGGTTTATAAGGGAACTATGCTTTTGACATGGAAGGTTCAACCTTTGTTAACGATAACCCCCAGTACGGTGAAAATAGAAATCTCACTAGATGGGGGATATTCGTGGGATGATGTCGAAACGGTGCCAGCCTGGCAGGTCAGTCATGAAGGGGAATATTTATTAAATTTAAATAGATACAGGCCCTCTAATCAAGCGATGGTTAGAATATCGGCGAATGATAACGGAATGTGGGGAGAATATGCGTATAGCCCTATTTTCACGATTCAAACGGCCATGAAGCAAAGCATTTTGACACCTACTTCCGGTCAAATGGTTAGTGATTTGCAATCTTTGATTCCGACAGTAAGCGTAACGGGCTCAGCAAGCGGTAATCTTAGTCTTTCCTATTTTATAGATGCAGAGAGCACACCAAGAGATACAAAAGTCATTTCTAATACAGCGACAGCACAGCAAGTAAACTTTAATGCGCTCAATGTCCAATCATTGAGTGAGGGCCCGCATACGATGAAATTTACAGTGAACGATGGGGCACAAACGATTCAGGAAACGGTAGCTTTTCAAGTGGACAAGAATGCTCCAGCAGTTGGCGTATTTCAGGCAACAGCAACGGATACGACTATCCAAGTAACGGGAACAGCAACGGATGCAATATCAGGCTTGCATGCTCTGCCACATCGTTTCACAATAGGGACAAGTGCAACGGACTGGCTGGCGACGGGTACGCATACCGCGACGAGCCTTATCCCAAATACGAATTACACTGTGAAATTTGAAGCGAGAGATGCAGTAGGACATATTGGATCACAAACGAAAAGCATTCAAACAAAGGCGCAAAGCCCATCTTTCGTACTAGGACAAGCCAATGAAAGCAGCCTTGAGGTCACATTTCAAGATGGAAATCCGACCGGAACACAGTACCAGTTAAAAGCTGGCGCTCAGTATGTGAATGGTTCAGGAGGGTTAAGCAGCACGGCCGCATGGTTTACCCCGACGAATAAGAAAATACGAGTTATTGGATTAGCATCCAATACAACACTCGTGTACCAGGCAAAAGCTAAAAATGCACTAGGAGAGGAAACAGCTTGGAGCAGCACAAGGAACGGAGAAACCTTGGCAAGCCCGCCAGCAACGCTAACGCCAGAAGCATCCCAGCGTTACTTGCGGATTTCATGGCCCGCAATTGGCGGCACCGTCACATATGAGATTGAAGTCGATGGAGTGGTCATTAACAATGGCGCTTCGAACACGTATCTCCATAGCTCGCTCACGCCAAATACGAGACATACGTACCGGGTACGAGTCAAAAATGGAAGTGGAGCGGGAAGCTGGAGTCCGCTGCTCGCTGCCTTTACACTGCCAGACCCGCCTACGATTCCGCTGGAAATAGAGGTTGCACCATCCCAGAAGGAACAGACGATCACTTGGGGAATCGTCGCTAGAGCAGATAGCTACGACATTGAAGTAGATGGTGTTGTATTAGATGCAGGAAGTGCGCTCCGCTATGTACATGCTGGACTTGAACCAGAAACACAGCATACGTACCGGATACGGGCAAAAAATATAGGTGGGATCAGCGAATGGAGCGCCTTGATTACCTCACAAACGCTGCCCTATCCTCCACAAAAGCCAGGCACTTTATCAGCAGAGCCGGCGATACATGAGATGGCCGTGAGCTGGGAGCCCGTTGCGGGAGCTACAGGTTATGAAATTGAGGTAGACGGCTTGATTTTGGATAATGCCAATCGCACGAGCTATCTTCATAAGGAGCTGGAGGCGCTAAGTCCGCATACGTATCGCATAAGAGCGACGAACGCGGGTGGCAAAAGCGCGTGGAGCGAGCCGCTCGAAACGGTCACGCATCCTGAAAAGCCTGCCATACCTACGAATCTCATCGCTACAGCCGAAGCGGACGGCAACACGCTGACCTGGTATAAAGTACCGCATGCGGAAAGCTACGAGATTGAGATTGACGGTTCAACGATAATGAACGTTACAACCAATCAATATGCACATACAGGACTAATATCCAATAAAGCCTATTCTTACCGGGTTCGGGCGGTGAACATAAGCGGTCATAGTGAATGGGGCAGCAAGGTGACCCTTACCGCTTTACCTAATCAACAAGCATCGGATTTGGCCCTAACGAACGTAGCGGCTGTCGTGACGAATCGATCAATCACTGTATCATGGGAAACGGTGGCATTTGATGCGCACTATGAGGTGGAAGTAGATGGCGTTCTAACCGATAACGGGCTGGACACGATCTATCATCATGGAGGGCTCGGGGCGAATGAATTTCATACGTACAAAATCCGCTTGAAACAACAAGGGGCACCAGCGAACTGGATCGCCGTATTGTCGTTGTCCACCCTTCCTGACTCCCTCCAAGGGAATATTGAAGTAAATGCAATAGCGAATAACAACAGCATTGAGCTGCGCTGGGATCAGGTAGAGGGAGCAAGCGGATACGACATTGAAGTAGATGGCCAGACCGTAGCATCAACGGGCACATCAACTACCTATACGGATACAGGCTTGGAGTCCGGTACCTCGCATACGTACCGCGTGCGCGCCAAGAATGAAGCAGGCGTGACGGTATGGAGCCCGGCAATTGTGAAGAGCACAACGAGCCCTTCGTATATCGTCAACGGTGTAAAAGGGAAGACGTTTGATTTGTCGCTGCTGGGCAGCAATGTGCAGGATTTCAGTGAGTTAACGTATGTCGTTACGTATGATGCATCAGCGCTGGAGGTCGTGGATTTGTATGATTTCACGCCAGCGCTGGACACGCAGTCCGGTAAAATAGCAGGCTCCAATCTGGAGGGCACTTACACACCGGGACGCATCACCTTTAAGAAAAGCCAAAACATTGTGCCGGGCACATCATGGTCGGGTGAAGTGACGACGATCATCTTCAAATCTAAAATAACAGGTCAAACGATGATTGACGTAAAGGTTTAACAGGAAACGGAAATGGAAATGGAAATGGAAATGGAGCTGAGTATGTGAGGCATTTTCTAAAAAAGCATTACAAATGGGTAGCGATTGTTGTTGTCATCGCTTTAATCACGGAAACCTTTGTATTGCTGCTAGATAACAATTTAATCAATCCAAATAAAGAAGAAGCTGCCGTTGAAATGAAGAGCGACAGCATGATGGCCGCAGATATTTCCAATATGACAGGTGTCAAGGCAGAGGAAATTATGAAGCTGAAAGACACGGGACTTTCTTGGAATGAAGTGCTTGAGCAGTTGAAGTCAACCAAGCTTGCAGCAAACGACGAGGACCGCAGCAAGCGCAGCGGGCTGCTCGCAGAGTCAGGAATGGATGAAGTGACGAGCAAGCTTCAGGCACAAGGCTTTCAGAATGAGGCTATTTTAGAGGCGAAAATGCTTGCAGAACGACTGCAATTTCAACTGAAGGAGCTGGGGGGCGGCAATCAGCCTGCCCCTGCTGTAGAGGTTCCCACGGCAAGCATAGACAAGAAAGAGGAGGACCAGCAGGAGCGCTATGAGAAGCTGCTTCAGCAATTCAACGTTGCCGACGCTGTGTATTTCATGCTTTTGCTGGAAGGCAAAGTAGGCAGCGCGGAAGCTGTATTGGATGAATATTTAATGGCTTTGCAATTGGAATTGGATTTGAACCTATATATTTCTGATCAAGAGGCTTATATAAAAGCAAGAGATGAGAAGCGGATGATCAGCCCTTCCCATGAAATGATTACAATGTCTGGTGTTGAGCTTGCGCTGCTGGAGCAGATTCAGAAAAACAACACGCGTATAAAAGATCATTTGACGACAACGACGCAGGGAACGACAGCATCGATAGATGTAAAAGACAGCAAGGGTGACAACATTTTACCCGATGTTCCTTTGCCGGTTATAGAGGATATTAGGCCTGGCAACCCAGCGGCTGATGTCATGAAGGAACTAGAGGCTATTAACCCAAATCGACCGTAAAGGCGGACTACCGATGAAATATAAATTTAATAAAATGACAAAATCCTTAGTTGTCATACTTGCACTTGGCACAGTGCTGCAGCTTGGAAGCGTGCTTGCGAAAAATGCATGGACTGATCAGAAAACGACAGTCAATACCAATAAGACCTTCCAAAATGCTGCAACCCTGTCGCTATCGCAAACGGCATTGGATCAAATTAAAGAAGCGGATGGGGCCACTTATGCTCGCAACCTTGCTAACTATGAAAGCATGGTGAAGACGCTGCAAGTGGATGAGAAATTCCAAAAGGAGCTTGACCGTCTGGCAGCAGCAGGCAGCAGCTTGCCTGATTTGCTTATTGCTTACGAGTTTTTATACCAAAACTATGGAAAAATGCAAGATTTGGAGCAGCTAGCTTTAGAGCGCTCGAGGGGGAATGATTGGGAGACCGTCATGAAACAGTATCATTCCAGCCATAAAGCGTTCGTTCCCAGAGCTTTCGGGGGAGATGAGCTGGAGCAATGGATGAGCAATCCGAAGCTTAGCTCAGATGACATTATGATTGCAGATACGCTCTCTTTTGTATCCGGGGCAGCGATGGAAGATCTATTGAAGGAAAAGCTTGAGGCAAACAAAGGCTGGCAGGAGATTTCAGCCTCTCTTGATATTTTGAATGGCTCACTCAGCTTGCCGCGCCTGCAAATAACGAAGGAGCAGCTGAGTAAATATGTTCAAAAAGGAAAGTTTACAGAGCAGCAGGTAGCAGAAGCCTTTGTACTAGCTCAGAAGCTTGGGTTAACGCCAGAGTCTGTCATAACGAAGAAAAAAGCAGGAACCTCTGATGAAGCGATTATGGCGAAAGCATACACAGACAAATACAATTAATCGTTTTCGCAAGCATAACAATCCACAAATGCAGTTAAACTTCTTGGAGGTGCAAGGGTGAAACGTTGGCTTAAGACGTCCTTATTTATCTTATTTATATCTATGCTTTCTGCTCCATTAGCCTATGCGGAAACATTGGAAGAGCAGATGAACAACTTAATAGGGCCGCAGAAAAATTACAATACAATGCTGTCCCCTGTTTATTTGAACAACAATAAAAGTGCCGAATACATCAACCCGCAAAGCGGAGAGCTGAGTCTAACGCAGACCGATTATGTGCTCCCTGGGCGCAATGGATTGAATTTGGAAATTAAACGGATTTATCAGAGTGGTATTTCCAATGTGCAGCAAATGAATGTCAAGTATGTTAATGGCGCATGGGTAGACTATGTGGAGCCAGTGGATGAATCCTCTTCTTTCTATGAGGATCGTTATAATTTGGGGATTGGGATGCGTTTCTCGTTTCCTAGCATGGAAATTCGCAAAAATGAAGATGGTACGAGCCATAAATTTCTACATACCGAGAGCGGCGATATTTACCGTTTGAAAAATGCATCACAGGATGGTCTTCCCGTCATGCTGCCGGAAGGTCAGACGGTAAAAGATGTCGTCATTCGTGAAACGACAGAGTTTAATAATGGGCAAACGGATGGCAGCTCCAAATATGTGATGACCGATAAGGAAGGCAAGAAAACATTTTTCTCCTTAGATGGCGCGATTCTCGGCATTGTCGATCGTTATGGCAATACGATTACGTTCCAGCACAAAATACTAGACTATACCGTAGATGGCAAAACGACGCATAAAAAATTGATTTCCAAAATCGTCGATACCGTTGGGCGTATCACGACCATCGATTATAAAGAAAATGATCAGTTTAAAGTAGGAGCAATCACAAGCCCGGCGTATGGGAAAAATGAAACCTACAAAGCGACGCAAAATCCGAATCATGTGGATTCCGGCGACCTGCAAGGGCAGTTTCAGGTTATCGTCAACCTGCCTGGAGAGAATAAGCTCGTGTATGACAAATCGGCTGTGCTGGTCAATGATTCCAAGCATGTGGTGCGGACAAGGCTGCAGCGCGTATTTGATGTGGATGGCAGTCCGAAATATCATTTTTGGTATGAGCAGCCTGAGCTTGGCTTTACGTTTGTGAATGGCACCCATTATGGCGTCTACAATCGCTATGAAAATTTAATGCAGGTGGATTATGTTCCTACCAATCATATCACTCGCTACATCTATAATACGTTTACGAAGGGCCTCAGCGAGGGCAGCATGCAGTACCGTAAAATTTTTGAGAAGCGCGAGCTGATCAAGAAGGATTACGATGCATCCAAAGCCAAGTTTGAGGATCGTTTTACCACCGAGGTAAAAAATAAAACCGTATACAGCTATACGAACGAGGCTGACGGCTACAAAACCGATAACTATAACCCAAATGACCATACGTATTTGAAGGATAAGTTTCGCTATTACACGGAAACGACCGATGCAATCGGCAATAAAATGAAATATACCTTTGATGGCTTGCATCAGCTGATTTTGACCGAAAATACCGGGAAGGATCATAAGGAGGTCGTATCGAGCGAGCGCGACGAGCTGAAGCTGGTGAAAAAGCAGGAAACGCTGATTTACCAGACAACGAATGGTCAATCGAATGAAACGCCTGTAAAGCGCATCGAAAACTATCGATACGATGAATATGGCAACCTAACGAATTATACGGGGCCGGAAGCAGAGCGAGATAGTCAGGGCTATCCCGTAAACAATGATCATTTGGTTGTTTATGCATATGCCTATGACAAGTTTCATGTTTTGGCATCAAAGACATGGAAGAAGGATAAAAATTCCGTAAGCCAAATTCTGTATGCCATCGACTCGAAAGGAAACGTGACAAGGGAAACGAAGATGAATGCCCAGTCAGAGGATAGCTGGACTGTGACGGACTATCAATACGACGCTTACGGCAATATGACGCGCCAGGCCTCAAGCGCTGGTGGACAAAGCTTCGTCACCCAGTTTGAATATGGTGTGGATGCGAACGGCATAGACATGTTGGGTGCCTATGTGACCAAGCAGTCTGGCAGCGCGGATGGCGAGGTTGCAGCCAAATCGTATGCGTATGACTTTAATACGGGCAACCGCAAGCTTGATGTTAATCCTAATAAGGAGCAAACAAGCTATACCTATGACAAGCTGGGACGGGTTACGCAAACGACCGAGCCGGATAAGGGTGTAAAAGGGTACAGTTATATCGAAAACCCTTACGCCAATTTAAGCATTCAATATACCGATCCGAATAAAAATCGATTCCAATATGAATATGACATCATGGGTAATTTGCTTAAAGCGGCTGTGGAGGACAGCGGAAAGTGGCATGTTTTACAAGCTTATGAGTACGATGCTCTTGGACTGAAAACGAAGGAAGTTGATGCGAACGGCCATAGCTTCCGCCTGGAGTATGATAGCAATTACCTCCTGACTAAACGTTCCTCTTATGAACAGGATAAGGTCAATAAAGGGGAGTTGACGCTTCAATATAAGTACACAGGCAATAGCGATACCCCGCTTGTCGTTGTTTTGACGAATGAAGAGGGTTATTCCACTACGTTCTATTATGATCTATTAAATCGTCCAGTTAAGGTAGAGACGACGCCAGATCATAAGCAGGTGTATACCACAAGCTATGAATATGATTTTATGGGCAATTTGCTGCGTGAAACCGATGGCAAAAACGGTTTGACAGCGTACAGCTATGACAACATGGGGCGGTTAATAGAGAAGAAGGATGCATTAGGCAATGAGACTTCATACGCCTACAATGCGCTTGATCAATTAAAGCTCCAGCAAGATCCGGGGAAAAAGGTTACGGAGGTTATTTATGATGCTCTTGGACGCGTAGCGGAGCAGCGTATTTATACCAAGGGTGAGGCGGACTATACGTATACTCGTCACAACTATGATTCAGCGGGAAATCCGATTCGAACAAGAATGGGCAAATTAATAGGAACGGCGGGTGTCGTAGCTAGCGATGTAAGCTATACCTACGATGCGATGAACCGGGTGACGGATGAATACGCCAAGCTTGATGGTTCGAGAACGGCGCATGTTCGGTATGCCTATGATCTTAACGGCAATAAGCTCACCGGGACGTATTATACGGATGCAGCTGAAACCAGCTTTAAGCAGCAGCTGTTCACCTATAATTTTGCGGGTCAGGTGACGAAGGAAGAAGGCACTTTTAAAGAGAAAAATGGCAGTAAGACGGAAGAGCATGGAAGCTACCGCATGCTGTATGACCGGGATCTTGCGGGCAATGTTATTAAGCAGCAGGTATTTAATGGAGACGGCTACGATACGATATTGTTTACATATAATTACCGCAATCAGGTCATCGAGAAGGCGGAGCCTTTCGGCGGCAAGGCCAATGGAAAACGTACCGTGTATCGCTATGACAAGCTTGGCCAGCTTTTAACAGAAACACTAACGGTGCAAGGAACCGACCTTACGCAAACGATAACTTATGATGGGCTTGGCCGTATGGCAACGAAGAGCGATGCTCTCGGCAATCGAAGCCGGTATGCTTATGATGCAAATGGCAAGGTCATTAAAGAAAGCGACGGCAGATATTCTGCCTTGGCTCTCGAAGATGCGCCAGGAACGCTTTATGAATATGATGCGCTGAACCGCATGACAACCGCCAGCTCCTTTGACGGAAAAGTCAAAGAGGTCGTGATGTTCAAGCAATATGATGAGCGTGGCAACGTCAATAAGGAAGGGAAAGGCGAAGGCTATACAGCCGCAAATCCATCGAAATCGAATGGAACGGCCTATCAATATGATGCCAATGATAGAGTCATTGCTGTCATTTCTGCGCAGACTGGCGCGGACAATGATAGCAAAGGCACAGCTCATTACACCAACCAATATGTGTATGATGCTTTGGGAAATGTCATTTCGGAAACGGATGCCTTGGGACGCAAAACGTCGTACAGCTATTATTTAAATGGGCTGTTGAAGGAGAAGGCTTATCCGGATGGCAGCAAGGAAAGCTATAACTATGACCTTACGGGCAAGACGCTGGTTAGCAAGAAGGATCAGAACGGCAATGTAACGACCGTAAGGAACAATGTGTTTGAGAAGCCTTACCGGATGGAGCATCCGGATGGAACCGTGGAACGCATGTCGTATTCCGCTAAAGGTGAATTAATCGAGAAGGTGGATCAGGCGGGGCAAGCCTCTTATTATCGCTATGATTCCAGCAGCAATCTGATTGCTGAGCAAGCTTACATCTCGTCTAATTCGACCTCAACTCAGTATAAGCTGACGGAGTATCAGTATGATGAAGCGAATCGCCTGCTCAGCAGTGAAACCTTCAGCTATAAACAGCCGAAGTCAGGCGCAGAAGGAACCAAGACATCTGCTGGCGATAAAATCACGAATAGCTACGATAAAGCTGGGCGTGTGCTTAGCGTTAGCGGACCAAATGGCCGAGAAACGCTGCAGCAATATGACGAGGCTGGCAATATTACGCTGAAGCGGACGAAGGTAGCGAGCGGCGACTATGACATCACGCGTTATGCGTATGATGTTCAATCCCGTAAGCTTTCGGAGTCGTTATTGGTGAAAATGGATGAGCTTGTGCAGGCTGAGCTTGCGGATGCCGGGGTAGATGATACCTACTACGATCGTGTGCTGGCGACAACGGTTTATGACTATGATAAATCCGGCAATGTCGTGAGCCAGACGGATCCGAAAGGTTATGTAACCAAGCTGGCTTACGACTTGGATAACCGCATCGTTAAGCAAATCGATCCGCTTGGAGCAGCAACCACCTATACCTATGATGAGAAAGGCAATTTAGTTGAAGAAAAAAATCCGCTAGGTCTGCTTACTCGCTATGACTATGATGAGCTGGATCGCGTCATTCGTACAAAACAACTGGCAGCGGATGGAACGGAAGCCGTTACCCGTTATATTTATGACGCTAACGGCAATGTAATCAAAGAGATTTTGCCGAATCAGTATACGGCTTCTCTGGATCGTGATGGCACAGTCAAGTCCATAAAGGGATTATCGTATACGTATGATGCGATGAATCGCCTTACTACTACGACCTCGCCAGAAGGCAAAGGGATGGAATACATCGCCTACGATGTGAACGGTCGAATAATCAAAACGGTAGATGGCTTGCAGTATACCGGAGATATAGAAGCTTCTATGGGCATGAGCTACGTTTATGATGGCCTTGGTCAATTAATTAAGCAGACGGATGCGCTGCAGCATTCTAGTATATTTGTTTACAATGTGCTTGGAAATGTGACGAAATCAACAGATGCTCGTGGCATGATTACGGAATATGCTTATTATCCTGATCGTCTAGTTCGCTCAATCACCTATGCTGATGGCGGAGAGACGTCTTATGAATATGACAAGCTGGGACGTGTAACTGCGGAGACAAATCAGCTCGGCAATAAGACGACGACAGCGTATAATGCCTTTGGGCAAGTGAAGCTGGTGACGGATGCGCTGCTTCAGCGCACGGAGTCTAAATATGATCTTGCTGGCAATCTCGTATCGCTTAAAGATAAGCGCGGCAGCATTTCGCTATATGCCTACGATGCCAACAAGAAGCTGATTGAAACGAAATCGCCGTTGGAGCAAGACAGCAGCGGCAATCTCGTGTACGCAGTAGAAAGCTATGCTTACGATGCGGCTGGCAATCTCATTAAAGAGAGCCTCAGCAGCTCGAAGGATGAAGCCTTTTTACGCGAGACAACCTATGCCTATTACCTGAATAATTTATTGAAAAGCGAATCGGACAATAGCGGCGCATTGACGATTCATGAATACGATAAGAACGGCAATGTGACGGAAACGGCAACGCTTCGTGATACATCGATTTATGATGTGGAGCGTTTTGTGTACGACAGTCAGGACAGAGTGATGCAAAGCGTGAAGCTGGTGGATGCGGAGCATATTTATTTAGATAGCTCGGCTCATACGGAGCTTCTGCAAGATCAGGAAAATCCGGGTAAGCTGCAGATCATAACAGGGTACGTGTATGATGTGCTCGGCAATGTGGTCAAGGAAATTGATCCGAGAGCCTTTATGTATGCTGCAACAGATACAGCGGGCAGAAGCCAATACACGACGACCCATACGTATGATGCGATGAATCGCCTTGCTCAAACGAGCCGCAAGGTAAATGGACAGGATGCGGTCAAACTTTTTACGTATGATGAAAATGGGAATGTTGCGGAAGAAACCAATGAGCGCGGTTATGTGACGAAATACGCCTATGATGAGCTTAACCGCGTAGCGGCCGTTACAGATGGAGAAGGGCATAAGGCGACCTTCAGCTATGACTTGGCGGGCAACAAAATTGCCGAAGCGAATGCAAATGGGAACCGTATGACCTATGCATACGATAAGCTCAATCGTCTGGTGACGGTTAAAGACCCGTACAACATCATTGTGACTCGTAATGTTTATGATGCAGCAGACAATCTCATTAAAGTCATGGATGCGAAAGGCTATGCATCGGCAGCGACGGATGCACAGCGCTATGGAACGGTGTACAGCTATGATCTGGCGAATCGCCTAATTACCCAGGCAGAGCCAGAAGCTGCATTGCAAAATAAATTCAACAAGTATCAATACAATGCAGCAGGAGATCGAATCTCTGAAACGAATGCGCTTGGGGCTACCCATACGTATGCCTATGATCAAGCGGGACGCTTGCTGAGCGTAACCGATCCGCTTGGCGTCAGCGTGACCTATGGTTACGATTTACTCGGCAACCAGCTAGATATGACGGATGGCAGAGGGAAAGTCACCCGCTATCGCTATGGGGCATTTGGTCTGGTGACGCAGGTCATCAATTCGAACAATCAAGCGATGTCCTACCGCTACGATCTGGCGCTGCAAACGGCAGAGCTGACGGATCGCAATGGCAACCACACACGGTATAGCTATGACAATCGAGGACTGCTGGTCGAAAAAGCGGTGGCTGAAACTGAGGATCGGATTCAGTATACGTATGATGAAGCCGAGAATCGTGCTTCCATGACTGATGGCAGCGGCCAAAGCAGCTACGTGCATGATGGAAACAATCGTTTGCTGGAAGTCGCCAAGGATGGGAAAGTCCAGCTCACGTATACGTATGATGTGGTAGGCAATGTGAAGAGCCTGAAGGATAAAACGGGCTTTATGACCAGCTATACGTATGATAAATCGAGCCGAATGAGTACGGTAACGGCGCAAGGGAAGACGACATCCTATAGCTATGATGAGAACGGGAACCGTACATCCATCGCTTATGCGGGTGGCGTGAAGGAAAGTTACACCTTCGACCGCAATAGCCAGCTGCTGAAGTTGGTTAATACGAAGGCGGACGGTGCTGTATTATCTGAATACAGCTATACGTATGACTTGTCGGGCAATCAGCTGACAAAAACGGACAGCTACGGAGCGACGAATTACGGGTATGATGAAGTCGGCCGTATCGTAAAAGCGGAAGCCCCGGGCAAAACGACGGTCTTCACGTATGACCGTAGTGGCAATCGGGAGTCGATGCTGGAGACGTATACGTCGGAGCAGCCGACAGGCTATACCGATCCGATCAGTAAAGCGGAGCTGACATATATCGTGAAGCGCAGCGAATATATGTATTCGAATGCGAACGAGCTGCTTCAGCTGACAGAGCAGATGAAGGATGCAGCGGGCGAAGAGATGCTGGAGAAGAAGGTCATTTCCCTATTCGACAACAACGGGAATGAAGTGCGTCAGCAAACCAGCTATTTGCGTCCGCATAGCCGAGGGATGAACCAGGTAACGGGAGCGAATCCTTACGGGGATGAGCAGACCGAAGAAATAAGCAGCTTGCTGGAGAAGGTGAACAACACCTTTGACGGCTTCAACCGTCTGACGCAAGCGATCAATGTGCAGGGCGGGGAACGCTCGACGGTTGAATACGCGTATGACGGAGACGATCTTCGGACACAGAAAACGGTTCGCAGCTCGGCAGACGGCTACGCGGAGCAGGTGACGAACTACTTGTATGACCGTCAATACGTGATTTTGGAGACGGATAAAGCAGACGCGGTCAGTGTGCGTTATGTGAAGGGCATAAACTATATCGCCCGAATCGACCAGGCGGACAAGCTGTCGTATTTCCTGTTCAACGGCCATGGGGACGTTGTTCAGACGGTGGATGAGCAGGGAACGATCGAGAATCAGTATGACTACGATGTATTCGGTAGCCCAACGCTGACGATTGAGCTGTATGAAAGCACGATTCGCTACTCGGGAGAATTTTACGATGCGGAAGTAGGCTTGTATTACCTGCGGACGCGTTATTATGATCCGTATGTGGGGCGATTTATATCTGAGGATACGTATAAAGGGCGAGCTAATGAGCCGTTGTCGCTGAATCGGTATACGTATGTGCTGAATAATCCGTTGATTTATTTAGATCCAACAGGAATGATAACAGTATCTTTACGGGATATAGCGAAGGCGACGGATACGAAGATATCCTATGATTCCAAAACAGGGATAACGACAGTTAGATTGACAACAGGTATCTCTATTCAATTAGAAACGAAGAACAAAGACGATCAGATAGCCAAGGGATATTCCGTGATAGATGGAAGAATTATCATTGATAATGAGCAATACGATAAATGGATGACACAAACCACAACGAAAAGTGTAAGTTCTGTAACGGGCGGACCAGTAACGACCACAGCTACGGTTAAAACATTCGTGGGAGACGGAATAATCGGAGCGTCTGTCTATATTACGAAAACATATGGAAGTCAAAAACCACAAGTAATAAGAAACAAAGTGTCTGTACTAGATTTATCTACAGATAAGAAAGATAGTATAAATTTATTGACGGGCAAAGGAATGACTGGAAAAGATGAGCTCTTTGTCAAAAATTTATATGCCGAATTGGGAGCAGTGATGAGTGAAGCTAATGCAGCATTGGCTTTATTGATCAATCGGAGGGAAAATAGTTCATTTAACAAGTTTATATACGATCATTATACGTTGAGTGATGATCAATATTATTCCTACTACGGCACAAAAAGAGAAGGCGCACTAGCGGCAGATATGTATTCCGGTGAAGTCATGATAAGAGGAGCTGGAGCTTTATCGAAGCAAGAAACAAATGATTTAAGAAAAGTATTTATGAGTACTTATAAGGGAGCGACAGAAGCAGATTTTCAGGCCTATTTGCAGACAATAGACAATACAGAAGGCTTGAAGCAAGGTATAGAGGCATTTTTCTCAAGGGAAGCGTTAATGTACGCAGATATAGAAAACCATGGAATTATAGCAGCGTCCGCAGTTATGTCCATGGAAATTATGGAATCCAGTATGCCGGGAATGGGATTAGGGATATCTAAAGGGAGAGCAAAATTCAAGCCGGGGAGGTCTATTGTAGCTGGCTGCAATTGCTTTACAGCAGGAACAAAGGTGTTGACAGACGAGGGAGAGAAGCCAATTGAAAACATCGAAGTCGGAGATAGGGTTCTTTCAAAGAATGATGAGACAGGAGAGATTACGTATAAGGAAGTTTTAAATCTGTTCCGTAATGAACGAGACGTGATTTATAAACTTTCTATAGATGGGCAAATCATCGAGACAACATTTAATCATCCATTTTGGATAGTAGGTAAAGGCTGGGTGCTTGCAGAAGATCTAGAAGCAGGAGAACAACTTCAGAATAGTAGCGGGGACCTTTTAACAATTGATAACATCGAGATTGTTAGTTTGAAGGAAGAGGTAACCGTATATAATTTTGAAGTAGAAGATTTCCATACCTACTTTGTTAGTGATCTCGGCATATGGGTGCATAATACAAACACGAATGGTTGTACACCTGGGGGGACGGGGAATATTAAACTCCCTGACTCATATTCAAAATGGAATTGGGATAAACCTAATAGTTTACCTACCTATAGACATGCTTACTCAAAACACGGCTCACATATGTCTGATGATGCATTAAAATCTAGGGCTGCTAAAGATAAGGTTCAGATTGGAAGATGGAATAATCAAAAAGATGCAGCGAAGCTAATATCAGAAGTCGCGAAAAAAGGACCTGGAGTATATGATGTAGAATTACCGAGTAATGTTGGGGGGAGCTCATTCTTGAAAACAGGAGAAAGGGTTGTTGCAGATAGAGCAATTATTGTTGTTAAAGATGACAATAGTATAGCCAGTGCATATCCTTACAATAGTAATTATTCTACAGTACCAGAAAGGTGATTAAATGAATAAATATCCGATAGGAGTCACTCCTGAAGCAAGACTTAAACTTATTGAAAAATTTGATTTATCTGATACTCATCACATTGATTGGGAATATATAGTTGCAGATCATACTAAGCTTCAAGAATTTATTCAAAGCTATAAGTCATTTAATTGGAATATAGATGAAAAATATGCTCTTATGGCTATTATTGTGGCTTCATATGATGATGAACTTCAAGTATGTAAGGAAGAAGAAACGATGTGGGATGAGATTAGGAGTATACTTATAACAGATTTGGAAATTCATATTGATACCATAATTTATTGGTCATTAAAGGAGACTGATTTAACCCCAGAAGAAATTGAGGAAGACGGATATCTGATAACAAAAAGAATGATAGAAGTTTATGAATTTTGCAATATTCTAAATCTTGTAGGTGAAAATCGATGGGAGTCATATAACAGCTAGCAAATAAAATAAGTAGGAATCTTTCATTTATTAGTTTTCAATTCCCCATTTAGTGGGTATTGATAATACATCTAGCCAACAAGCTGACTTCGGTACCTAACCGGAATCGGCTTGTTTAGCTTATACCGCACCATAAGTAATTAGTGTTACAAATCACTAGAGTTGCATAGATGTTTTTTTGGATCTTCAATGAGTGTAATGAACCGTCTGGTGCAGACGAGCCGCAAGGTGAACGGGCAGGATGCGGTCAAACGATTTGCGTATGATGAAAATGGGAATGTAGCGGAAGAAACAAATGAGCGCGGCTATGTGACGAAGTACGCCTATGACGAGCTTAACCGTGTAGCAGCCGTAACCGATGGAGAAGGGCATAAGGCGACCTTCAGCTATGACTTGGCAGGCAACAAAATAGCCGAAGCGAATGCCGCTGGCCATCGCATGACCTATGCGTACGACAAGCTTAACCGTCTGGTGACGGTTAAAGACCCGTACAACCTTATCGTGACGCGAAATGTGTATGATGCAGCAGATAATTTGGTTAAAGTGATCGATGCCAAAGGCTATGCATCAGCAGCAACGGATGCGCAGCGCTATGGAACGGTATACAGCTATGACTTGGCGAACCGCCTGATTGCTCAGGCAGAGCCAGAAGCCGCTTTGCAAAATAAAATGAATAAGTATCAATACAATGCAGCAGGAGAGAGAATCTCCGAAACGAATACGCTTGGGGTTACCCATACGTATGCGTATGATCAAGCGGGACGCTTGCTGAGCGTAACCGATCCGCTCGGCGTCAGTGTTACGTATGGCTACGATTTACTCGGCAACCAGCTAGATATGACAGACGGCAGAGGGAAGGTCACCCGCTATCGTTATGGGGCATTTGGTTTGGTGACGCAGGTCATTAATCCGAACAATCAAGCGATGTCCTACCGCTATGATCTGGCGCTGCAAACGGCAGAGCTGACGGATCGCAATGGCAACCACACGCGATATAGCTACGACAATCGGGGACTTTTGGTTGAAAAAGCGGTGGCTGAAACCGAGGACCGGATTCAGTATACGTATGACGAAGTCGGGAACCGTGCTTCCATGAACGATGGCAGCGGTCAAAGCAGCTACCAGTATGATGGAAACAATCGATTGCTGGAAGTTGCGAAGGATGGAAAGACCCAGCTCACGTACACGTATGATGCGGTAGGTAATGTGAAAAGCCTGAAAGATAAAACGGGCTTTATGACCAACTACACGTATGACAAATCGAGCCGAATGAGTACCGTTACGGCACAAGGGAAAACGACATCCTACAGCTACGATGAGAACGGGAACCGTACGTCCATTGCTTACGCGGGTGGCGTGAAGGAAAGCTACACGTTCGACCGCAACAGCCAGCTGTTGAAGTTGGTCAATACGAAAGCGGACGGTGCTGTATTATCTGAATACAGCTACACGTATGACTTATCGGGCAACCAGCTAACGAAAACGGACAGCTACGGAGCGACGAATTATGGGTATGATGAGGTTGGCCGTATCGTAAAAGCGGAAGCGCCGGGCAAAACGACGGTCTTCACGTATGACCGCAGCGGGAATCGGGAGTCGATGCTGGAGACGTATACGTCGGAGCAGCCGACTGGCTATACCGATCCGATCAGCAAAACCGAGCTGACGTATATCGTGAAGCGCAGCGAATATCTATATTCGAATGCGAATGAGCTGCTGCAGCTGACAGAGCAAATGAAGAATGCAGCAGGAGAAGAAGTGCTGGAGAAGAAGGTCATTTCCCTATTCGACAACAACGGGAATGAAGTGCGCCAGCAGACGAGCTATTTGCGTCCGCACAGCCGAGGGATGAATCAGGTAACGGGAGCGAATCCCTACGGAGATGAACAGACCGAAGAAATTAGCAGCCTGCTAGAAAAAGTGAACAACACCTTTGACGGCTTCAACCGTCTGACACAAGCGATTAATGTGCAGGGCGGAGAGCGCTCGACCGTTGAATACGCGTATGACGGGGACGATCTTCGGACGCAGAAAACGGTACGCAGCTTAGCCGACGGCTACGCAGAGCAAGTAACGAACTACTTGTATGACCGTCAATACGTCATTCTGGAGACGGACAAAGCGGACGCGGTCAGTGTGCGCTATGTGAAGGGCATTAACTATATTGCCCGAATTGACCAGGCGGACAAGCTGTCGTATTTCCTATTCAACGGCCATGGTGACGTTGTGCAGACAGTAGATGAGCAGGGAACGATTGAGAACCAGTATGACTATGATGTATTTGGTAGTCCGACGCTGACGATTGAGCTGTATGAAAGCACGATTCGCTACTCGGGAGAGTTTTACGATGCGGAAGTAGGCTTGTACTACCTGCGGGCGCGTTATTACGATCCGTATGTAGGGCGGTTTATATCTGAGGATACGTATAAAGGGCGAGCGAATGAGCCGTTGTCGCTGAATCGGTATACGTATGTGCTTAATAATCCGTTGATTTATTTAGACCCAACAGGGATGGTTGAAGTGGCTTTACGGGACTTGGTGAAGGCGACGGATGCCCAGTTATCGTATGATTCCAAAACAGGGATAACGACAGTTAGATTGGTGACAGGTATCTCTATTCAATTAGATACCAAGAACGCAGACAAGTCGAAAGAGAAGGCGAAGGGCTATTCCGTTGTAAACGGAAGAATTATGGTTGATAACGAGACTTACGATAAATGGATGACACAGTCCATATCGAAAAGTGTAAGTTCTGTAACGGGCGGACCAGTAAGGACCACAGCTACGGTTAAAACATTCGTGGGAGACGGAATAATCGGAGCGTCTGTCTATATTGAGAAAACATATGGAAGTCAACAACCGCAAGTAATAAGAAACAAAGTGTCTGTACTGGATTTATCTACAGATAAGAGAGATAGTATTAATTTATTGACGGGTAAAGGAATGACTGGAAAAGATGAGCTCTTTGTCAAGAATTTAGATACCCAAATGGGATCAGCGATGAGTGAATCTGATGCAGCAATGGCTTTATTGATTAATCGAAGGGAAGACAGTTCATTTAATATCGATGATGATTATTATTTCTATTACAACACGCGTAGAGAAGGCGCACTAGCGGCAGATATGTATTCCAGCGAAGTGATGACAAGAGGAGCTGGAGCTTTAACGAAGCAAGAGACTGACTCGTTAAGAAAAGTATATATGAGCACCTATAAGGGAGCGACAGAAGCAGATTTTCAGGCCTATTTGCAGACAATTGGCAATACAGGAGGCTTGCAGCAAGGGATAGAGGCATTTTTCTCAAGGGAAGCATTACTATACGCAGATATAGAAAACCATGGGAATATAGCGGCAACAGCAAATATATCCATGGAAATCATGGAATCCAGTATGCCGGGAATGGGAATGGCGATATCCAAAGGAAAAGCAAAATTCAAGCCGGGGAGAACCAATGCAGGAGGCTGTAATTGCTTTACAGCAGGAACAAAGGTGTTAACAGACGAAGGAGAGAAGAATATCGAAGACATTGAAGTCGGAGATAAGGTTCTTTCGAAGAATGAAGAGACTGGTGAGGTAGCGTACAGAGAGGTCACCGCTACGTTCAATCATGAGACGGATGAGATTTATAAGATTCATGTGGGCGGACAGACGATTGAATCTACCTTTAACCACCCGTTCTATGTGGAGGGTAAAGGATGGACGTTTGTTAAAGACCTCAAGGTTGGAGACTTGCTTGTTCAGAGCGATGGTATTACACTCAAAATAGACAGCATCGAACTGTTGCACAAGCAGGTAACTGTTTACAACATGACGGTCGATGAATTCCATACCTACTTCGTCAGTGACCTTGGGATTTGGGTGCATAATACCAATTTTTGTTTTAGTGCGAATTTCGATACAAAACTGAAAAAGCACGCTCAAGATATCTATGAAACTTCAAGAGATTTAGGTACTCCAGTTAAAAAAGGAGACAAAGAAGGAATGAAAAATTTCATTGTTTCAATTGTAGAACCACAAAATCTCGCTAATTCGAAGCCTTTTACATGGAATACAATCGAATCTGTAGATGCTTATGTTAAGGGAGATGCAGTTGTTCTTGTTAATAGGGCTACAAACGAAATATTGACCTTCTTAAACAAAAAAGGCGGTCGTTTATCAAGTAAGTTACAATCAGAATTAGATTTAATTAAATAGTGAGGGTGACCATGAATAATTATATTTTATCGATGACAAAAAAGTTTGATTATTTTTTTCAACAAGAAGAAATTTCGAATATTATTTATTTGCATGATGAGGAGGATAATGAAAGATTAGATCATGTTATTTTTCTTGAAAAGATTAATGGTGATGTAACAGGTATCTTTATAAGAGGCATGAATCCGTTAATTACACCGAATAGAATTTTTGATTTGGATGATTTCAATTTATTTGCTAGTTATGATGGATTGATCGAACGCAAAGATAATATACTAATCAAAGTAGAGCATTTATGTTTGTTTTTTAGTGCTGAATACAATGAACTTTTAGGTGTATATTTATCGGATGTTGATGATTTGACCTCCTTATTTATTTTATTTCTACATGATCAAATTGATGTGAAAAAGGGATGTAATATGTCAGATGTAACTAAGATAATTACAGATATTCATTCGAATAATAGTTTTATAACATACGAAAAAAAGAGCGGGGGGTGGAGAGAAATAAAAATGGAAGACGGACAATAGACTGCCTAAAGTGTCTATTATGTAGTCTTGATTTTTTGATGGAGCAACCGAACTCTTTATAATATAATTTAAAAAAAGAAAAGAGTTTTATGAGGTTTATGGTCAAGCACCCATTTAGTAGACATTGAAAAAGCACCTAAACAAGCTGGCTCCGGTAAGCAACTGGAGTCAGCTTGTTTACTTGTACTGCTTTTTATTCAGTAACGAGTGATAATGATTTATAGACTTATTGTAGGCGGTGAACCCATCTCCGATTAACAAAGCGATGACGTATATCGTGAAGCGCAGCGAATATCTATTCGAATTCGATCGAGCTGCTGCAGCTGACGGAGCAAATGAAGGATGCAGCGGGCGAAGAGGTGCTGGAGAAGAAGGTCATTTCGCTGTTTGACAACAACGGGAATGAAGTGCGCCAGCAGACCAGCTATTTGCGTCCGAATAGCCAAGGGATGAATCAGGTAACGGGAGCGAATCCATATGGAGATGCGCAGACCGAGGAAATAAGCAGCCTGCTGGAGAAGGTGAACAATACCTTTGACGGGTTCAACCGTCTGACGCAAGCGATTAATGTTCAGGGCGGAGAGCGCTCGACGGTGGAATACACCTATGACGGGGACGATCTTCGGACGCAGAAAACGGTTCGCAGCTCGGCCGACGGCTACTCAGAGCAGGTAACGAACTACTTGTATGACCGTCAATACGTCATTTTGGAGACGGATAAAGCGGATGCGGTCAGTGTGCGCTATGTGAAGGGCATAAACTATATCGCCCGAATCGACCAAGCGGACAAGCTGTCGTATTTCCTGTTCAACGGCCATGGGGACGTTGTGCAGACAGTGGATGAGCAGGGAACGATCGAGAACCAATATGACTACGATGTATTCGGCAGTCCGACGCTGACGATTGAGTTGTATGAAAGCACCATTCGCTACTCGGGAGAGTTTTACGATGCGGAAGTAGGCTTGTATTACCTGCGGGCGCGTTATTATGATCCGTATGTAGGACGGTTTATATCTGAGGATACGTATAAAGGGCGGGCGAATGAGCCGTTGTCGCTGAATCGGTATACGTATGTGCTTAATAATCCGTTGATTTATTGGGACCCGACGGGTCAGTATGTTGCCACTGATGCTACTCTCAATGTAGTAGCACAGGGACAAATTATAGCATTAACGAATCAGTATTATGCCACTACATCAAAAGAAGAAAAGAAAGCCATTACAGATGAAGCAGAGCGAATTAGAAGACTTCCCGTTTCGAGCGATAAAACGGTGATAAGTCCCTTAGCATTTCAAAGTAGTGCTATTTCAACGGTTCTTTCAGCAGCAGCAGAAAGTGCTAAAGGTAAAACAGGACTAGGGGGAATGAGCGCCACGCAGTGGGCCACTCTCATTAATAGTGTGGGGATTACAGCAGGCAAACCAAGCACCGTTGCAATTACAAATATGGATAGCGGGACAAAGACGAGTGTCACAACAACGATTGGTCGGACGGAAATTACGACCTCTATAACCAAATCTATAACGAAAAATGGTCATAAATCGTCGATAACAGTCTTTACTCCATCAAGTAATCAATTTTCTTACAAGCTCTCAGAGCAAGAATCAATCGTCGTACAAGATATAATTAAAAATAGTGGAGAGCCAACAAGTAAAAATGCAAAGGATAGGCCATACACGACAACAGAAGCTATTTTCATATTGGATACCATGTATAAGAATCAAGCTGATGAAGAAAAAGGGTATCTCTTGAGCAAAGCGGATTTGAAGAAAATTGACAGTTCACACTATGTAACTGATAGTATGGTAGCTGTTTTTCAAATCTCGTTCCAATCTAGTAAATTAAATATGTCAGTTTCTGACGCGAATGCTCAATATAATGCAGAGCATGATCCGATAGCAGCAGCAATAAGTTTGATTACAATTGGAGGAACCAAAATCGGAGTAACTAAAACCTCTCCGATATATGTAAATAAGAAAGGAGAAATCGTACAAAAAGGCAAGATCTGCAACTGCTTCACAGCGGGGACGAAGGTTTTGACAGACGAAGGGGAGAAGAATATTGAAGACATTGAAGTTGGAGATATGGTTCTTTCTAAGAATGAAGAGACAGGTGAACAAGTTTATAAGGAAGTCTTGAACCTGTTTAGGAACCAACGGGATGAGATTTATAAGTTGTCAGTTAGCGGTCAAATTATTGAAACGACATTCAATCATCCGTTTTGGGTAGAAGGAAAGGGTTGGGTGCTTGCAGAAGATCTAGAGGAAGGAGACAAGCTTCAAAAAAGTAATGGAGACCTTTTAACCATTGATAACATTGAAATTGTTAGTTTGAAGGAAAAGGTAACCGTATATAATTTTGAAGTAGAAGATTTCCATACCTACTTTGTTAGTGATCTTGGTATTTGGGTGCATAATACAAATACGGATAAATGTAAGTCTGAGGGGACGGGTAAATTTAATGAAGTTGAAGTTGTCGGTCCCAACAATAAGTTAACGGAATTAGATGAAATTGATTTAAATAGTAAGACTATTTTTGAGGATAAGAATGCTTCTGGTTTATACATGTCGAATCCGACGGTTCCACAAACAGAACAACAATGGGCTAAAAAACAGATTTATAATAAAACGGTGAATAGAATTGATACCATTCAGAACGCTTCTTCAACAAGACCTACAACAAATGGGAGTAAAAGTGTCCCATCGGTCAGCGATATTCAGAGCATAAATAACTATGTTTTTAGGATAAATGCTGATACTCCTGCTTTAAGAAAAGCGGTTCAAAATGAGATCGATCAATTAAAAATCAAATATCCGAGCTATAATTTTACAGCTCAGTTTGGAGGCTCATAATGTCTGTTAGTGTGTTTAGAATGAATCAAGAGGATGATTCATTTGAACTAGGTTTTGAAATTCCAATATCCCGTGAAGAATTCTTTACAAAGTTTTGGCAACCTGCTATTGAGGAGTTGGGTATTTTTTGGATTCAGAACGGAATAGAATTAAGAAAAGAGCAGTTGGAGCCAACACTTCTGGAGCTAGAAAAGTTGAGAGTATGGGCTCAATCTAATCTTCAGAATAATGATTTAGAGTATATGGTCTCTAGGATTAATTTGCTTATTAAAGAATTGCCTGTAGCATTTAAAACAGATGATACCGTTTTATGGTTAGGGTAGCTTTGTATTTAAGTGTAAAACCTTGATTGGCCTTGTGCCTTTCAAGGTTTCTTTTTTCGGTAAGGGGCTACCCAGTGCCGAATTAGTTCATCATTCAACCAATGACACAAATAACGTATATAGCGGATTAACCCCTTAAATTTGGACACATGGTCTCTCTATCTCTTTCTTTCATAGCTTTTCAAACTACAATCTGACGGATTTAATTGGAATGGGTTGAATCAGGTTCTGCTTGTAAAAATCAGCAGGAGCCCGATCTTTAATACTCGAATGAATTCTTCGTTCATTATAGAAGATCATGAATTTGGTAACCGCCTCATAGGCCTCCGAAACGAATTGTGACTCATTATCTGAGCGCACGACTGGCTTTTGTAGGCGCATCAAATAGCTGCCGTTTCAGCAGAGCTTGCTGCAGCGTCCGAACCACATCTTTAGCCACACAGCTGCGCCCAATATGATAGGAAACAATGGAACGATCGTACACATCGATGAAAGACTGAATGAAGAAAAAGCGATCTTCACCTGCGATAATGATCTACTGCAAAGGTTGGAGATGGTGGAACTGCTGCTATACTTACAAAGGAGTTTTACGAGGGTTCTTCAAAACATCTACAAAAAGCTCAGAACCAGTTAAGTGGATTAAATAAGCTATCGAAATCCGGGAAACTTAGCCTTAATGACTTAGATATACTTGATGCTTTAGCAGATGATTTAGAAATGGCAATAAGACTGTTTAAATAGAGGAGTTGGTGGATATGAGTAAAAAATCGGAAGAATTCTTTAGAATAATGTTAAATTTCTTACCGTCGGCTGAAGATGAGTATAGAGAATCAATCGAGTATTACGGTGAGGTACTAGAAACTATCATAATTGAGAGAGTATTCATGCCGAAAATAATTAAATTATTAAGCGAGGAAAGGAACGTCAATCTGCTAGAAAGTATATTTAATTATTTTGAAGAAGTATCTAATAGCGAAGATACTCAATTAAAGAACAATTTTTCAGTCACGGTGTTGGAAATACTCGGAAATGACAGATCGATTCTAGAGACTGCACGTAAATACATGGGATCTAAAACGATACAACTTCAAATAGAAGCTGATAGAGCACTAGGTAGGAGCGTCTAGTCAGCACAGACCCATAAGATATTGACGGTTTTCCATACCTTGGGAGATCATGCTATAGCTTATTGATTGTGAGGAGCAGTATAAAATGGGATGGAAACATATTGTTATTGAGGCGAACTGTTTCTATGAAGACAACGATGAACATATTGATACAAAATGTTGTAAGGGAAACATAGGTATGCATTGTTTAACCTACAACCAAGAAGGCAATCAAATTTGTCCCAATTTAGTTTTTGGAAAAAGTAGGACATCTGTAATTGCTACAGACAAAGATGGTCATGCAATTGATTCCTCGGTATTCTGGACCGATGAAAAATTAGGCCCGGAAGAATGGGTGAAGAGAGAAGAAGCGTGGTTGCATGAACAGAGAAGGCTAATGAATATGAATAATAATTAGCATTGGTTAAGTCCTTGAGAATGTGAAAGCCTGCTACTAACTCTTCTAAGTGGAATTGCAAATACTACACAATAAGCTGGCTTCGGTAATTAACGGGAGTCAGCTTGTTTGCTTCGACTGCTTTTTATACCGTAACGAGTGAAAATGATTTACAAACTTACTGTAGGCGGTAAACTCAACGTAAGTGACCTGAAAGAAATATATGAAAATGGGGCTGAAAATGCTTATATTAATGTTACTGGTGCAAAAAATACACACATAGACTTACCAGAGGAGATGATGTGGTGTTTGTAATGAATTTAGAGGATGTTAATTTAGAAGTGGAAAAGATTAATGCGTATTTAAAGCGATGTTTATGGATGGACTTTGAGTTTTGTATGATGAGTGCAGGGCAAATTGTTTTATCAGGAAGTATAGATCAAAGTAATGAGTATGCGATTGATATTGTATTTGACCAACCCTATTTTGTTTCTACTTTATTTTTATGGCACACGGATACGTCCAAAGTGTTTATTGAATTAGCAAGTAAAGATGAAGAAATAGAAGTTAACAAAAAATACAGAACAGAAATTGGAAATTATATTTTCAAAATAAATGTTGAGTATTTTGATAGCCCACCTATTTTCATAGCAGCAAAAAAAATATCATGCATCATCTTGGATGAAAATCCTTTTCAAAAAAAGTAGAGTTATCTTTTGATGAGCTTAATCATGTAGGGCAGTTACGGTTGGAGAAGGCCCGCAAGTAATGTAAAAGGGACTTCATTTCTGAATCAGGAGAAAAGCTTATTGTAGATAAAGTATGTATCTTTTTATAAAATGTAATAGTATTACAGGTTCATATATCATTCTATAGTAGCAGAAAGGTGATCAAATGAATAATTATCCTTGGAGTCACTCCTGAGGCAAGACTTAAACTTATTGAAAAATTTGATTTATCAGATACTCATCACATTGATTGGGAATATATAATTGCAGATCACTCTAGGCTTCAAGAATTTATTCAAAGCTATAAATCATTTAACTGGAATGTAGATGAAAAATACGCTCTTATGGCTATTATTGTGGCTTCATACGAAGATGAGCTTCAAGTATGTAAGGAAGAAGAAACGATTTGGAATGAGATTCGAAGTATTCTTATAACTGATCTGGAAATTCATGTGGACACCATAATTTATTGGTCATCAAAGGAGACTGATTTAACGGCAGAAGAAATTGAGGAAGACGGCTTTTTGATAACAAAAAGAATGATAGAAGTTTATGAATTTTGTAATATTCTAAATCTTGTAGGGGAAGATCGATGGGAGTCATATAACCGTTAGTTAAGAAATGATTTATGTGTCACATATTGAAACGTGAAGAAGCAATTCTCCATATTATCAAAAATACGATTTAAACTATGAACAATACAATGAGGTATGAAGTATTGTTAAACTGGTGGGGAATAGCTCAAGAAGAAGCTATTTTCAATCATTTACCAGATTCGCTTAAGCATGAAATATTGAATTCTGATGAACCGCCTGAGTATGTAATGGATGACAAATACAATGTACTTATTATGAAAACATAGATCCACAATACTATAGTTCACCGAACGGCATGACCCTTGTCCAAGCCCGTGAGAATTTTATTTATTTTGGTGCAGTTGACAAATCGTCGGTACAATTCCTTGAAGCGAATAGACTTGAGTTGTATAGCAAACCGAATGAATCAAGCGGATAAGTTCAACCAATTTGTGACGGTCAAAGAAACGTACAGCACCATTTTTAAGAGTAATATAATAATTGCAATATCAAATTCAAAGGAGGTAAGTAATGGAATTCGAAATAAAGTATGTTAAGTTAATACTTAATAGAGAAACGGAAACTACTGAAGAATTAATGTTATATGAAGAAGCGCCTGATGATGAGGATATGGTCCTCGTTAAGATGAAAATTAATGGTCGTATAGTTAACATTAAAGGTGAAAATTTCTTTTCCGCACTTTTAGCACTAAGAGAAGTTTTAGAAATAGAAAACATTCAAATCGTATGCAATGGTGCTGCTAAAAATGTTTATCCATCAACAATGCAGTTTTCCATGGGATATGGAAGAAAAGCCTATAAGTTAATTTGGGGTCAAAAAGCTAAAATTGCAGATGTAGTCGATATTTTTGACTGTGAAGAGGAATTGGAGTTTGTTGGTATAGAAGCACAGTCAAAATACTATTCTGACTGGTTGAGAAGTGTAATGGGGTAGGAGAGAATACAAAAAATCTATTAAACGTATGCTTAGTTATGATAATTGGGTTTTTAGGGAAATATGTCAATTTGAATACTCGAATAAAGGAGTACTACATTGAAATTAAAAATTGAACTGGAGCATTCAGAAGAAATTCAAAAGTTTTTATGTATATTAAATCTTGGTATGCTTAATTCCTTGATTGAAGGTGCATTAACGTTTGAAGATGCATATGCCTATCTTTACCGACCATATGTAGCAGAACTTCTAAAACAAAATGATGCGAACAAGACGATAACTGAGTTATTCGAGGAATGCTGTATGTTGGAAGATATACGAGATGTAGCTCCCGGAAAGCTGAAAGAAGCAATTAAACTGAAAAAGAAAGAAACATTAGACTTACTTAAATCCATGACTAGTACAGAGAAACCGATGTATTGGCTCAATAAATTTGACGAATAATGCAATTACTATGGGAATGGTATGCTGCTCATGATGAAGCTTGAAGTAAAGCAAATTAATAATCTTATCGTTGGTAATAGCCTTGCTGACGTGGAGGGGATATCTATGGCTTCAGAAAAACAGGCGTTAGAACAATTTATAAGTCTATCGAAGGCCCTATTTTCTGCTGAAGAGTTAGAAGCTGTGAAACATTATTTTGAGCATGATGAATATGAAATGGCCTTTGAAGGCTTAGTTATTGAACTTTATTCGTCGGGAAAATATCCAGAGGAATTTAATTTTGCAAAGTGGAAAGAGCTAGGTATAGCATTTGGGCTGGACAAGGAAACTATTTTTGATGAGAAGTTTTGGGTAAAGTTTAATGAATGGGGACAGGCGCATCGTAACGATGTAAACATAATTGCATTTTTAGAAGCAATCCATTTAGAGAATGACAATGAAGATGATCAATTAATCGGAACGATTAATCTATTACTTGCAAAAATGGATCTAGATGAGCAGCTTGAGCTTCATGGAAGGCTTTCACCTAAAGCCTTGAGTAACATTTACAATGCTAGGGATAAGGTTGAAATGCATCCTCAAGTGAAGGAGCATATTGTTTTCGCCTTTTTTGGTGGAAAAATAGTGGAGCAGGGGCAAATAGCTAAGCCGCTTTTTAATGAAATGCTGTATGAATATAAAGCGAATGGGTTCATTAGCTTAGAGAGTATTCTAATTACTGCGATGAAAAAAGACAGCTTAAGTCTGGCTCAAGTGATGGAACTGGAGCAATTTTTAAGCGGGAGTGCTTTTCTTAAAGAAGCAGAAGCTTTCAAATGTAGAGGAAAGGTGAGGTCTGGGGAGAAGCTGGACGCCGATCAAGTCGTGAATCTACTCCATTTACGAGCATACCATGCTTTAGATTTTGCACTGGATCATGGAGCAATATCTGAAAATGGGCTAAAGGCACTCGAAGAGCCTACGGCATCTGAAAGTGACAGAAAAATAAAGCTAGCCCTATTTCAGAAAGCAAGAGCAATGAGCTAACGGTTTGCTTATATGAAAAAAACTAGTGGCCAGTGTGTTAGTGAGGCTAATTTTTTTGGAAAGGATGGGTAGGATGTCCATATACATAACGGGTGATATTCACGGATCAATCAGCGTTGGAAAACGTTTTAACTCTAAAAATTTTCCTGTTGGAAAAACACTGACCAAAAACGATTATGTCATTATAGCTGGCGATTTTGGTTTGCTATGGGCGGGGGATCGGGAAGACAGGTATTGGCTCAATTGGCTAACGAATAAACCTTGGACTACTTTATTTATCGATGGGAACCACGAAAATTTCAATCTTCTTGAAGCCTATCCGGTCGAGGAGTGGAAGGGCGGCAAGATTCATAAAATTACGCCAAGCATTATTCATTTAATGAGAGGACAGATTTTTGAGCTCGAAGAGAAAAAGCTTTTTACATTTGGCGGAGCAGCTTCCCATGACAAACCATATCGCAAGGTTGACATCTCTTGGTGGCCGAGAGAAATGCCATCTTTTGCAGAATATGAAGAGGGGCTCCATAACCTGGAGCAATGCTCATGGAAGGTGGACTATGTTATTACCCATACATGTTCAGCTGATGCTTTGAAGTGGCTATCCTTGAACTTCGAGAAGTTAAATCACGTAGACAAGGATCAGATGCATGACTATTTCAATGAAATCAAAGGTAAGCTTGAGTATGAAAAATGGTTTTTTGGTCATTTTCATCATAATCAAGAGCTGCCAGAGCATCAACATTTGTTGTATGACGATATGATTAAATTAACGTAGTTTGACACAATTGATGTGGAATAGGATTGATGATTGGATGATAAATTATCGAATTTCAAAGTATGATCCAAAGCTAAGGGATCGTGCAGGAAGGTATATGCCAGAGGACTGGATTGCAATTAGTGATATAGGGAAAGCGTTTAATGGTGAAATTTTAACTAATGAACGTTACACGTCAGTGGAAGATAGTTACGTGAATGCCGTACTGATGATCATGGACTATACACAAATACCGTACCTTACAGTTAATAATATTAGGAAAAATTTTAATGATAATGTCTTTGAACATACGGCAAACAGATTTAGTAAGCATTATAGCAGTAAAGATATTAAAGACGTCTATTATAATTTAAAAAACGGAAAGAAGTATACGGCTCAACAAATTGAATCTATTATTAGACTTTTGTTGAGGGAAGATGTAGGTATGGAAGTTTTTTATGAGAATGAACTCAAAGTATTTATTGGATATGATTTTTTAATGGGAGTTCACACATTAAAATCGATAGAATCCATTATTCCCTCAATTGAAAATATGGGTTTGTTTGTAGAGGTGAAATGATAATAATATCTCTACCCATAAAGGAGACAAATTAAATCAAGAGAACGAAGCTGCTTTTTGATATTTCATTCGTATTTAGTCAGGAATGAATGTTAAGATATAATAATTATTTTTCAGAGTTTAGTTATAAATAAAAGGGGTATATACCATGGGGAATCAAGAGATATTTATGAAGGGGTATCTAAATCGAGGTATAAAAATAACTTTTCTCGATAACTTATATGTAATAGGGATATATCTTAATTATTATTACTTTAACAATGTCTTAGTCATATTACCTTCTGACGCTGAAGATGATACAAGGTTATTAATTCCATTGAGTGCAGTAAAAACGATAGAGCCTTGGGATTTAGAAGAACGTGATAGACTGGATGGAGTAGGATATTTAATAGACAAATAATTAAATATATAGGTGGAAGTCCTAGGACAGGGAATTTGCGTGTGTAACAACTCCATACGTTTAGCCCATTTACTTTTTTAAATGTCATTTCCCTCAAATTTGGATAGGTCAATTTATCTGCTGCTAGGTTCTCTGTGTCTAAGGCTTTGGTGAAGGAGAGTAGATAAAACTTTGAACAAGTATCATTTTCAGCTCTCAATTAATGCTGAACAGTACTGTGATGAAGTAACTAATGAAATGGTAAAACTATTTAACAATTCATATAATGAGGCCTTGGGTCGGGTAAATAGACATTGGTTCGGGAATAGTTTTGATGATGAGAGCTTGTTGTTTCATATGCTGCCTGAAGAATGGGCAAATGATATTTATTATGGGGTAACTCATTTTGGTGGAAAAAAGAGAAGAAGGACTTGATACCGCTGCCATTTAGTGAAGAGATATAATTTTAAGTTGTTCAATCAAGCAAATATGAGTTTTAAAACACTCAAGGAGGATCAGAAATATTAATGAGCTAGAAAAGAGATAAGACGAAGGCTTGCCTTCAGTAGCAGAATTCAAGGAAATTGAGGAGAGATTGAACAGGATATGTTGCGATTGAAAATATTATTTGGTTTATTTTTAATTATACTTTCAATGGGGTGTTCATCATCTAATGAAACTTATAAAAACGAAATTACTTTTCTCGACGATGTATATCAATTAATTAAAGCAGAGAATTTTCACACTGCTGAAATCAGCGATCATCTAGTTATATTAGAGGATTCTGATTTCAAGACTATTAAAGAGCTTGAATTAGAAACGAATAATAAAACAGTGAAAATTAAATCAATATTAAAGGAAGATGATCACATTTTTTTTATGCTTGGTGGAAGTGTAGATGATCATTATGGAATTTTGTACACATCATCTAATTCGGTAAACATGGAAGGTATATCAGTATTAAAAAGACTATCAGGAAATGCATACTATTACTCAACATCATTTGAATGATTCAGAGTTAGAATGCTATTATTACGGTTTAATTTTCATAGAGGTTGAGTGTCTACAAGCAAGAGATAAAATAAGAGGTGAGGCTTGTTGCAACTGCATAACTTGCATCCATTTATTACAGAGGCAGAAATAGAAGAGGCTATTCCATTCATAGAGCATATAGGCGCAACAAAAAATAGGGCGTATTTGCCCGTATTGTTAAAACAGTTAGAGCAAACAGAGAGCAATAAATTAAGAAATGTCATTGCGATTGCCCTTTCAGATATTGCTGATAATGTGGCTGTTAAACCTCTAATTGAAATGCTACAGCATCCTAAAACGATAAAGAGTAGAGGAACACTCCTTTATGCATTAGAAAACCTTGATTATCGTCCATATATTGAAGTCATTACGGGGCTCCTAGACAGTCCTGCCATAGAAGTTAGATTTCAATCCTTCACGCTATTAGAATCTATAGCCGATAGCCTTACCGAAAGCGAGAAAAAGGCATGCAGCAGCATCATAATCCAAAAGCTAGAAGCGAATCAGGACGAAATTCTTATTGAAGCACAGCAGTTGTTCAATATGTAGAGGTGAACCAGTTGGATAGATTTTTTAAAGAAATATATGATTTTTTCCTCAATATCCTGCTATCAATTACACTAATTTAGATGAATATAACTGTATTCAATTCAAAATATTAATTTCGAAAAATCAAAATATACTTGATGATGATATCATTTTAATAAAATCTTTAGGGGGTAAAAGAATTGATTTGGACCTATATGTGAGTGCGTTGACAGAAGTTTATTTTTGCTGTTTTCGTGAAACGAGTATAGTCGATGGTAAATGGATTTTTTCTAACGAAGTTATAAAAATGGAAGAGATGGTTTATGTAGAAAGCATACTTGATGGTCTGATGAAAAGGCTAAACAAAAAGAAGCTTTCGCATGAACTTTGCAATAGAATTGTTCCAGATGTTGAAACCGAATTATTGCCGTTTGGCCAAGCCAAGTTATTTAATTGTTTGTTTACAGAGCTAGAGACGATTTGAATTAATATGTGATTCATTCGTATAATACCATTTTCGATGGAAGATTTAGGGTGATAAATCAATGAACTATCGAAGCTCTATTGTACTTTTACTTGTTTGTTTGTTGACATCCTGTGGAAGAGCAAATTATCAATTAAATTCAGAGTTACCGGGGGGATTAAACACCGCCTTCCAATTGAAAAATTACTCTGATTCTCAAATTATTACACTAGGCGAAAACTATCAAGTGGGTAAAATATTCATGATATTAGACAAAAATATGGTTGGTGAAGTCAACTTAACATACTCTAATAGAGAAACAGGTGATGATCCTACTGTTGCACAAATTCAGATTAATACAAAAGAGAAAAAAATAAAGGATATGAGGGTTTTAGGAGATGACAGTAAGCTAGATCCCGGAGAGCTTGACATAGATAGTTGGACAGTAGATAGTAATGTCGCTATCGATAACGCCTTGAAAGCTGGTAATAATATTAAGAATTTAAATTATGATACAATTATTTGCCAAACTTATAATTTCTATTTAGGTAAGTACCAAGTTTGGAGTGTCCAATTCATTGATTCAAGTAATAATAAAAAATACTGGGCAATAGTTGATCCTAAGACTGGTGAAATTATAGATAACGGTAATAAAAATTGAACTAAGGAATTGCCACATGTGAATGTGCACTCTATTAAGTAATAGAAAGGATAAGGTAAGGTAAATGCAGAAGAATATTTTTAGCATAATTACGTTAGCAGTATTGTTGATTTTTTCATTTTCGAGTATTACCTCATGTTCAGAATATAAGGAACAGACCCAGGAAAGTACAGGGATAGGGACTCCCAAATTTAATGATACTGCATATAAATTATTTTATGGTGAATGGGAAATTCGTAAAGTTGCAGCTACAAATGAAAGATTTCCTCCTGACCTAGATGTGGTACAACAAGAGGTTGGAAAAAAAATAATTTATTCCGAGGATAAAGTAATATTAGATGGTAAGGAAATAATAGAAAATCCTAATTACTCAATAGCCATTATTCCGATTCGCGATCCTAGTATGCAATACATCGCATATATGCCGCCACTAAACGAAATAGGGATAAACGGCGATTATTTTGTCTTTGTTCACGTTCTAAATAGCGTCGGTAATTATGTTACAGATATTGGAACATTGTTTTATATAAAAGATGATAATACTTTAATCATGTATGATGATGGTGGAACATTGTTTTATATAAAAGATGATAATACTTTAATCATGTATGATGATGGTGGAACATATTTCGAAATGAAGAGGATAGCCCATATAAAAGATGCTGAGCTGGGTGAAAGGTATTTTTGATATTTAATTGAATTTGTTTCACCACATGCGAGTGTAACAATTTATTTGATAAAAGCGTTTTATTATCCTTAAATTTAGTAGAGCCAAGCACGCCTTTGTATTATCTCTAAGGAGCGAATAAATGACAGATCGAATAGTTATGAGTATATTTTTTTTGTTGGTATTTGGTGGGTTTGGTGTGCTAAATATACTTTATACTGAGTTTATGATTAGAACAACATCAAGTTTCAAGAATCAAAAGAAAGCAACAAAAGCAATGATAAAGCGATTTAAAATAAGCGGATATATGACAGTAGTATTTTCTATAATAATGGTAATAATTACGTTGATAGGAGGACTTAAAGGAATCTAAAACATATAATGATACTACTTGTGGGTGTGAAAACTCCAAGTGGTTTCTTTTTGTGTAGAAAGCTTTTTCTAAGGATTGGGGATACCCTGAAGCTGCAAGTGGAGCGGAATTGTTGAAGTTTACAAGATAAGGATGATGTAAATGATGCTGAATAAGGTTGGTAGTGTGAAGAAAATAGTAATCTCTTTTTCGTTATTTGTAGTAATAACTCCAATGTTGCTGAACTTTATTCCTATAAAATTTGCGGTTAAACTCGTCGAAGCACAACAAAAGCTAAACCAAGGAGAATATATTTCTGTTACGGAATCTAAATATGTACTTGATACAGGTTGGATTGCAAAAACAAACATTAATTCACATTTAGAAGAGAACCTTGCTATGAGAGTGTCTAGGAATAGCCCAAACAAATTTTTATCCGAAAAGGAGTTTGATTTTAGATGGTATGAATTAGAAAATAGATTTTTATTAATAGGTAACGTCGAAAGTTTTGAAAAAGATAAGGAAACCAAAGTTCGATATGCCAATCTAAATGTAGATGAATGGGAAATCGTATATCCTCTAAAAAGAGCATCCTTTAGAAAATACTTTACGCCCAAAAGCTATTTCAATATTTATGATTATGACTTGATAAAAGTAATCACTAGTGTTGCATAAATCTTCGGACACATTTAGTTGGAAAATACAAAAATTATTTTTTGTTTCGAATTCAAAAGATTGAACAGTCCTTTCAGTATCCATATAATGATTGCTAAACCAGATAAAATCATGTGGAGGGAATGTATAATTCATGAAAATTTCAGACTTTAATCTGAGACAAGCTGCATTTCGCTATTTACAATCATTTCATTTAGCACGGAATTTCAATGTGGGTAAGGACGAAGAGGATATTTTGATAATTACTTTATGTGACTACCCATTTTACGAGGGTGATCAAAAGTTAGTAATTACTTTTACTAATATAAAGGATTTAAAAGTAGGTGATGTTTGGGGGATAGTTGATTTAGAAATAAATATACTTGATATTTCGGATCATCAATTAGAAGGTTTAAAATACAGAGTAAAAGAAGAAGAATATGAATTATTTTCGTTTCACTGTAAATCCTTTGATTTTGAAATTCTTTAGTATTGATTAAATATTTTTAAAGTGTCCATCTTACGGGTTACAGTTCAGAATATACATGTGGTTTCTTGCTTACTTCGGAGACTTAAACTAGCTTCATTTAAGAAAGGAGATCCATGAAAAAATTAAGATTGAAATGGATGAGAATCTTAGTTTTCTGCGTTGTTATCATTATGATTAGTATAATCTTTCTAATGTACGATAGATTTGAGCGAAATATCATGAGTTTCAAGATAGCAACTCACTTTGTGGGCTGCTATATATTATTTTTTGAACTTTTTTTTGCAATGTGGAAAGAGATTAAATCTAACTTAATTAAACTGAGAAATATAATATTTGTTGGAATTTACGTCTGTGGATTTTGGTTTGGATTACTAACTGCTATACAATTTTCTAATCTTTTTGTAGATTCGTTTATAATTGGTTATCAAAGTAAAGAAATCGTAATTTTAAGTAGTGAAAAAATTTATAATGATAGTGATAGGATACTAGTGATAATGGATGAAGAAAGAAAAGTATTTTCTTTAGCTCCAGGATATGTACAAATAGAGGACAACTCAAAATATCTCGTCCATGTATTTGTAAAAAGTAAAATAGTTATTCCTATAGAAGTGTCAAGCTAAGTACGATGCCTCAACCATAAAAGCTTCGCGTGCGGTTTTCCATCCTAGACACTTTCGAGGACAGTTTAATTCACGAGGCTTATTAAAATTAGAACTTAACTAAGGTAGGGTATATATGAGATATTTCAAAGACAGCTTATGGACAGCGATTAATTCAGGTAATATCGAAGCAAAAAAACTTGCGAAAATAGAGTGGAAAGACAACACTAGACAGTATCTTTTTGAATACATGAAACTAGAAAAAAGACTGCCTAGGGAAGTGTTTGAGCATTTTCTAACCATTGATTTTCATGACTATAGGTTGAAAGAGTATAAAATCATTCACAATCATTATGGAGATCCCAATCCCATTCAATTATTTATTACCGTAACAAAAGATACTGAACTATGGACCATTGAATATAATCAAATTAAGAAATTGAATATAGATGTTGTTGTAGAGGAAATCGGAAATAGAGGCATGGATGACTGGGGATACCACGAGTTGCTCATTGTGGATGAAAAGACAATATCTCATGAAATTTTATTTGCTTCGGGCTCAACCATCCTCATTTATTTCTTAGATAATGGAATTTCGGTTAGAAAAGAACCTTAAAAATAAAGGTCCTACATGATCGTGAGGCTACTAAAGCCTGGGAGATCAGAAAAATTTGGTGAATACGGCGTTCCTGCTTTTTACGACTTTTCTCAAGTCTGCTGACCATACGTTTAGCCCATTTACTTTTTTAAATGTCGTTTCCCTCAAATTTGGTTAGGTCAATTTATCTGCTGCTAGGTTCTCTGTGTCTAAGGCTTTGGTGAAGGAGAGTGGATAGAACTTTGAACAAGTATCATTTTCAGGTTTCAAATAATGCTGAACAGTACTGTGATGAAGTCATTAATGAAATGGTAAAACTATTTAATATTTCATATAATGAGGCCTTGGGTCGGGTAAATAGACATTGGGTAGGGAATAGGTTCGATGATGATAGCTTGTTGTTTCATATGCTGCCTGAAGAATGGGCGAATGATATTTATTATGGGGTAAACTCATTTTGGTGGAAAAAAGAGAAGAAGGACTTGATACCTCTGCCATTTAGTGAAGAGATATAATTTGAAGTTGTTCAATCAACCACTATATGAGGTTTGGAAATGGACCTAGGTACACACTCTTAGAGGATGAACGTTTGCAAAATCGACTGCGTAAGGATTTAAGCCGTTTTGGCAAAAGATTTGGTCCTGCTATTTATTTGCCATCCGATTGTAAAGTTGAACCTTTATATAATATGAGGATGGAACGAACTTGGGAGGAAACGGTGAATAAATTGAATCATGAATTGGGCAGCCCGAAAAATCGCTGAAAGAGTTATTAGCATGTGTTGAAGGAAGAAGGGAACGCTGCGGTTATTACGTCGAGTTATTCTAATATGAAGTTATGAGCCGATTTTAGAAGTGAATCTTTATAATTGAGGGGTTAGCTATGGCTCTTCTGTTCCTTGACGTTTGAGCTTGCGGGATAGGTTGGAGTGATGACGCCCAAGCTTACGTGTAATCGCTCTAGCGAACCATCCCAATTGATGGAGTACTTCTAGCTGACTTCTCTCTCTTGTAGTAAAATATTGGTAACTCATGGCTGATTCTCCTGTGTAGGAGGAGTGTGGAACTTCATTTTACACTCGAATCGGTCATGGGCCATTTTTATGTGTCGCACTTCATATAACAATCCGTCATCTACCTATGTAGCTATAATAATTTATTAGAAAGTTGGGGACTTTTCGCATTAACTCTTAAATCATTTAATAATATTGTGTAATTAAATTGTTTTTTTGTTTTAGTTGACAATATAGGTCAATAATCGACAAATAAACTTATTAATCGACAAAATACCACCGTTTCAAAAGATGAGATGGTGACTTATGATTGTTGAGGAAGTTATTGTTTCCATAAGTTAGGGCGCTTATATATGGCACCCCAAAGAGTTTGAAATTCAAAACAGTAATAATGTGGTATCTGCTAATTGTCCTCAGATTACCTAAATAACCTCAGGAGTGTGAACGTATTGAAAAGAACTAAAATACTAATTTATTTGCTACAGACCGTTTTTTTTATTTTTATGCTTAGTATTAGTCATAGTAAAGCATTTGCAGCAGAAAATATTATCACGCCTAAAGAAACATTCGAAAGTGGGGCTTATGCTGGCACCAGCTACATTCCGATTAATGGAACGATTACCAGTGACCCACAAAAAGTAGTGAATGGAAGATATTCAGCGTTATTAAGTTCTCCTCCGTCAGAAGTCTGGAAAGAATTTAATTATACAAATTCCGGTAAAATTAAATTTGAAAAGAATACAGCCTATTCTGTTACTTTCTCCTATAAATCAATCGAGATGAACCCCTCCGATGCTAATCGCTTTTTCTACTTTCTAGCTCGAAGCACTGATAATGATACTCAGGAGGACAAAGGATATATCGCTTGGACGGATGAAGTCGGGAATAGCGGGATCAGAACGATGACTTTTACAACAGGAAATAAAGAGAATTACTATTTAATATGGGGGATCCACGCTGGAGGAGCAATTTCCATTGATGATATTCAGATTGTAAAAACCACTTCTGCCGGCAGTGAATCTTTCGAAAACGGTTCTTTTGCCTCCACTAATTTTTTGGCAGGCGATGGTGTGATTACAAATGATCCAGCCCAAGTAGTGAGTGGACAATACTCAGCGTATCTCAGTTCAAAGCGGACGGAAGACTGGAAGGAGTTCTCATACACAGACACGAATAAAGTCAAATTTGAAAAAAACACTAAATATACAATCACCTTTTCTTATAAGTCGATTGATATGGAGGCAACAGGAGCAGAGCGCAGTTTTTATTTTCTGGCAAGGAGTACGGATAATAAAGAAGATAAGGGATGGACAACATGGAACGAAGTCAGTGGGAATAAGGGGAGTAAAACAGTAACGTTTACCACGGGAAACAAAGAAAATTACTATTTAATTTGGGGTATTTATAGAGGAGGAGCACTTTCACTAGATGATATAGAGATTACTAAGATGAATGAATCTTTTGAAAGCGGTACTTATACTAATACAATTTTTACTGCGGGTCATGGCGGCATCATTACAAATGATCCAGCGAAAGTGATTACAGGTCAATATTCCGCTTATCTTGAATCCCAGACAGGTGAGGTATGGAAAGAATTCTCCTATACTGATTCTGATAAATTCAAGTTTGAAGGAAATACAACGTATACAGTGACATTTTCCTATAAGTCTATAGATATGAATGCTTCGGATAACGATCGTTTTTTCTACTTTCTGGCTAGAAGCACCGATAATTTGGAAGATAAGGGATGGATGACTTGGAAGGATTCTACGGGAAACAAAGGTAAGAAGACGGTTACGTTCACAACAGGCAGTAAAGCAAACTACTATTTAATCTGGGGGATACATCAGGGCGGGGCTCTATCGTTGGATGATATCAAAATTGAAAAAGTTAGTGAATCCTTTGAGCAAGAAGCTTACAGCGCAACTAACTTTTTTCCGGTTTCCGGAATAATTACTAGCGATCCTGCAAAAGTAGTCAGCGGGTCATACTCCGCCTTCTTAAGTAATTCTACAGCCCAAGGAGGAAAAGACTTCGCAAGTACAGATACTAACAAAGTGAAATTTCAGCGCAATACGACCTACACCGTGAGCTTTGCTTATAAAGCAGTAGATATGCAGCCTAATGATAATAATCGTTATTTTTATTTTAGTGGCCGGGGAATGGATAATACTGAAATGAAAGGCTGGACTATATGGAATGATGTCACAGGCACCAAAGGAATGAAAACGGTAACCTTCACAACGGGGGATCAAGATAATTACTATTTGTTTTGGGGAATTCATGGGATGGGTGCACTCTCCATAGATGATATAATCATTCAACAATTAACAACTTATCAATATGATGATAATGGAAGATTAGTTCAAATTAGATTGGCGGATAATCAAGTGATTAGATACTATTATGACGAGAACGGAAATTTAATAACTACCAAGGTAGAGTGAAACATTTGAAAAATTACGAATTTTAGAATGTAGGAGAAAAATGATGCTAAGAAAATCAGCCTTTTTGTTTATTTGCGTAATAATAGTTTTTATATTAGTTCTTCCAGTTGTAGGAGCGAAATCAGGAACAAATTATATTTATAACAAAAATGGACAGCTAGTTGAATTAACTGATTCGAACGGTACAATTGAGATGAAATACGATAAAAATGGGAATTTACTGAGTAAATCTATGATCGATAATCTATTATCTAATTCTGGGTTTGAGAATTATTCGGGTTCCGAGAATGCAGCAGATGGCTGGGATCGATATATGGCGTCAGGGGTCACGGGAACTTATGAAATCATCACTGCAGGGGTAGCCGAAGGACGACAAGCCCAGAAACTAACGGTAACCTCATTTCCTAATACTGGAGATGGTGCGAATGTCTCACAGGTGATGTTTATGAAAGGCAATCAAAGTTATAACGTAAAAGGGATGCTGAAGCTGTCTAACATGAAGGATGCGAAATTTTCCGTGATAGCGTTCTTCTATGATGAGAATAATCAGTTGATTGAGGGACAAACGCCTGTCGAGAATAGGCAAAACACTGCAGACTGGGCAACGTTTTCAGGAAATATCACGGCCCCGGCAAATGCAACATCAGCACGGGTACATTTTCACCTTAGCGCAACGGCAAGCAATGCCCAAGGCACGGTATATCTGGATGGAGTAACTGCGACCTTACAAGAAGAGGCTAATCAAGTGTTCAATGATGGCTTTGAATCAAATAAAAGAGCAGATAGGGGAGCAGATGGCTGGGATCGATATAAGGCGTCAGGGGTCACTGGAACTTATGGAATCATTACTGCAGGGGTAGTTGAAAGACGACAAGCCCAAAAACTAGCTTTTCCAATACTGGAGATAGTGCGAATGTCTCACAGGTGATGTTTATGAAAGGCAGTCAAAGTTAAAACGTAAGAGGGATGCTGAAGTTGACTAACTTTTATTATAATCATAGTTTTGAAGACGATAGAAATCAAAATAATCTACCTGACTTTTGGGAGGTTAATTGGCGAAATGGTAGTAGTGAAGGAAGTATAGCTGTAATTGCTCCTTATGTGCCTACAGAAGGGAAAAGTATTTATCGTCTTTATAATGGAATGGGAGATGTGGCATCTTATCAATATGTGGATTCAGAATGGATACCGGTAAGAGGGATACAAAATTATACAGTCCTTGCTGATATGAGGTATGGATTTAATACGAATGGTAATAGATAATGTTGAGTTAATACAAAAGAAAATACCGTAAAAAACAGATTGAAAGATGTTTAATTAACTTGTTGCTAGCCCATGGCTGATTTTGTGTAGGGGTAACTGATTTCCTCCTGCATAAGAATTGGCTCTGGGCTTTTTTTAATTTGCAGTTTATTGCACTCTCATTAAAAGTTGAAGAATACATCTCAAGTTCCATCAATATCAGTGTTAATAACCTTTTATTTCTACTTATACGACATTTAAATCTAAAATTCGACAAAATGTCTTAATGAAATATAGGAATAGAGAATGGTATATTTGTTGTTGGGTCTTTTAGGGGGATGAAGGGATTCTTTATTGCATTGTTTTCAATTGATAAAATGTAACAAGACTAATATAAAAGGAGTAGAGTAGTGAAAAATTCATATGGCTACAAAATAATAATAAGTATATGTATATTTGCGATGTTAGGTCAGTACCATTCGGTTGGAAGTATTTATGCTTCTACAATTAATCTTCAGGCTTCCCAAGGTCAGCCTGCTATTAAATCAGGAATTAAATATATATATGGTAATAATGGTTTACTTGATTATATTCATTTACCAACAGGACAGTTTATGAAACATAACTATGATGGGAATGGAAATTTGCTTCAAAAGAAGAATGTTGCAATGAGTCCTACCAATAGTCTTGCATATAATGGGAATCAAGTGCTAGAACTCTCAAGTAACGGTGTCAATACAGCAGCAGGTGGAAAAAATACCGTCGAATTTTGGATGTACTGGGATGGTACAGACGCTGCGATGCCGTTTGCTTGGTATCCAGGATATGATTTATATATAGCGGGGGGTATGTTCGGATTTAATATTTTTAATGGAGATATTATGGGAGTGCCGTCGGCAACATTGAAAAACCGATGGGTGCATGTAGCAGCGGTTTTTTATAACGGAGAAATAAACCCAACCAATGTCGAGCTTTACATAGATGGAGTGAAACAAACTTTAAAGGATTTTGCAGCAACCTCAAGCAGGCGTCCTGTAAGTGTAGGCAATAAAGTGAATATTGGCGGGTATGCAGAAGGCGGAGCGAATCACTACACGTTTAAAGGCAAGCTGTCCAATATGCGAATATGGAATACAGGGCTCTCTGCTGAGCAAATACAATTTAACATGTATCGCAAGCTAGCAGGAAACGAGCAGGGACTTGTGGGAGAATGGGTCTTGTTCGAAAGCCCTATAGAATCAAAGCAATTTAATGGAAATCAAGTGCTGGAGCTCTCAAGTAATGGCGTAAATACAGCAGCTGGTGGAAAAAACACCGTCGAATTTTGGATGTACTGGGATGGTACAGAAGCTGCGATGCCGTTTGCTTGGTATCCAGGATATGATTTGTATCTAGCATCGGGCATGTTTGGATTTAATATTTTCAACGGAGATATTATGGGAATACCATCAGCATCGTTGAAAAACCGATGGGTACATGTAGCAGCGGTATTTTATAACGGAGAAATAAACCCAACCAATGTCGAACTCTACATAGATGGAGTGAAACAAACTTTAAGGGATTTTGCGCCAGCGTCGAGCAGACGACCTGTAAGTGTGGGCAATAAAGTAAATATTGGAGGGTATGCAGAAGGCGCAACGAATCTCTACACATTTAAAGGCAAACTGTCCAATATACGAATATGGAATACGGGGTTGTCTGCTGGTCAAATTCAATCCAGTATGTATCGCAAGCTAGCAGGAAATGAGCAGGGGCTTGTGGGAGAATGGGTCTTGTCCGATAGTCCGTTAGAATCAAAGCCATTCATTGGGGATCAAGTAATGGAACTTTCAAGTAATGGTGTCAATACAGCAGCAGGCGGGAAAAATACCGTCGAATTTTGGATGTACTGGGATGGTACAGACGTTGCGATGCCGTTTGCTTGGTATCCAGGATATGATTTATATATAGCGGGAGGTATGTTCGGATTTAATATTTTCAACGGAGATATTATGGGAGTACCGTCGGTATCATTGAAAAACCGATGGGTACATATAGCGGCGGTATTTTATAACGGAGAAATAACCCCGACCAATGTCGAACTGTATATAGACGGTGTAAAACAAACTTTAAGGGATTTTGCAGCAACGTCTAGCAAACGCCCTGTAAGTGTGGGGAATAAAGTAAATATTGGCGGGTATGTAGAAGGCGGAGCGAACCACTACACGTTTAAAGGCAAGCTGTCTGATTTGCGAATATGGAATACAGGGTTGTCTCAAAGCCAAATTAAGTTCAATATTTTCAAAAAACTATATGGTAATGAAACGGGTTTAGTCATGAATTGGAAAGTTATTGATTATGGATATATACTGACTGAAGCTTAATTCTGCTTCAATACGGCTCATGCCTGAATATTCCGTGTAGGGGAATTGATAAGTTTGAACTACACGGGATACAGTCATGGGCTATTACTATTTGTCGAATTAATGAATTTTACGACTATAAATTCATTTGAAGTATAAGAAAAAATATTTTCAACTTAAATTTCGACATATTAAAACAAATTTCTACAAAATCTCCTGATGAATATAATAATGTAATCATGTTATATTAATCTCTGGGTCTTTTAGAGGGAGAGAAATATTTACCATGTTATAGAACTTGATAGGTGTAGAAATATTTTTCTAATACTGTAGGTGGGGGTTCATATGTCTAAAAATTCTTTTTTTACACGGTTAATGATGGCTTTTTTAATGTCGCTTGTAATCGTAACAACAATTCCTACAGGAGTTTTTGCTAATCAACAGAGTAAAGTAAATGAAGTTTTATTAACACGCAATAATGAGAACTTACTTGTCAATTCGGACTTTGAGGTAACAGGAATAAATGGAATATCTAAAAACTGGGAGAGCTATGGCTCTGCAAATTTTAGTTTAGTCAGTAATCCTGTATCGAGTGGAGTGCAAGCTCAAAAGATAACCGTATCCAATTTATCAACAGGTGATTTTGTTTCTGTCAATCAGGCTTTAGAGGTTGTTCCTGGTACTCCGTTTGTATTGAGCGGAAGGTTTAATATAGAAGCTTTATCCCATGCAAAAGTTCAACTCCAAGCTGATTTTTATAATCACGAATCCTATCTTTCATCAACTGTTCTTGATTTGTCTCAAACGAACACAGGTGGCTATGTAACGCTATCTGGTCATGATATCATTCCTGAAAAAGCCTCTATTGTACGTGTACATGCCCTAATTCGATCAACGGGAAGCAATGGAGCAGGTACCATCTATGTAGACTCTATTAAACTCGCTTACACAAGCGAGGAGAATTTAGTTGCAAATTCTGATTTTAAACAGTCAGGAGCTAGCAATTCATTAGCAGATGCATGGGCAAGCGTGTATTCAGCCACCTCTCAATTATCTTTAGTAACAGACCCCTTATTAAATGGAAAAAAGGTTCAAAAAATAGCTGTAACTCAGTTGCCTAAAAATGAGTTCGTGAGCGTTTATCAAAAGATGAAGGTAACGCCTAAACAGTCATTTAATATAAGCAGCAGAATTTCCGTGGAATCTTTGACAAATGCTAAGGTGCAGCTTTATGCAGATTTTATGGATGGCAGCCGTTATGTAGGTAGCAAAACGATGGATTTGGATGTGAAAACTTCAGGAACTTACTGGACATTATCTGGTTTTGGTGAGGTTCCCGCAGACGCATCAACCGTGACCCTTCATGTTCTAATAAGAGGGCTGGATAATAACGCTGCAGGTGCCATTTATATCGACAATGTTAGTTTTGAATACGCAGTTGAGGAAAATCAATTGAAAAATGGAAGCTTCGAATTACTGGACTCAGGAAATATGAATACTGGAATGAATGCTTCTAGCTGGTCCTACACTTGGGGAACTCAATCTTCCTTTGAGTTGGTCACAGCATCCAATCAAGTAACGGATCAACTTCGAGCTCAGAAAATAACGGTTTCCCAATTACCTAATAATGAATTTATCGGAATTCACCAATCGCTAAAAGTAACGCCGGGCCAATCTTATTCAGTAAGCGGTCGTTTTAAAATTGATGCTCTTCAGCATGCCAAAGTACAGCTGTTTTTGGATTTTTCAAGTGTTAATTCGTATGTATCTACCGATATCGTAGATGTTCCTACAACAACTTTAGGTGAATACATTCATGTTTCAACGATGGGAGTAGTTCCGCAAAATGCGGCGTTTGTTCGTGTCTACGCCATTATTCGTTCGCAAGGCACCAATGGAGCAGGCACATTTTTCGTAGATGACATGAGATTTAGTCAGGAATCGAACCTCTTGCGAAATGCAAATTTTGAACGGGAAAAATTAGGGGGAAATGTTGCTCAGGATTGGAAGCTCGTGAAGCCTGTAAGCTCGATTGAGGTTAATCAGGTAATTAAAAATCAGTTCCAGCCTGATGGGCAAATGAATGTTTATTCCAGTTCAGGCTTACTTACTTATTCAACCCAAGCTAAAAATGAAAAACGATTAAATACCTTCTATAAATATGATTTAAATGGAAACTTGATTAAAAAGCTGAGCCTGTTAGCAAATAATAGCCGCACTCTAATTTATCAAGGGAGTACGTCGCAAAAGGTGGCGGGCTCTTGGATTCCTAAAAATGAATTTTATAGCATCTCTCAAACCTTCATAGTTAAACCGAATCTATCCTATAAAGTTTCAGGTCATGTAAATGTGGAAATGCTTCATAACTCAAAGCTGCAATTGTATATTGATTTTTATGATTTTTCCGGGAATTATGTTTCCAGCAATATAACCGATGCTGTACTAACGAATGGGCAGTATATATTACTAGAAAATCAAGGTCAAACGCCTAACCAAGCTAGTTTTGCAAAGCTGCATTTCTTACTAAGAGCCAATGAAGCAGATGCTGCGGGAATTTTTTATGTGGATAAAGCAGCGTTTTATTACAGCTAGCTCAAAAGGATGATTTATACAGAAATATAAATGGTGGGGATTAGAAATGAGTTCAGGAACATCACGTATTTACTTAAAAATTTTGTTTATTGTTTTAGTGTTAATGACTGTTACTAATCTAGCTTATGCTAGCTCTTCCTATCTTTATGATAGCAATGGAAGACTTATTTCTGAAGTGAGAGACAATGGTGAAAAAGTAGATTATGTTTACGATCAGAATGGGAATCTAATTTTAAAGGAATACACAGGCAGAAATTTAGACTATGCATTTACCAAAGAGCAGGGACTAAACGATTGGTATTATCAGATTTGGAATGGAACAAGCTTTGAGGATATGACTTGGAACACTAGTCTTTCGAGATGGGAGGGCAAGACCGCTTGGGAAGTTATTGGGAAAGATTGGATTCATCCAGGCGTGAATGATATCGCACTTACTTGGCAAGTACCTCAAAGCGGTGCCATACATATAGGTGGAAAAATCAAGAAGCACCAAATTAATTTGCTTGGCGATGGTATCAATCTTAAAGTGCTGAAAAATAATACTCAAATATGGCCAACAACGGGATGGAAGCATCTTGCTGGAGACGATGCAATAGGCATTGATTTAAATCTGGATATGAACGTAGTAGCGGGGGATAATGTCTCATTTATATTAAATAAAAATGGAAATCTCAATTACGATGGTACAGTGTGGAAGCCAACAATCAAGTATGTTGAGAAAGCATCGGAAGGATTTAGTTCCGAACAAGGTAAAAATAACTGGTCTTACCAAATTGCCACTGCAGATGGCTATAAAGATATGGCATGGGACACAACGGCTTCCTTGTGGAGAGGAGATAACCGTTGGGAAATTATATCACAAGAATGGATGCATCCCCATATAAATGATGCTGCTCTCAAATGGAAGGCGCCACAAACTGGCATTATACACATTTCAGGAAATATAAGAAAACATCCCATTAACTTAGAGGGGGATGGAGTCGATTTTAAAATTATGAAAAATGATACGCAAATATGGCCCGTATCAGGGTGGACTCATCTCGAAGGCAATGATGGGATTGGGAAAAATTTGAACTTAGACGTAAAGGTTAATAAAGATGAAAAGATCTATTTTGTTTTAAATAAATATGGAAATTTGGTTTCCGATGCTACTATCGTTAATCCTAAAATTACGTATGTAGAAAAAGCTTCAGCCGCATATGGATCAGAACAGGGCAAACACAATTGGTATTACCAAACATGGGATGGAACCGTATATAAAAATATGGTATGGGATAGCACGTTGTTCAGATGGAAGGGAGATCATGCTTGGAGCTTAATTACTAAAGATTGGATTCATCCTCATACTAATGATACGGTCTTCAAGTGGGTGGCTCCAAATACAGGAACGATTAGAATCAAAAGCAATGTGAAAAAACACCCTATCAACCTTATAGGAGACGGTGTGAATACTAAAATTTTGAAAAACAACACGCAAATTTGGCCAGACTCAGGTTGGAAACGTATTGAGGGTAATGATGGCAAGGGAGCCTCAGTTATTAAAGAGCTGGAAGTCACTCAAGGAGACTCCATCTATTTCAGGCTTAATCAGAATGGAGATTTCTCAAATGACGGTACAATATGGGATCCGGTTATTGCTTACTTGTCTACTAAGGCTGAAGATCCGCCAGTCGTTACTCCTACTGAGCCTGCAGAAAATTTGTATCTAGATTTTGAGGATGGAACCGTTCAAAACTGGATTGGTCAGGGAGAAGGAGTAGTACTTTCCAACACACAAGAGTTGGCATACGGTGGAGCAAGCAGCTTGAAGGTTTCTAATCGAACGTTAGGCTGGCACGGGCCAATGTTAAATATAACGAACCATATTGTTCCTCAGCAGAGTTATCAAATTAAAGCATTTGTTAGATTGCCGCAAGGAACCCCAGCAGCACAAGTCATGATGACGATTCGCCGGACGCTGCCAGATGGAAACAGCTATTACGACAATATTAGCACCAAAATGGTTACTTCAAGCGGATGGGCGACTTTTGAAGGGATATACCAGTTGAATGAACCAGCTACAAGTATGTATTTATACTTAGAGAGTGCAAGTCCTACTGCTTCTTTCTTATTGGATAATGTAAGCATTGAAGCATATTCGGCTGAGCCAGCTCCGCTTGTTCACGACTTTGAAGATGGGACAACACACGGCTGGTATGCTCAAGGCGAAGGTGTACTGGTTGCCAACACACAAGAGGCGGCAAGTAGTGGAAGCCATAGTTTGAAAATTAGTAATCGATCGGCTGAGTGGCAAGGCCCTGCTTTGGACTTAACCAGCTATATGAAGAAAGGGCAGACCTATACCCTATCGGGCAAGCTGCGTTTGCCTCAAGGCGTAACGGCCTCTGACATATTATTGACTATGAATCGAACGGATGAAAATGGCTTGCATTATTACGACAATGTGAGTGCTAGTCATGTAACAGTAGATGGCTGGGTGGACTTCGAAGGCGTCTATACTTTTACTGGAACAGTGGCCGGTTTAAATATTTACATGGAGAGTCCTAATGCGACTGCTAGCTTTTACTTAGATGATTTCAAAGTGGAGAAATATGTAGAAGCTGCGCCTGTGGTGAGTCATGATTTTGAGGATGAAACGCTGCAAGGGTGGGTCGCACAGGGAGAAAGTGTTGTGCTTCAGAACACAGGCGAAACGGCAAATGGCGGTCAGCGAAGCTTGAAAGTATCTGATCGGACAGCAGAATGGCAAGGGCCGCTGCTTGATTTGACAAGTCTGCTGAAGCCCAACACGAAGTATCGAATCAAGGCAGCAGTCAGGTTGCCGCAAGGCACGGCTGCCTCAGATCTCTTATTTACCATTCATCGTGAAGCTCAAGATGGAACCCATTCCTATGATAATGTTAGCGCAAGCTCAGTAACGGCTAACGAGTGGACGATGATTAATGGGACCTATGAATATAACGGTGCAGCAGCAAAAAATCTGTCCCTATATGTAGAAAGCAACAACGCAACGAGCAGCTTTTATATCGATGATTTTATCATTTTACTAGATAAATAGAGGAGATCGGTCAACTTGAAGAAGGTCATAAGTTATTTTTTAATCATTAGCTTGTTATTATCTATTTTCGCAGAAATGGGGAGCCCTGTTGCATATGCTAAATTGGAAAATAATATATCAGCCCTTACTGTAGAAGGATCCGTTTACGTCCCCGGAAAAAATCCGTTAGTGGATGGAGAGTTATCTGTCGACGAGTCGGTATATGAGAAAAAATGGGGTATTTTTTCAGAGGAGCAAGTGGAGATCATTACCCAGCAGTATACGCTGGAAATGAAGAAACTCGCGGTGTATTTCTATTCGGAGTTAACACCTCTGCTAGAGACTGAGCAGTTTTTTGAAGTATTAGATTGGACTGGAAAAGAGTTTCCAGCGCTGATTAAAAAGCTTACAGAGGAACAGCGTGTCCTACTAAGAGAACTCACTCCCTTAACGATGCAGCAATACGATTATGATTACAATCGTGAGGAAGTACTAGCTTTACAAAACACACCTGTGGAAGTGACCACGATTGATCTAGAGGGCAATCTGGTAGAACCGAACGAGAGTGTGACAGAGTCTACTTATACCGGCATTGCTCAAGCTAAGGTAAGCGGAAAAGTATCGACTGCAAGTACGGGAAATAGCTATCGTTTTACTGAAAAAAATAGTGATTTTCAATATAAAGCTAGCACGGATGGTAACGTAGATCCGATTTATAAAACAGCCAATCAAAAAGATGTTGATTTATATTTACCGGGTAGGAATGGTTTGGATTTCACTTTGGTTAGAAGTTATAGTTCAATGAGTGCAAAGATTATGCAGCCAAGTTTAGATGGTGACATAGGCTTTCCAGGATGTCATCCAGATAATTCTTGGTTTGGAGATGGAAAGCTTGATTGTTTAGGTAATTTTCCTTATCCAAGCTTTTATGATTATGGCTACGGCGACGATTTAGGCTTTATTGCGACGGGATGGTCACTGAACATTCCTAAAATGACTGAGGGAAGTATTCGCGCTACAATCGGCGCAACGGCAACGAGTGGCAGCTATAATTACTATAATCGTGCTTCTTATTCTTCAACGGATACCATAACTTTTGATCTAGACGATGGATCGTCTTATGAGTTCAGAGATAATATCAAAACGCCATATAATCATCCATATAGTAATGTTACTTATTTCCACAACGGAACGGGTTACAGTTTAGTGGTGGATGATAAAATCACATATTCGTTTAACAGTGATGGTCAAATATTATCAAAAAGCAATCGTTTTGGTGATCAAATTACTTATGACTATCAGCGATCGGCTAATCGAATGATTATTACCGACTCGATTGGACGGAAAATCCAGACCGATGGGCCGTATATTGTTCAACCATTTGGCATTCAAGGATTTACGGTCACGGATTCACAGGGGAATGTGACTCATAAAATAGAATATAATATCAGTTCAGATAATCCTATTATGCAAGCTAGAACATATGTATTTGGAAGTTTTGATCAATATAAAAATGATGAAAAACCAAGAAGTATTTTATTTTATAAACTCAATAGTGTAGTTGACGTGTTAGCGAGCAAAACGTTAAAAACTTATTCCTATCTCGCTCCGGACCTTACGACCAGAGCGGATTTTAACTTTGAAGATGATTATTCTTATTCACTACAAAATGGTCAGCCTGTTCTGGATTATTTAAATGGAGCAGAATCAAGTCTAATCGTGGATCGCGATAGACAGGTTCATGGTGAAATTAACTATTTGTTATTAAATAAGGTTACAGATACTAGTGGGTTAGAAGTCACGTTTAATTATAGACTGTATAATTGGGATTGGTTTATAGAGGAGAATGGTTATAAAAGAGAAGAAAGAAGAGGGACGATGCGATTGTATTTGGATCCATGGAACCTCACATATATTGGATATCACCCCGTTACAAAAGTGCTTTATCGATACACAAATCAAGCTGGGGAGCAAAAGCTGCTTACGCAAAATGTCTCTATAAATGCAGGAGTAGCACAGGAAATATGGACAACACCTAAAACAGGCGGAATTGTAGAAAACACTCGATTGAAGAACAGTAATAACTTCCGCCGTCCAGAAGTAAAAGAGAGCATTTCTTTAGATTTATTAGAATATAGAGAAAGTCGAAGTTACGTTTATCGGCCAATAGGAAAAGGGTTATTCGTACCAATTTCTGAGACAAACGGGTTAGGTGGATATAGTAATTCTTTGTATTTCACTGAGGATGGGACAGCATATGGTGTCTCTTTTCAAGAGATGCAAGCTTATCAATATGATCCAGGAAAAAACAAACCGTATTTAACCAAAGTATTTGGTAATGATAATAAGTCAGATATAGATAAGTTTTTGTGGTCGGGTAACGATCGCACTTTACCTGCCAATCTGGATAAATATGCAACGCTTTATCGCACGGAATATGATGCCTTTGGATATGTGATTTACCAAGAAGATCCATATGGGAACAAGACGGAGACGGCTTATGGCGGACCCTATCATCAAATTAGTTCCAAGAAGCAAACGGCTGCGGATGGCTTAACGAAGATAGAAATAACTTATGCGTATAACGCAGATGGTACGCTCCTTCGTACAACGCAGCTTGGTAGCTATCGCGATCCTGCTACGCCAGCGGTTGTCCGTCAGGATCAAACGGTCACGGACTATTTGAATTATAATAATTCCAAGCAACCTACTCGTATTCGTACGACTAGCTCAGGCAGTCAGTATGATCAACAACCGACAGAAACGATTGTAGACATGGAATATGATGCAAGTAATTTACATGTAATAAAAGAAACAACGAATGTGACTTTAGGTAAGGGGAAGACGCCTACACCGCTGGTTGTTCTTTATGAATATAACAATAAGGATCAGCTTAAAAAACAGACTTTTCCTGATGGTAGTACAGTAACGTATAGCTATGATTCGAGCGGTCGAATGGCTTCGGAAAGCTATACCCCGTCTGCTGCTAATCCTGGTTCTGTAAAAACTACGGGTTATACGTATAATGACGCGCAGCGCCTAGTTGTACAGACGAAAGCCGACGGAGAGAAAGTTAATACGTATTATACGCCTTATGGTGATGTCGAAAAGCAGGAACAAGTAGTTGGAAATACGTTACGTGTGCTCGTAGTGAATAAAACGAATTTGACTGGAAAACTCTTGAAAAGCACATTGCCTTATGACTCTGCAAATAAAGAAGTGAAATATTTATATGATAGTAAAGGACAAGTGAGAAGAATAACGGATCCTATAGGACAAGTGACAAATTATTATTTCTCAAACTCGATGACCAAGCAGGATGGATCTTCCTCTTATTTGCAAAACACGACTAAAGTGGTTGGCCCAGATGGCAAAGAGACTTGGAATTATCAAGATCAAACAGGTAGAACCGTAAAGCAGGTAGAGAAGAGTGGAGAAAAAACGAGAACGATTTTAAATACGTATTCCCCATTGGGTGCATTATCGCAAACGCAAGTTGTTGCTGAAGGTGTTGCGCAAACGACACAGTATGGTTATGATACAGCAGGTAACTTGATTTATTTAAAGGATAACAACAATCAGGTCAATCGTTATGTGTATAATCGCCTAGGTCAATTGATTGCTACGTATACCAATGATAAGCTGCAAAAGCAAAGCGAATATAACGAAGTCGGTTGGCAATTGACGAAGATGAATGCAGAAGGGAAAAAAGAAAGCTTTCAGTATACGAATACGGGACTGTTGGATACACGTACTGACGAAATGATGCAAAAGCATCAATATTCGTACACGCCATATGATGAAGTAAGTCGACTATCAGTAAAAGATACGGCAGGAATAGAAACCTACTGGGAGCAGTATAGCTATGATTCGGCTACACGTCTTCCAACAGCTACAACGACGAAAGAGGGAGAAACGTTAGGTTATCAATACGACCAGTGGAAGCGTCTGAGCAGTCAAACGGTGGCAGGTCGACAATATGAACTGGAATATGATGGATTTGACCGCATGACTGCAGTGAAATATCCAGATAATCAAAAAGTTTCATATACTTATGATGTCTTAGATCGTTTATTGACCGTAACGACACCGGATATGGGCACCGTAGGATATAACTATATGGTAGGTCAAAATGAGCATACGAATACCTTGACGTATCCGAATGGTGTAACGCAGCAAAGAAAAACAAATAGTTTTGGAGAATTGAAATCATACAATCAAACCTTGCAAGGGAACGTATCCAACTGGAATGAAACTTTTGGTTACGATGGCTTTGGGAATATTACCAGTATAAATCGAAATGGCTCAATTCAGGCTTTTAGTTATGATGCATTGAATCGAATTAAAGAGGAAAATACAGCAGAAGGTCAACGGACTTATACGTATGATGATCGTGGCAATCGTTTGACGGTGAGTGGAAGTTCACCTGATTTAACTGAGGAAACAACGACGTATAGTTATAATGCCTTGAATATGCTTAAAACGTACTCCTCTTCAAATGGTACACAAGCTACCTATTCGTATTACGGTGATGGTCTTCGTGCAACGAAGATAGTAGATGGAAAAACAACTCGATACGTGTATCTAAATGGTCATATCATTGAAGAGCTCGATGAGAATGGAAATACAAAGGCTCGAAATGTTTGGGGCAACGAATTGCTGTATCGACATGACTATGTAACAGGAAAAGAAGGATACTATTCTTATAATGGTCATGGGGACGTAGTGAGGATTACGAATGATAGTGGCATTGCAATTAATTCTTACGATTATGATATATGGGGAAATCTACTTTCGCAGACGGAAGGTATGTCTAATCCGTTTAAGTATACGGGCGAAGTATATGATGAGGAAAGTGGATTGTACTATCTTCGGGCAAGATATTATGATCCGAGTATAGGACGGTTTATTAATGAGGATACGTATGAGGGAGAAGTTGCAAATCCGCAAAGTTTGAATTTCTTTACTTATGTTTATAACAACCCATTGAGATATACTGATCCTAGTGGTAATGTAGCATTAGATCCAATAGTGTTTGAGTACAATGTACTGATTAACCAAGAAAAGATTAATTGGGCAGTAGCGAATGAAAAAGGTGATAAATTAGGTATGCAAGCTGCTTCAAAAGAAGCTGAGCGTCTTCGAAAAGAGTTTATGAATCTTACTGCTGACGCACTTGAACTAAGGACCGGGTTAATTAAAAGAGATGATAAAGCACTACTCCAATATACTGTTACTAATCAAGATTCTACAAAAGCAACAATTATATTAGTTGATAATAATGGAGTTGTGTATTATGAAGCTGATAGGAATTATAATTACTGGGAACAATCTCATACTTATTCAAAGACTGAAGAATATCATGCTAGAGCAGGAAAGGCGTTTATTGGTTACGTAGGAGGGGGAGTAGCTACTTTTGGAAAAACAATCGTGACTATGGCAGGTACAGGTACAGTGGCTACTGGTTTATTGGAGTTTTTTGCGCCTATACCTCAGGCTAATGCTACAAAAACAATGATCTACCGCACAAATATAAAAACGGGAGTAGTGGAAAATATGATAATTGACACAGATGGAGCTTTTATAGTTAATGCTAGATATTGGAGAATATATAATTAATGAAAAAAATATACAATTATTTTTTTTATGCATTGTTTTTATCCGTTTTTATATTGATTGTTTTTTCTTCATCAACTGAAAAGAAGTATGGATTTATTTTTATGTCATATCTTTTTGTTGTATTCATTATTACTAGATTTAAAAAAATGAAAGAGATATTTCTTATTATGATAATTTTAGTTGTTAGTTTAATATTTTTTTTAATTATGTTTTTAACAAAAGGGGGACTCTGGATTTAATAACTAATTTTAAGAAAATATTGTCAAAAGGTCAAGACAGTATGCATAGTAAGCTGACGTCGATTTTCACTTGCGTCAGCTTATTTTATTTCCAATGTAATATAATAGTGGGAAAATTACCACAACCGACAGAGTGATCTCTAATAGATATAGAATATCAACGGCGGTTCCTTATTGTTTTGATATATTAAAAAAGTTACTACGTAGCACCTTCATAGCAAGTTTCTCTTAGTTATATATTGATTTTAGCATGTACCTCATTCTTTCATGTTAAATCCTTTAAAAGTTATAAGAGTGTATTAAAGAGAAGCATGTGTTAATTTTGGTTATCTATTTTTTCAAAAAAAGTAATTGAGATATTTATGAATTATTCTTAAATGGAACATGCTGTAATTATTATTTTATGAATTTATTGATGCAAAATCAAATATTAATTTAAATATAATTCCACTTAAATTTTGCGATGATCTAGTTTTTTGGATGAATATATATAAATTAATATGCTTAATTTTCACCTTTGAAATCATTCATAACGCCTAATCTTCCAATCCCCATTCCAATAGACAACCAACAACAGAAAATGGTACCATGAGAGTATCTGTTTGGCTAGGTTCCGCCTTTCTTTTGGTGTCTCTATCATTTGCGGACGGGACTCAATCTATCATTAAAAACGCCCCAGGTAATCGACAAAAATTTGGAGGAAATACATACGTGAAAACAAAACTAGCAAAAACACTGCTAGCCCCGTTGCTCGTTACTGGCTTGCTGCTGTCGCCGCTGGCTGGAACGACTTCGACGGCTTCTGCTGCAAGCGCTGTTACGACAGCAGCGTCCACGACGCAGGCTATTAAAGTCTATATTGACGGTAGCAAGCTTTCGCTACCAGCAGCTCCTTATGTAAAAAACGGCGTGACGTTCGTGCCGATGCGTCAGATTTTCACAGCGCTGGGCGCTTCCATCACTTGGGTGGAGAAAACGCAGACGATTATCGTACGCAAAAACACAACGACGGTATCGCTGACCGTAGGCAAGAAAGAAGCGGTTGTTGACGGTAACACCGTTAAGCTTGATGCAGCCCCTGCCGTGAAAAATGGCACCACCTTCGTACCGACCCGTTTCGTGGCCGAGGCGCTTGGCGCCAAAGTGAAATGGGATAACGCGGCGCAAGCCGTTCGCATTACTTCCATAGAACAGCAATGGGCAGAAACTTACGAGGAGTACGAGGAGACGCCTGAGGATGACCGTACAAAGCTGACGCCTAAGGAAATCGTTGAGCAATACGACGAAAGCGTCGTTTTGATTACTACGAATAAAGCGCTTGGCAGCGGCGTCGTTATCGGCGATCGTTGGATTCTGACTAACAATCACGTCATTGAAGATGCGAGCTCGGCAACGATTACGTCGATCTATGGCGATGAATACAAGGTTCAAGGCGTCGTTGTCAGCCGACCAAGCTCAGATCTTGCGATCATTCAGACGGATGAGTCGCTGTATTTGGAGCCAGTGAGCGTAGGCTATACGGTTCCAGAGAAAGGCGATAAAGTCGTAGCCATCGGCAGTCCGCTTGGTATCCAGAACACGGTATCTGATGGTCTGGTAAGTAACATTTCATACGAAGATGGCCTCACTAATATTCAGACAAGTGCGCCAATTGACCACGGCAGCTCCGGAGGAGCGCTGTTTGATGAATACGGCGATCTGGTCGGCATTACAACCGCTGGCTACACTTCGCAGGCCGACCTAAACTTTGCTGTATCTGTTGCCCACGCGAGCCTGCTGATGGGCTTGCTGCCGGAAAGCCCGCAGGAGGATGTGGCGTTCCTGCCAGCGATTTTGCCGGATACGCTGAAAGGCGCTTCGATGGAAACGATCACGGCGCTAATGAAGAAAGAATTTGGCTCCGTATCGACAGGCGATGGCACAGCAGACTTCAGTAATTGGGAAGTGAAGCGGGATTCGCAGGGCTGGATCGTGCTGACGGCAGATATTGATCCGCGCTTTTACACGTATTATGGCGGTTCTTCCGCTAACGATATTCGCAGCTGGGCCATTAACCTAGGTCATGAGCTGAACCGCATGCTTCCGGGCGAGACGATTCAAGTTATCATTTCCTTCGACCGTACATTCGGGTTCCAGCCGCGTGGCTTTGCGGAAAATGAAGTGACGGCGCTTGGCGACAATAAGTGGAAGGTTCGCTTCCCGGTTCTCGACATGCAGCTGAAAGACCAGCTTTATATTAGCATGAAAGACTAGCACTTATTACCTAAATCATTCTTCTTAATCTTTTGGTTAAATCATCAGGCTGTTGGCGGGAGCGTAAGCGACCACCAGCAGCCTTTTCTTTTGTGCGGGAGCCCTCATTTGTAGTACAATGATAGACAATAGTGACAAAACAATGAGCGAGGTAACGAGATGAAGGTAGTACTTTCCACATTAAACGCAAAATTTATTCACACATCGCTTGCGCTGCGCTGCCTGAAAGCCTACAGCGGCGAGCAATTCGATATCGATATTGCCGAATACACGATTAAAGATCCCGTGATGAACATTGTGTCGGATATTTACTCACGCCAGCCTGATGTAGTCGGCTTCTCCTGCTACATTTGGAACATTGAAGAGACAATCACGGTTATCAACATGCTGCGCAAGGTCAGCCCACAGGTGAAAATCATACTCGGCGGACCGGAAGTAAGCTACGACACCGATCATTGGATGGAGCGCATTCCCGAGGTTGATTTTATCGTCGTTGGTGAAGGCGAGGAGACATTCCATCATCTGCTGACCGAGATCGAGGGCGCGGGCAAGTACCATATGGTGTTTGGGCTCGCTTATCGCAAGCAGCGCGAGGGCTATATTGAGGCACTGGTTAATCCGGGTCGTCCGAAGCTGGATCTGGCCACGCTGCCGTCGCCGCATCGATTTGCCGAGGATGTGCCGCATTTAGCCAGCCGCGTCGTTTATTTTGAGACGAGCCGGGGCTGCCCGTTCAGCTGCCAGTTCTGCCTCTCCAGCATCGAGGTGGGCGTTCGTTATTTTGACAAGGAGCGGACGAAGGCGGATATTTTGTATTTGATTGATGCCGGAGCGAAGCTGATTAAATTCGTCGATCGCACGTTTAATATTAAGCGGGATTATGCGCTGGAGATTTTTCAATTTTTGATCGAAAATCATAATGGCTGCGTCTTCCAATTTGAAATTACGGCAGACATTATGCGCCCCGAGGTGCTCGACTATTTGGCTGAGCATGCGCCTCCAGGCGTGTTTCGCTTCGAAATTGGCGTGCAGTCAACGAACGACCCGACGAATGAGGCGGTTCAGCGCAGACAGAACTGGTCTAAGCTCGTGCGGACGGTGACGAAGGTGAAGGAATCGGGCAAAATCGACCAGCATCTCGACTTAATCGCTGGATTGCCGCTCGAAAACTACGATACGTTCAAAGGCACCTTCAACGATGTGTTTGCGCTCGGGCCTGAAGAAATGCAGCTTGGCTTTCTGAAAATGCTGCGCGGCACAGGTCTGCGCAACGACGCTGACAAATGGGGCTACATCTACATGGACCGTGCACCTTACGAAATGCTCGGCAATGACCTGATGCCGTTCGGCGACATTGTGCGCATGAAGCGAGTCGAGGACGTGCTGGAGAAATATTGGAATGCACACCGGATGGACCGCACGCTTATGTATTTGGTCGAGCAGGTTTTCCCGTCGCCGTTCGATTTCTTCCAGGACTTTGGCGACTATTGGGAGGAGCGGGGCTGGCAGAAAATCGGTCATCAGCTGGAGGATTTATTTTCCCGGCTGTGGTCGTTCCTGAACAGCTACAAGCATGAGCAGCAAGCGGCTGGCGAAGCTGGTCCGGATATGGACGTCATTATGGGGCTGATGAAATACGATTATTTCCTCAACCATAAATATAAGCCGCGCAAAACGTGGTGGGAGTTCACGATGGACAAAGCGGTATGGGGAAGCCATATGCGCAGTCTCGTCGAACGCCCGGAGAAGGTGTCTGAATCATTCGCGGCGCTTGGCATGTCGGAGAAGGAGCTGCATAAGCATGCCGTTATCGAACGGCTGCCATTTGATCTGGAGGCGTATTTGGCGGACGGCTCGATTCAGAAAAATACGCATACGCTGCTCGTCGTTCTGTATGCGATGGAGGCTGGCAGCAGCAAGCCAACGCCTAAGCCTTATATGTTGAAGCTGCATCATGATGCGGTAACCGCGTAAAAATGCAGTTCATGTCACTTAAAGTGACGTGGACTGCATTTTTTTATTGACAAACAAAATGTTGCCACCTATATTAATCGTAAAGCGATGATTTCATGTCAGGTTTTTGACGGAAAAGCAATCAGACTGTTAAATGAGGGATACGATTGGTTCAATCTATTGATCGCGCGATGCAAATTATTCAGCTTCTCATGTCTGATCACAGCCGCACTGGGTGGGCGATATCTGATATTTCGGAACGGGTGGACTTGCCGCTAAGTACGACGCACAGACTAATTAGTACGCTGGTGAAGCATGAGCTGATTGTCCAGCTTCCCGAGACGAAGCGCTATCGGCTGGGGCCTAAGTGGATGGAGGTGGGCTTGCAGCAGCTGGAGCAGCTTGATTTGCGCACGGCCGCACGGCCGATCATGGAACGTCTGGCGGATGAATTGAAAGAAGCGGTTTTCCTAAGCATCCCCTATGGCATGTTTTCAATAGTGGTCGATAAAGTAGACAGTAAGGTGAAGCTCCGGGTTGTAGAAAGCTTGGGAGAGCGGATTGCGATGCATATCGGCGCAACGAACAAAGTGATGTTGGCCAATATGAAGCTGGCTGAGGCGGAAGCGATCTTGATTCGGCTGATGGATGACCCAGAGAAGCGCAAGCAGCTGCTATTGACTTTGCCCGGTATTAAGAAGGCGGGATATGCGGTCAGCTACGGCGAGCTTACGGAAGGCACGGCGGCGATTGCTGCCCCGATTATCGGCTTTGGGCGAAAGGTAGTAGGAGCACTTGGGGTTGGCGTCACGGCATCCCAGCTGACAGAGGAGCGTCTGGATTTTCTCAGCAAGCAGGTTATACAGGCTGCTCATGAAATTACGACAACGATTGGCGGTTAAGTCCGCTGGTTCGTTATTTTAGGGGGAGGCGTTTGATCGCCGGTTTCCTGGCCCTCTTTTTCCAATTGTCAAAAGTAAAGTAAATGAAGGATTAAACTGAAAAATAAAGTGTAGACTCGGCGCAGCGATTGGAAGCCGGTCTATACAGGGCGCAAAAAACGCCGGTGACCTTAAGCGGGTGACCGGCGTTTCTCGATTAGCTTTTCGGCATTTTGCTCTCATCCATATACAGCAGGTTCCAGCGGTGACCGTCCAGGTCGGCAAAGGCTGCGCCGTACATCCAGCCGTCATTTTCACTCGGCTTGCTAAAGATGCTTCCTCCAGCAAGCTCCACTTTTTGAATAAAAGCATCCACTTCTTCTCTGCTTGCAGCACTAATAGAAAATATGACTTCTGCGCTATGGGAAGTATCTGCTTTTTTTGAACCTGTAAATTTCTCAAACACCGCATCCGGGAATAGCAAAATCGTTGTTTGGCCTATGGCAAGCTTGGCTCTCTCGGTACCAACGCTCGCCGCATGGAATCCAATCTCATTGAAAAAGGCAGTTGACCTCTCAACATCTTTGACCGGCAGGTTAATCCAAATCTCCTGTGACATGAGTGTAGCCTCCAGTAATATATTTTTAACCACTCCTACTATACTCTATCTCTGGCAGCAGAAGCGAATCAAGGCTACCTCTCGTTGTCCCTCCTCATAAGCGATTGGGCTGGATGCCCATAAGTGGACGAAGCGCCCCAATATTCATCAAGCTTTTGCTGTGAGGATGGATTTAGTGCCTGTCTGCATTCATATCTTATTTCATAAGCACATTTCGGCTATGCCACAGTCGGAGCCTGCTGCCATTCAAGAAAGAAGCGGCAGGACATTGCCTAGAAGGAGGGAATCGCATGGCGGTCATGCGTGATATGCTGCTCTATTTGTCCAAAAACCGTATAGCTAATCGGATGGCGTTGCGCTTTGGGCTTCGCCTTGGGGCGGAACGTTTTGTAGCGGGTGAGACGCTTGCAGCTGCAATGAACAAGGTAGCGGCGCTTAACGAAAGCGGACTTCTCGTTACGCTCGATCATTTGGGCGAATTTACCCGAAGCGAGCCGGAGGCGAAGGAAGCCGCCGAGGAGGTTGTGAGAGGGCTGCAAGCCATTGCCAGCGCGGGTGCTTCCGCCAACGTATCGGTGAAGCTGACGCAGCTGGGGCTGGATATTTCCTATCCGCTATGCCTCAGCCATATGCGAATGATCGTGTCGGAGGCGAAGCGCTTGAACAGCTTTGTGCGCATCGATATGGAGGATTATGCCCGCAATGAGCCGTCGATCCAAATGTATGAGCAGCTGCGCGCTGAGTTCGGCCATCATATCGGCATTGCCTTGCAGGCTTATTTATTCAAAACCGAAGCGGACATGGAGCGGCTGCGCGTGCTGAAGCCAAACTACCGCTTGGTAAAAGGAGCCTACAAGGAGCCGCCGGAGGTCGCCTTCCCTGACAAAGCGGATGTGGATCGCCATTTTATCCATATCATTAAAAAGCAGCTGGACAACGGACATTATGCCGCTGTTGCAACCCATGATGATGCGATTATTGGATGGGTGAAGGGCTACGTCAAGGAGCAGGCGATCAAGGTGGAGCGATTTGAATTTCAAATGCTGTATGGCATTCGCACGGCACTCCAGCAGCAGCTCGCGGAGGAGGGCTACAAGGTGCGTACCTATGTGCCGTACGGAACAGATTGGTACGGCTATTTTATGCGGCGGCTGGCCGAACGGCCGGAAAATGTCTCTTTTGTGCTCAAATCCATGTTCAAACGATAAGCTGGGCTGAAACAGAAATAGCCTTCAGGCTGGAAAGAGGGATGAGGATGAAGGAGAAGGCCAATACGATTGAGCAGACCGAGCGGCTTGGCGCGCATAATTATCACCCGCTGCCGATTGTAATCACCAAGGCGGAGGGCGTGTGGGTCGAGGACCCGCATGGAAAGCGTTACATGGATATGCTTAGCGGGTATTCGGCACTTAATCAAGGGCATCGGCATCCGCGCATTATTGAAGCTTTGAAGAAGCAAGCAGATCTGGTCACGCTGACGTCGCGAGCTTTTTATAATGAGCCGCTTGGGGAATTGCTTGCGCTGCTGACGGAATTGACGGGCAAAAATATGCTGCTTCCGATGAATACAGGAGTAGAAGCGGTAGAGACGGCGGTGAAGGCAGCCCGCAGATACGGCTACCGGGTAAAAGGCATTCCGGCGGGCCAAGCGGATATTATTGTGTGCGCCGGCAATTTTCACGGTCGGACGCTGACCGTTACGTCTTTCTCCTCCGAGCCCTCGTATCGGGAAGATTTTGGCCCGTTTACGCCGGGCTTCACCCTCATTCCCTATGGAGATATTGCGGCACTGGAAGCGGCGATATCTCCGAATACGGCCGCCTTTCTCGTCGAGCCGATTCAAGGGGAGGCGGGCATCGTCATCCCGCCAGACGGATATTTGCGTCAGGCTGCCGCTTTGTGCAAGCAGCATCAGGTGCTGCTGATGGCCGATGAGATACAGACAGGCTTTGGCCGCACGGGCAAGCGCTTCGCCTGTGATTGGGAAGAGGTCACGCCAGATGTTTACATTTTGGGCAAAGCGCTTGGCGGCGGCGTGCTGCCTGTGTCAGCGGTGGCGGCGGACAGCAGCGTCCTGGGAGTGTTTGAGCCGGGCTCGCATGGCTCGACGTTTGGCGGCAATCCGCTGGCGAGCGCCGTAGCTGTCGCATCGCTCCGTGTAACCGAGGACGAGCGCCTAGCGGACAGATCGCTAACGCTGGGCGAGGAGCTGCTCAGCAAGCTGAGCTTGATCAAGCATCCAGATATCGTGGAGGTGCGCGGCAGGGGGCTGTTTATTGCGATCGAGCTGAGAGGAGCGGCGCGTCCATACTGTGAGAAGCTCAAGGAAGCGGGCTTGCTATGCAAGGAGACGCATGAAAAAGTAATTCGGCTCGCGCCGCCGCTTATCATTTCTGAAGACGAGCTTGCATGGGCGGCCGAGCGAATTGCTGGTGTTTTTCAAGCTCTATAAAATCATCCCGTTTCATTCCGTTCTGTTTCATTCATTTGACTAATAGAAGGGTGGAGCTTTCCTATGATTAGTTATGTACCGGAGCCATTTACCGATTTTGCGATTGAGGCGAACAGCAAGGCGCTTGCAGCAGCAATTAGTCAAGTACAGCAGCAGTTGGATCATGTTTACCCGCTTATTATTGGCGGTAGCAGGGTCATGACAGAGGAAATGCACAGCTCCATTAATCCTTCCAGCACGAGCGAGGTCGTAGGGCGGGTATCAAAGGCGAATGCAAAGCAAGCAGAGCAGGCGATAGCGAGCGCTTATGAAACGTTTAGGTCGTGGTCCAAGGTGCCTGTGGCGCATCGGGCGAGATTGCTGTTTAAATCAGCCGCAATTTTGCGCCGCCGCAAGCAAGAGTTTAACGCATGGCTCATGATTGAGGCGGGCAAAACGCGGGGCGAAGCAGACGCCGATACGGCGGAAGCGATCGATTTTCTCGAATATTATGCCCGGCAAATGCTGGAGATGAGTGAAACGGCAGCGAGGAAGCTGGTCGTTCGGCGCGGCGAAGATAACGATCTGCAATATATTCCGCTTGGCGTCGGTGTCGTCATTCCGCCGTGGAACTTTCCGCTGGCGATTATGGCGGGCATGACGACCGCAGCGGTAGTAGCGGGTAACACTGTTGTGCTTAAACCTGCGAGCACGACGCCTGTCATCGCCTATAAGTTCGTCGAAGTGCTGCAGCAGGCGGGGATGCCGCCGGGTGTCGTCCAGTTTTTGCCGGGTAGCGGGGCGGAAATTGGCGATTTGCTCGTGACACATCCGCTAACGCGCTTCATTTCCTTCACGGGTTCGCGAGAAGTCGGACTTAGAATATTCGAGCTGTCAGCCAAAACATCGCCAGGCCAAATTTGGCTTAAACGCTTTGTCGGCGAGCTGGGCGGCAAAGATGCCATCGTCGTCGATAGCGAAGCAGATCTGGAGGCAGCGGCACAAGCGATTGTCGCTTCGGCATTCAGCTTTTCCGGGCAAAAATGCTCGGCCTGCTCCCGGGCCATCGTCCATGAGGATGTGTATGACGAGGTATTGGAACGCTGCACGGAGCTGACGAAGGCGCTGACAGTCGGCAATACAGTAGACTTTAGCAACTATACGGGGCCGGTCATTGATTTGAACGCTTACCGCAAAATTTTCGAATATATCGAAACGGGCAGCAAGGAAGGGCGGCTTGTGACCGGAGGGAAAAAGGCAGAAGGCGACGGCTATTTCATCCAGCCAACGATTATTGCTGATCTCAAACCCGATGCCGCCTTGATGCAGGAGGAGGTTTTTGGCCCTGTGCTCGGCTTCTGCAAGGCTTCCTCCTATGAGGAGGCGCTTGCCATTGCCAATCATACGGAATACGGACTTACAGGAGCTGTATTTTCGACGAACCGCGCAAAGCTGGAGCTGGCGCGCGAGCAGTTCCATGTCGGCAATCTTTATTTTAATCGAAAATGTACAGGAGCCATCGTAGGTGTCCATCCTTTCGGCGGCTTTAATATGTCGGGAACGGATTCCAAAGCCGGTGGCCCGGATTATTTGCTGCAATTTACACAGCTTAAGCTGATTTCGGAGCAGCTGTAAAAAGCTGAAGCGTATGCGAAGCAAGTCCAGCAGGTAAAGGAGGATGGCTTATGCTGCCTGTTAGCCAAACGGATATTTCAATTATCGGCGTCCCGATTGATCTGGGTGCAGACCGCCGCGGCGTCGATATGGGCCCAAGTGCGATTCGCTGTGCGGGTATTGAACAGAAGCTGGAGCAGCTCGGCTATATCGTGCATGATTTGGGCGATCTGGCTGTGCGCCGCCCAGCATCCCGTCCTGAGCCGGGCGAGAAGCTGAAATACGTAGATGAGCTCGTAAGGGTCAATAGCAAGCTGGCGGATAAAACAGCGGAGGAGCTGGGGAAAGGGCGTTTTCCGCTTGTTTTGGGCGGCGACCACAGCATTGCCATTGGCACGATAAAAGGGGTGCAGCGCCATGTCCCGCGCCTGGGCGTATTATGGTTCGACGCCCACTGTGATGCCAATACAGCGGATACAACGCCGTCGGGCAATATTCACGGGATGTCGCTGGCGGTTAGTTTAGGCTATGGCAGCCGTCGCTTGCTTGGAGTAGGAGGCGGCAGACGCGATCCGATCCGGCCGGAGGATGTCGTCATTATCGGAGCGCGCTCGATTGATCCGGGTGAGAAGGCTTTGCTGCGCGAGCTTGGCGTTCGTGTCTATACGATGCAGGATATTGATCGGCGAGGCATGGACCAGGTGATGGAGGAAGCGCTTGGCCGACTTGCGGCGGCAGACGGCGTTCATTTGAGCTTTGATTTGGACGGCCTTGATCCAAACGATGCCCCTGGTGTCGGAACGCCTGTAATCGGCGGGGTGAGTTATCGGGAAAGCCATCTCGCGATGGAGATGCTGGCCGAATCCAAACGGCTAGTATCCGCGGAGTTTGTTGAGGTGAATCCGGTGCTAGATAATCGCAACAGAACGGCCCATACAGCCGTTGAGCTGATCGGTTCTGTTTTCGGCGAGCAGATTATGTAGCGAGGCGGTTTGCCAATTTAACTGGAAATTATGTGCTGAACCGTCCATAATGAAAGGAATGGATTATATCTTTTATAGGATTAAAGCGATAGATATGGATGCTGATGCTCGGCTATGCCGCGTTGCTGGTCCGGGCATCGGCGTCTGATCAGTAAACAGGAGGGAAGCATAGTGGTGGCGGGTTCAATTAAATCGATCAACATTGGGATGCCGCAGCAGGTACCCTATTTGAAGAAAGAGATTCTAACAGGCATTCATAAGCAACCTGTGCAGGAGGCAATCAAGCTGACAGCTGTCTGCTTCGAAGGGGACGGTCAGGCGGACCTGGTCCATCATGGCGGGGAAGATAAGGCGGTGTGCGTATATCCTTTTGAGCATTATGCTTATTGGGAGACGCAGGGGCTGAGGATGGGCTTCGGCGCCTTTGGCGAAAATCTCACGACTCAGGGCATCGTTGAGGAGAATATTCATATTGGCGATACGTTCCAGCTTGGGACGGCAATTGTGCAGGTAAGCCAGCCACGCCAGTCCTGCTTCAAGCTGTCGGTCAAATACGGCTTGCCAGAGCTTCCGCTGCAGGTGCAGCAGACCGGCTATACCGGATTTTATTTTCGCGTGCTGCAGGAAGGTGTCGTTGCGCCTTCGGACTCGCTGATTTGCATGAGCAAGCATCCGGCAGCGTTGTCGATTTCTTACGCCAATCAAATTATGCATGTGGAAAAAACGAATCGGGAGGCCATGGAGCGGCTGCTTGCGGCGCCGGAGTTGTCCAGCAGTTGGAGAGCGACTTTCGTGAAACGTTTGGCCGGACTAGAGACGGATACAGCGGAGCGACTGACGGGCCGAGCAGCGAATAAGGAAGCTGAATAAGCTGTAATCGCAGCGTGATAGGAATACTCAGCTTATATAATAAAGGAATTCTAATACAAGGAGGCACACCCAAATGACAAATTTATTATGGCAGGAAGATAGAGTGACGAGCGCGGAAGAGCTGAAAAGCATGATGACAGAGCCTTCTGAAGCCGTCGTGAAAAAAACGATTTCCATTATTGATTCGCATGCGGCCCATTATTTGGCGATGTCGCCGCTCTTTTTTCTGGCGACCTCGAATGCGTCTGGGGTAGGCGATGTTTCACCACGCGGAGATGAGGCTGGTTTTGTTAAGGTGCTGAATGAGAAGCAAATTGCATTTCCGGATCGTCCGGGCAATAGAAGAATTGACTCGTTGCTGAATGTGATTGAAAACCCGCAAATCGGAATGATTTTTATTATACCAGGGCTGGAGGAAGTGCTGCGTGTGAATGGGCGCGCGAGCCTTACCCGGAATGTTGCGTTTATCAGCAGCATGGAGTGGAAGGGCAAGACGAGCGGCCTTGCCGTTGTCGTTGAAGTCGAGGAATGCTTTATCCACTGCCCACGGGCGTTCAAGCAGGCCGGCTTATGGACGCATGAGCAGTGGCCTTCCAAGGAACAGCTGCCATCCGTTCAAGATTTGTTCAAGGCCCATCTGGAAATCAACGGCTTCCCGATTAATAAATAATCTCAGACTACAAAGGCAGGTACAGTTATGCAATTATCAGAAATGCAAAAGCATGTGAAGGAATTCAGCACTGCTCACGGGTTTGACGAGTCAACGCTCGAGCAAAGGGCGCTTTATCTAGTTACGGAGGTTGGGGAGACGGTGAAGGAGCTGCTGCATCTTTCGTACCACCCCGACCATGAGAAAAAGGAAGAAATCAAAGATCGTCTAGGCCTGGAAATGTACGATATCGTGTGGAATATTTGCGACCTTGCCAATAAGCTGGATATTGACTTGGAGCAGGCTTTTGCGAAAAAGATGGAAATCAACAAAACCCGTACTTGGTAAGGGGAGTCCTGTATGTTTAGGAATTTGGATAAGTCTCCTTAAGAAACTGGACAGACTGGTGAATTAGCGCCTTTAAGACTTCTGTATCAATGTCGGCGATCTTATTGATGTAGACGCATGCCTTGCCGGCTGTATGCTTTCCGAGCTGCTGCAGCAGCACCTCTCGCTGCGTGTCGCCTGTGGCAAAATACAGGCTGATCTTGGCTTTTCTTGGCGAAAAGCCAACTAGAGGTGCCTCCCCGGCATGTCCCGATTCATATTTGTAGTGATACGATCCGAAGCCGATAATGCTCGGCCCCCACATTTTTGCGGGAAGCCCCGTTGTTTCTGTAAAGAGGTCGAGCAGCTTATAAGCGTCTTCCCGTTTCTTCATATTTTCGACCTCTTCAATAAATGCGATGACGCTGTTTTCGGTTTCCTTCGTTTTCAGCTCATACATGTTGAAATGCCTCCAATCACTAATCTAGTGGTTATAAATACGTCTATAGGATTCTCTGAATGAGGTCCCATCCCCCTCGAGCACACTAATCAAGTAGTCGCCAAATTCCTCCCGATACTGAAAATGTAAATTAGCCCCCGTATTCAGAAAAGCAATGATCGTATCGTGGTCCTTGCAAATTTCGGTGATCTGCAGATCATTTTGCTGTGCGTAAAGCTTAAAGCTTTCCCAAAAATGAATCTCGCAATTCTTTATGATTTCTTCTTTGCTGCTGTGGGAGCTGCGGTTTATGAATTTAAGATTTTCCCCGATAAGCTCCTGATTATCATCATAAAAAATTTCCAAAAGCCAGTTTTTAAATTCAAAGCCCAAGATGGTGCCGGTTATAGCGCTATGGCTTTCCTTGCTGCTGCATTTCAGCAACAAATCATTGAAATTACTGTTTTTATGGGCCGGTAAATGGAAGAAACCTTGCTGCCTCAAATAATGGAGGATCGTAAAATCCATACGCTCCATCTCCATGTAAGAGGGGGCTGAGAGTACAGCATTGATGATTCGTTTGTTCCTGAATCGGCTTGTTATTTCGCTTATAAGGAAATCGTCATAGGTTTTGGAATAATGGAAAGTTAGCCGCAAGCCGTTGTCGAGTATGGCTTTCCTGCTGTTTTTGGTTTGTGTGCATGAGCGGATAGTCAAATGATGCTGGGCCGCATAATGCTCGAAATCATGCCAAAAATGGATGTCACACTGTTTTGCAATTTTATGAAAGTTCTTGACTCGGGCCGATTTTTTAAAATCGATAAGCGAGCCATAATATTGGCCATGAACATAGATTAAGGATAAGTCGTAGTGGTGAAATTCAAATTCCAATACCGTACCTTGCTCACTTTTAACACTAGCCTGGCAGGCCGTTAACAGCTCGTGAAAGGTGAAATGTGCGTTTTCTTGTATTTCGAGGAATCCGCCATGCTTAATAAAGGCATGCAGCCCAGCGAACCTATCATTATTTTCTCCTAAGTGAATAGGTAACACCTCTCTTATATTTAAGCGAGTCTTCCTATAAATTATACATGATCATAGAAGGTAAACGCATGCTTCGATTTGCCCGGTACAAATAAAACAGGGATGCAAGAAGGTCGCATCCCTGTTTACCATTCATTTATGTTCCTGTCATTTATGTTCCTGCCTCAAAAAAAGCTTTACGCAGGCACTACGCTGCGGATCACGGTCAGGCTGCCGTCCAGCTCATAGCCGCCAAGGCTTGCCGGAAGCAAGTAGGCTTGGCCTGCTGCTAGAGCGAGCTCGCCGTCTGCCCATTTCAGCTTGCCGCTGCCTTCGGCAACGATCAAGATGACGAAGCTTGTCGCAGGCGTTTCATAGGCTGCTGCGGAGCGGATGATTCCTTTTTCGACAATAAAATAAGGAGATGAGGCAATCGTCAGCCACTGGCCATCAGCAACGCCGTCTGTTGTCATGCGGCTTGCGCCTGCGCCGTCATAAGCAATGACGTTCAGGGAGTCCTCGATATGCAGGTCGCGCAGCTCGCCATCAAGACCAAGACGGTCATAATCATAGAGGCGGTAAGTCGTATCGGAATTTTGCTGAATTTCGGCAACGACTACGCCAGCGCACAGCGCATGAACGGTTCCTGCCGGAATGTAGAAGGCATCGCCTGCTTGAACAGGAACCTCCTGCAGCGTATCCATAATGCGGCCTTCGGCGATTGCAGCTTCCATAGCTGCACGGTCAACGCCGTCCTTCAAGCCGTAAATAATCGTAGCGCCTGGCTTGGCATCAAGAATGTACCACATTTCGGTTTTGCCAAGCTCGCCTTCCGGCAAGCCTTCATATGTATCAGTTGGGTGAACCTGAATCGACAGGTCGTCATTGCAATCCAGCAGCTTGATGAGCAGCGGGAAGCGGCCATTTTTCTCGGAAAAGCCTTTCGTGCCGAACCACTCGCGGCCATAAGCTTCGCGAATTTCGTCGAGGCCTTTGCCAGCAAGCTCGCCATTTATAACCTTCGTTGTACCGTTCGGGTGGTCGCCGATCATCCAGCCTTCGCCAATCGAGCCTTCCGGCAGCGTAAGGCCAAACTGCTCAAGCGCACGGCCACCCCAAATACGTTCCTTCATCTCTGGTTGAAATTGCAGTGGGTATGGTTTAGTCATTACAGTATCTCTCCCTAAGTTAAGTAGTTTAAGCTTCTCGTTTGCCTTTTTTCTCTACGCCAAGCAAATACGGTGCGGCCTTCTTGTGCAGCTGCCGGTACAGCATGGTGGCAGCTGCCTCATCTGGCAGTGCTTCAACCCATTGCTGCACGGCTTGCGCTTCCTCCGCGCCGCCCGGATGACCGGGATAGACGACGCATGTAATGACGCCGCCCGGACGAAGCAGGGCAAGCGCAGCTTCCAGCGCAGCAATTGTAGTCGATGGCTGCGTAATAAGCGACTCGTTGCCTCCAGGCAAAAAGCCGAGATTAAACATGACACCGGCTATATGGCCATGCAGCGCGGCTGGAACGCAATCCGCCATCTGCTCGTGGCTCTGGAGGAAAAGCTGCGTATCCGCGAGCTTTTCCTTGCCGCTGGCACGTATTGCGTCCAGCCGCTCCCGCGTCCGCTCAAGCGCCGCCTGCTGGATGTCGAAGGCGAATACGCTGCCCCGTTCACCGACGAGACGGGCGAGGGCAAGCGTGTCAACGCCGCCGCCCGAGGTGGCATCGATGACGGTATCTCCGGGCTGTGCCCGTTCGGCCATCCAGCGATGCGCCATGGTGAGAACCGATAAAAATCCCATGCTAGCTGTTCACCCACAGCTTTCCTTGCCAAGTGCCGCGCTGACGTAGCTCGTCATCGATCGCATTGAGCACTTCCCATTTCTTGAGGCTCCACATCGGGCCGATGAGCAGGTCGCGAGGGGCATCGCCGGTCAGACGGTGGACGATCATCTCTGGCGGCAAAAACTCCAGCGTGTCGCCAATTAGCTTGACGTATTCGTCCTTCTCCAGAAAGCGCAGCAGTCCAGCCTCATATTGGCGGACCATTGGCGTCTTGCGCATCAGATGCAGCAGATGGATTTTGATGCCCTGCACATCCATGGCAGCAACGGCGCGCCCGGTATCGAGCATCATTTCATGCGTTTCCTGCGGCAGCCCGTAAATAATATGGGCGCAGACGCGGATGCCGCGTGCACGCAGTCGCTTTACAGCATCAATATAGCAGGCGGTATCATGCGCCCGGTTAATCAGCTCCGAGGTCGATTCATGCACCGTCTGGAGTCCCATTTCAACCCAGAGGTAGGTGCGCTCATTGAGCTCTGCCAAATAATCGACGACATCGTCCGGCAGACAGTCGGGGCGAGTGGCAATCGACAGGCCGACAACGCCAGGCTGCTGCAAAATCACTTCATAATATTCGCGAAGCTCTTCTACGGGCGCGTAAGTGTTCGTGTAGGCCTGGAAGTAGCCGATATACTGGGCATCCGGCCATTTTTGATGCTGGCGGTCACGGATATTGTTGAACTGGGTAACGAGATCATCCCGCCGGCTCCCGGCGAAGTCGCCTGATCCGCGCGCGCTGCAGAAGGTGCAGCCGCCCTTGGCAATGGAGCCATCACGATTAGGGCAAGTAAAGCCGGCATCGAGCATGACCTTGAATACTTTGCCGCCGAATTGCTCGCGCATCTCGTAGTTCCATGTATGAAATCTTTTATCGCCCCATAGCAGGGGGTCATTGGTCGGTTCTAATGCTGTTGCTTTTAATGAATTCATTCCGTTCTCCTTCTCTTATAAAAAGGGTGGTGAAAAAATCGGGAAGCGGAGCTTTCAAAATATAAGAATGTATAAGTTTCCCCCTTATACATCGCTTATATTTCACCGCGAAACGTTAGCTTTACCGCCAGAGGACGGCTTTCGACCGTTTACGCTTGCGCAGCGCAGATTCTTACTCACCGCTATTTATTCACTCCCTCTATTTTAACGAAAAAGCGGGCGGAAAGCCACGCCCGATTATGGGCAGTTTGTAAACGTTTCCACTATGCGGAAAACTGGAAATTATTTTTAAGAAAACGAAAAATAGGCTTGCTATACCTTACATGATCTGTTATATTAAAAGTGTGAAATGGCAACAAAAAAACCTAACATAGCTGATTCGTAGCGATTGTCATACAATGTCGTTTGTCTGGAAATAATGAGTTATATTAAACGATGAGGTGATGTCTAATGAGCGAGCAAACTAGAATTCCACATGGCGATGAGAAAGTAACAGTAGAATTAACAGTTAAAGAGCTGATGGCGCTGAGCGGTATCAGATTCCACAATAATCATCATGTTGAAGTATCTGCACGCAAGAAGCTGAATGAAGCGCTGGAAGAAACGTATGAAATCGATAAGTCCAGTGCTCCGATTGATTATCGCTTGCTGATCTGAGCTGCTCTATTTTAGTAGAAGAACCGCGGGGGTGGCCACCCTGCGGTTCTTTTTTTGGCTATCAGCTTTACAATAAGGACGATCTTAGGCACAATAAGGACTAGCTTATATGCGGGAGTTGCCTGCGATTAAGGCAGGCCCGCTATTAAATGGAGGATTCAAATACAATGCGATTAAGAGGAAGAAAAGGAATTCGTGAAAGCCTGGAGGCACAGCCGGAGCTTGTTATTCTGGATGCCGCCCCGCTTAAAGGGAAATGGCGCGATTTTTTCGGCAATGATAACCCGATTTATGTGGAGCTTGGCATGGGCAAGGGCCGTTTTATCAGCCATATGAGCGCGCGCAACCCGCATATTAATTTTATTGGCGTAGATATGTATGACGAGCTGATTCGCCGCGCAGGCGAGAAGGCGCATGCGATTTGGGCTGAGCAGGGCGTTAGCCATCCGCCTAATTTGGCGCTGCTGCGTGCGAATATCGAGCAAATCGAGACGATGTTTGAGCCGGGCGAGCTTGAGCGCATTCATCTGAATTTCAGCGATCCTTGGCCGAAAGCTAAGCATGCCCGTCGCAGGCTGACACATCCGCGTTTTCTGGCGAAATATGGCCAGCTGCTGAATGAGCGGGGAGAGATTCATTTTAAGACCGATTCGATGTCGCTGTTTGAGTTCTCGCTTAACAGCTTTACGGAGATGGAGCTTCAGCTTCGGAACATTTCACTGCATTTGCACAAGGATGAGCCGCGTGAGGAGCTTGTATTTACCGAATATGAGATGAAATTTATGGATAAGGGCCAGCCGATCTACCGTCTGGAAGCTGTAATTGGCTCAGCGGCGCTGGCGAAATTTCGCGAAAATAAGCTGGCGAATGCCCAGCGTGAAGCGGAGCAAAGCGAAGAGGATACAGAAACAGAAGACTAGCATCTCAAACGATTAATTAACAATCCCCGTAGTAAAAAAAACGGGCAAAAGCCAAATACAGCTAGGTTACATGGCAGTAACCCAGCTGTATTGTACGGCGAATGCCGTGACCGTGCCTATAAATGCGCCGACAATAACGTCGGAAGGATAATGCAGCCCCAGGTACATCCTCGACCAGCCTACCGAAACGCCTATAATCGCAGCAATTGGAACCGTAATGACCAGCAGGACGCCGCTCGTAAGCACGATTGGGATGAGCCAGGCGAATATCGCTGTCGTATGCCCGGATGGAAATGACGAATCGACAAGCGGTTTGTGGCTCGTGGTCAAGCCTTCAAGCGCTTGATACGGGCGCAGCCTTTTGAACCAGCGTTTGACTACAAAAACGGGGAGGTGGCTAATGACGACGGTTATGAAGCATTGCCAGCCGGTTGCGTTCCATGGTGATGGAGCGATCAAAGCAAATAGCAGAGAACTGGACAGGGTAAACGTCGCGCCTCCCATATGTGTAATGACGCTGAGCCATTTTCCAAGCCAGCGGTGCAGGCGCTTATGTCCACGTCGGCTATTCGCCCAGACAATGAGCTGCTGCTCGCGCACTCTCAGCCATCCTAACAATTGTTTCATTCCAATCCTCCTGTATAAGTGTGGCGGTTTTCCACTCTAAAGATAGTACCATGTTTTGAGCCCCTGTACGCATACAATTTGTAAAAATCCAGATTAATGTTCCGTTCATACTGTGTTGATGCCAAGGTAACATACCTTCCTTACAATAATAGCCGATAGCATTAAAGAGTAAAGGCGAAGGAGGCGTATGAATGAGACTCGCGCTTTTTACCGATACCTATGAGCCGGAACGAAATGGCGTTGCCCGTTCGCTTGGCCGCTGGAAAGCCTTTTTGCAGCGCAGAGGGGTAGAGTGCTTGGTGCTGGCACCGGAGCGCTCGATCTTTGACTCCAAGGCGGCTATGCAGGCAAGCTCTGTAGAGCGCTTTGCCAGCCTGCCGTTTTTTCTCTACCCGGAGTGCCGCTTGGCGCTGCCGAATCCGCTGCATCTTCGCCATGCCCTGCATGAATTTAGCCCCACCCTCATCCATGTAGCTACCCCATTCAACCTTGGCTTATGTGGCATTCATTATGCCCGCAGACATCAAATTCCGCTGATCGCATCGTATCACACTAATTTTGATCAATATTTGCCGTTTTATAATTTGCAATGGATGGTAAAGATGTTAAGTAGGTATATGGAATGGTTTCATCACGACTGCAAAAAGATATTTGTGCCTTCCACATCTACGCTGCAGGATTTGACCAGGAAAGGATGGGATGCGGAGCGGCTTTCCGTGTGGAGCCGGGGCATAGACACGAGCTTGTTTCATCCCCGGGTTAACCGGGAGCAGCTGCTGGCGCAGCATGACATAAACAACGAATGTTTTGTCGTTTTTTATGCAGGAAGGCTTGCGCCGGAGAAAGATGTCGAAACAGCAATTGAGGCTTTCTCCTCATTCCAAAAGCAAACAAATGCACAAGTAAAGCTGGTGCTGGCAGGTGATGGTCCTTCGTCAGAGGCGCTGCAGCAGCAATGTGCAAGAAGCGGCGTAGCTGCAACCTTCCTTGGCTTTCAAACGTCAGAGGAGTTGCAGAGGTGGTACGCCGCTGCTGATCTTTTTCTATTTCCGTCGGCGACGGAAACGTTCGGCAATGTTGTGCTTGAGGCGATGGCATGCGGTACACCTGTCCTTTGTGCGAACAAGGGCGGCGTGCTCGATTCCGTCTCTCATGGACTGAACGGCATGCTGTGCGAGGCGGGAAGTCCGGCAAGCTTTGCTGCTGCACTTGCGCTTCTGCACGTGGATGAGGAGCGCAGAAGAAATTTGGGCATCAGTGCAAGATTGTTCAGTCTCCGAAAGTCTTGGGATACGATTTTTGATGGTCTTCTTGCGGAATGCGAGTGGCAGTCCGCGCAGGGGAGTTCACCAGTCAGCCACATTATGAGATAAATTTAACGGAAACATTTTCGCGTTTTTTATCGTAAGTAAGGTCAGAAGTGCTAAAAATTCAGCAAATGGATGAAAATAAGGGTGACGCGCCGCAAAAGGAGGTAATGCAGTCATTGGTTAACCATGGTAGCGCTTTTCCGGCTGGAAAACGCTCAATTAAGCTTTTGACAAAAGGAAGCAATGTGTGGAGAATCAAGTAAGGTCAGGGACGCTTTCAGAAAAGCGCCCGTAAACAAGAGAGATATAAAATAACCGCCTGAACGATGAACGTATGCTTGGTCGGCTGCGCCACTCAATTTGGCAAATCAAAAAAAGGGGTCTCAAGGGGGCAGTACCTAAATGTTCAATTCAATTATGTTTGTTGTGCAAATTTTATTTGCAATGCTTGGCCTGTATCAATTGTTTCTGACGTTTTTCGGATGGCATCGCAGAAAAGAGGATTTGTCGCATAAGCCGCAAAAGTCTTTCGCTTTGTTGATCGCCGCTCATAACGAAGAGCAAGTAGTTGGAGCCTTAATCGAGAATTTGCAAAAAATGAAATACCCGCGCGAGCTGTACGATATTTTCGTCATCTGCGACAACTGCACGGATGGAACCGTCGACGTTGTAAAAAGCTATGACGGCGTATACGCCTGCGTTAGGGAAAATCCGACCCAACGCGGTAAAGGCTTCGCGGTGGAATGGATGCTTAAAGAACTGTGGCAAATGCCGCGCAGCTATGATGGCGTTGCGATTTTCGATGCTGACAATCTGGTGGCAACGGACTTCCTGCAATATATGAACAATGATCTGTGCAACGGCTTCCAGGTTGTACAAGGTTATCTGGATACGAAAAATCCGAATGATTCTTGGGTCAGCTCGGCTAATGCCATCAACTACTGGTTCTGTAACCGTCTATGGCAGCTGCCGCGTACGAACCTAGGGCTTGCGAACTTTCTCGGCGGTACGGGCATGGTGTTTGATTCCAAGCTGCTGCAGGAAATGGGCTGGGGAGCTACGAGCCTTGTTGAAGATTTGGAATTTACCGTTCGCTGTATTAAGCGCGGCATTTACCCGAAATTCAACTTTGAAGCTAAAGTATTCGACGAGAAGCCGATTACGTTCCAAGCTTCTGCCCGTCAGCGCCTGCGCTGGATGCAAGGCCACTTTGATGTAACGCGCAAGCATATGCTGCCGCTGCTTTGGCAGGGCATCAAGGATCGCAGCTGGACGAAGATTGACGCTGCTTTGTATGTCTTTAATGCTTACAATTATCTCGCGGGCTTCTTTATAGCCGCTATCATTTGGGGCGACATCTTCCTTTCGGGAGGAGAGCGGGTAACATCCGTTTACAATATGCTGCCGATTTGGGTGTCCATCCCGTATATGCTTTACATTTTCATTCAAATTCCGCTTTCTATGTATTTGGCCAAAGTAAACTGGAAGCTGTACCTGCGCATTCCGACGTTCTTGCTTTTCACCCTGTCGTGGTGGCCAATTACGGTTCATGCCTTCTTTACGCAAAACAACAAGAAGTGGAGCCATACGCAGCATACCCGCGTCATCCGGCTTGAGGAAGTGCAGAGCAAGCAGCTTTAAAACCGCATTTGTGTATGAGGGTCACAATAAGACTTTAAAAGTGTTGACACTGCACTTTCGGCTGTGATATAGTAAGTCGGTAGTGTTTAGGAAACAAATGATGAAATACTGTAACGCACAAGCAGAAGCACCCGCTTCTCACCTTTCGGCTCGCGCTGACCGGTTTGCGATAATCGACTAAGCTTATCTTTTGTGTCTCCTTGTGAGATGAAGGGAATAGCAGCAAACAACGGTTATGGGATGCGGGTTCAATTGAGCCTGTATCCCTTTTATTATGCAAGTATACTCTTTTGGAGGTGGCACGTTATTAGCAGAGAACATCAAATCAATGATGAAATCCGGGCCAGAGAAGTACGTTTAGTTGGTGCGGAAGGCGAGCAAATCGGTATTAAACCCATTCGTGATGCCTTGCAAATGGCCATAGACTTAAGCCTGGATCTGGTGAACGTAGCACCGACGGCTAAACCGCCGGTATGCCGGATTATGGATTACGGAAAATTCCGCTATGAGCAGCAAAAGAAAGAAAAAGAAGCTCGGAAAAACCAAAAGATCGTTGATCTTAAGGAAGTTTGGTTCCGTGCAAACATCGATGAGCACGATTATCAAACGAAATATCGCAATGTTGTGAAATTTCTGGGTGAAGGCGATAAAGTTAAAGCTTCTGTCCGGTTCCGTGGTCGTGAAATTGCGCACGCGTCGCTTGGTCAAAAGATCTTGGATCGTCTCGCTCAAGAGGTTGCCGAAATATGCAGCGTAGAACGCGCTCCTAAGCTGGAAGGCCGGAGCATGATTATGATTTTGGCACCAAAAAGCAACACTTAATTTAAGGGAGGATAATTGACATGCCTAAAATGAAAACACACAGCAGTCTGAAAGACCGTTTCAAAATTACGGGTACTGGTAAAGTAAAGCGTTATAAAGCTTACAAAAACCACTTGCTTTCCCACAAATCCGGACGCCAGAAGCGCGTTCTTGCTGGTCAACCACTGATGGCTGCTGGCGACGTTAAACGCCTGCAACAAGGTCTTAACAATCTTAAATAAGCACGTTTTGCAATAAATACTAATTAGAAACTTTCAGGAGGTCAACACTCATGGCAAGAGTTAAAGGCGGATTTGTCCGCACTCGTCGTCGCAAAAGAATTTTGAAACTGGCAAAAGGTTATTTCGGCTCGAAGCATCGCCTGTTTAAAACAGCGAAGGAGCAAGTAGGCAAGTCCTTGATGTATGCTTACCGCGACCGTCGCAACAAAAAACGTGACATCCGCAGACTGTGGATCGTTCGTATCAATGCAGCAGCTCGTATTAACGGACTGTCATACAGCAAATTCATGTACGGTTTGAAGCTTGCTGGCGTTGAAGTAAACCGCAAAATCCTTGCTGACCTGGCTGTTAACGATCTCGCTTCGTTCAACTCCCTTGCTGGCGTGGCTAAACAAAAAATCAACGCTTAGTAACTGAAGCGTTATAGATGAGGCTGTCCCTTAGGGGGCAGCCTCATTATGATTTATAAAGCTTATTCGTTCCTTGCTTCGATTGGAGGGGTGTACATTTAAGCGTCTAATTCCGGCGGCAGAGGACAAACAAACAGGCGGCTGCTTCTTTCCTGAATAAACTAAAGAACAACGGGAAAGGAGGGATTTTGCATGGGTAACATTACCAAAGAGCAGGCGCGTAAGCTCGCGGGCAAATCCATCTATGCAGTACGCAAAGACGGCTCTGTCGTTACGGGCAAGCTCGTTCGGATCCAGGGCAACAAGCTGACGCTTGCGCCAATTGGCAAAGACAAGGGCAAGTCGGTCAAAACAAAGGCGCTGCTGCCTCTAGTTCTGTTTGATTTGCTGGCAATCGGCACACTTCCATTCTTCGGAGCAGGCTTCGGTGGCGGCTACGGTGGAGGATATGGCGGTGGTTACGGAGGTGGCTATGGTGGCGGTTACGGCGGCGGCCAATGCTGTCCGAACCAAGGCTACAACTATGGTGGCTACTACTAAGTATTTAGTGGAAGAGAGCTGCTGTTTTCAGTATTAAGCAAGCTCTTTGATCATTTCGTAGCAGCGAAGCTCGGGATAATATCGGATGGTCTGATATCCGAGCTTCGTATAAAAATGGCGGGCCTTATCGTTGATTTGATCAACGAACAGGCGGCCCATCGTACAGGAAGCTGCCAAGCCATGAGCTTCGGCTGCTGCCATCAGCTTTGTGCCGCAATGGCGGTTGCGATGCTGGGGGTGCACGGCAAGCATGGAAAACATCAGAATGTCGCCCACCGTTTCAAAATGGATAAAGCCATAGGGCGCAGCTGTTTTTCCTGCTGCCGCAACATAGGTTACGCCGCGGCGAAGGCGCAGAGGCAGCTCGCGTATGACTGTGGCGTCATGTTGATGAGTCGTCCATGATAATGGCATAAGCTCTGACTTGATGAGTCTGATGATTTCTTCATCATCGGTTCGGGCGTTGCGCTCTCGTATCATTAAGATCATTCCTGACTGCATGAGTTTGCCGAATGGTGGCTATTCTAATATATGAAGCGGGGCTGTGCCGTGCGCCCTATTTTTGCTAATATGCTGTTACGGTTTCTTCTTGACTAACGAATAATGTCAGCTTATAATAAAGAAAGTCTTATTCAAACATATGTCATCAGCAATGATGAGGACGAAGTGTTAAGGGCTCTTTTGCTCAGAGAGCGGATGGATCAGCTGCAACCATCGCCAAAACCCCTTTTCTACGAGCTCACCTCGGAGCTGTTTTCCTGAAAAGCACGTCAAGTGGTTATTAGGGAAAATCGCAGGGCACGCGTTACAGTGCTAAAGGTATGGACGGTCAGTGCGCACACGTTCTTACCTGTGGAGGTTATACATCGCAAGATGTGTAACGAATTTGGGTGGTACCACGGAAGTTAAACCTTTCGTCCCTCGATGCTTCTTCTAGAAGCAGGAGGAGCGAAAGGTTTTTTTGTTGTTTTCGAGAGGAGGATGACCGATGGTCACGCAAAATGCAACACTGAAGTCAAAAGAAGAATTAATGGAGAAGCTGAGGCAGCCAGAAGTAATTACGGGTTCTGAAATTTTACTTCGCAGCTTGGTGCTGGAAGGCGTCGATTGCGTATTCGGGTATCCGGGTGGCGCAGTGTTGTACATTTACGATGCGATGCACGGTTTCTCTGATTTCAACCACGTGCTTACCCGCCATGAACAAGGTGCAATTCACGCAGCCGATGGTTATGCTCGCGCAAGCGGCAAGGTAGGGGTTTGTATTGCTACCTCGGGCCCTGGCGCCACCAACCTGGTAACGGGTATTGCTACCGCTTATATGGATTCGGTTCCGTTGGTTGTCATTACTGGTAACGTCATATCGAGCCTGATTGGAACCGACGCGTTCCAGGAAGCTGATATTACAGGCATTACGATGCCGATTACGAAGCACAGCTATCTGGTACGGGATGTAGATGATCTGGCCCGTATTATTCATGAAGCTTTCCATATTGCTAATACAGGACGCAAAGGACCTGTTCTTATTGATATACCGAAAGATATTTCCGCTAACAAGACGCTGTTCAAGCCAGTAACGGATGTCAGCATTCGCGGTTATAGCCCAACTGTATCGCCGAACAAGCTGCAGGTGGACAAAATGATTAAAGCGATCACGGAAGCGGAGCGTCCGCTTATCCTTGCAGGCGGCGGCGTTATTTACTCCGGTGGACATGAAGAGCTGCATGAATTTGTGAAGAAAACCGATATTCCGATTACGACAACGCTGCTTGGCCTAGGGGCGTTCCCAAGTGGAGAAGACTTGTTCCTTGGCATGCCAGGTATGCACGGCACCTATACAGCGAACAAATCGATTCAGAAGGCCGATTTGCTGATTAATATCGGCGCTCGTTTTGATGACCGAGTAACGGGCAAGCTGTCTGGGTTTGCGCCGCATGCGAAGATCATTCATATCGATATCGACCCTGCCGAAATCGGCAAAAACGTGCCAACGGATATTCCGATTGTAGGCGACGTGAAGACAGTGCTGCAAATCGCTAATTTGCAGGCCAAGCGTGCTGACAAAGCGGATGCATGGCGCGCTGAGCTGCTGGCTTCGAAAGCACAATATCCGTTTAGATACAAGGATTCGGAAGATGAGCTGAAGCCGCAATGGGTCGTGGAAATGCTGCACGAGACGACGAACGGCGATGCTATTGTAACAACGGACGTTGGCCAGCATCAAATGTGGGCAGCACAGTTTTACAAGTTCAACAAGCCGCGTTCATGGGTAACCTCCGGCGGCCTTGGAACAATGGGCTTTGGTTTCCCTTCGGCAATCGGTGCTCAGATGGCGAACCCTGACCGCCTTGTTATTTCAATCAATGGCGATGGCGGCATGCAGATGTGTGCGCAGGAGCTGGCGATTTGTGCAATCAACAAGATCCCGGTCAAGGTTGTTATTTTGAACAATCAGGTGCTGGGAATGGTGCGCCAGTGGCAGGAGCTGATTTACGATAATCGCTACAGCCACATTGACCTTTCGGGCAGCCCGGACTTTGTGAAGCTGGCGGAAGCGTATGGTGTGAAAGGCTTCCGCGCGACAAACAAGGAAGAAGCAAAAGCAGTATGGGAAGAGGCACTGCGTCACCCTGGTCCTGCAGTTGTGGAGTTTGTCGTTCGCAAAGAAGAAAATGTATACCCGATGGTCGCACAAGGTAGCACGATCGACGAAATGATCATGGGGGATGCGGAATGATTAAACATACAATCGCAGTAATCGTTAACGACCAGCCTGGCGTTTTGCAGCGTGTGTCCGGTTTGTTCGGCCGCCGCGGCTTCAATATTGAGAGCATCACAGTGGGTACGAGCGAAGAGGTTGGCCTGTCCCGCATGGTCATCGTCACATCTGGCGATGAGCAGACGCTTGAGCAAATTACGAAGCAGCTTTATAAGCTTATTGATGTTATCAAAGTCATTCATCTTAGCTCTAACCCTATTGTTGCCCGCGAGCTGGCGCTTATTAAGGTAAGCGCTGAGCCTGCGACGCGTCCGGAAATTTTCGGAGTAGTCGAAACATTCCGCGCAGCAGTTGTGGATATTGGCACTCATTCCGTTATGGTACAGGTTGTTGGCGATACCGAGAAGATTGATGCAATGGTTGAATTATTGAAGCCTTACGGTATTCGCGAGCTGTCCCGCACCGGTGTAACGGCACTGAACCGCGGCAACAGCCGCTAGCGCTTGAACGCAAGCTTTACTGAAAAATATGGATTCACCCCGCTTTGAGCGGGAGTTTAAGCGGAGAACCGCGGATTAACGCGTCATTCTCTACTTAAACACCCGTTCAAAAGGGTCAAAATAAAGGAGGCAATTATTCAAATGGCAGTTACAATGTATTATGAAAAAGACGCTGATCAAAGCGTACTTCAAGGTAAAACAATTGCAGTAATCGGTTATGGTAGCCAAGGTCACGCACAAGCGCAAAACCTTCGCGATAGCGGACTTAAAGTTATCATCGGTCTGCGCCCAGGTAAATCCGCTGACGCAGCAAAAAAAGACGGTTTCGAAGTATTGACCGTTGCTGAAGCAACTAAAGTAGCAGACGTTGTTCAAATCCTGCTGCCTGATGAAACACAAGCACAAGTATACAGCGAGGAAATCGCACCGAACCTGAAAAAAGGCGCGGCGCTGATGTTCTCCCACGGCTTCAACATTCACTTCGGCCAAATCAAGCCGAGCAAAGATACAGACGTATTCCTGGTTGCTCCTAAATCGCCAGGTCACATGGTTCGCCGTACGTATGAAGAAGGCTTTGGCGTACCAGGCTTGATCGCAATCGAGCAAGATGCTTCCGGCAATGCAAAAGCAATCGGTCTTGCTTATGCTAAAGGTATCGGCTGTACACGTGCAGGCGTTATCGAAACAACTTTCAAAGAAGAAACAGAAACAGATCTTTTCGGTGAGCAAGCTGTTCTTTGCGGCGGCGCATCCGCGCTTGTACAAGCTGGTTTTGAAACGCTTGTTGAAGCTGGCTACGCTCCAGAAATGGCTTACTTCGAGTGCTTGCACGAGCTTAAGCTGATCGTTGACATGATGTATGAAGGCGGCATCTCCTCGATGCGCGATTCCATCTCCAACACAGCTGAATACGGCGACTATGTAACGGGTCCTCGCATTGTAACAGCTGAAACGAAAAAAGAAATGAAGCGCGTATTGGAAGATATCCAATCCGGCCGTTTCGCTCGCGATTTCATCCTGGAAAACAAATCAGGACAAGCAATGATGAACGCTACTCGTCGCAACGAGGCAGCTCATCCAATCGAGCAAACAGGCAAACAGCTTCGTGAGCTTATGCACTGGATCAAGAAGTAATATCTTTTAACTTGGGCGTATCTTCAAATAGGTGTTTAACCTTGCGAAGATGCGCCCCCATAGCATGAAGCGATGAAGACATAATCCCGGTTCACCGGCGGAGGAGCTGCGCGCAGGCGCAGTCTCAGGGCTGTCCGTGCGTACCGGGATCATTCTGTTCCCGGAGGTGCAAGGAAAATGCGTAAAATTTATATTTTTGACACAACATTGCGTGATGGGGAGCAGTCTCCAGGCGTCAACCTGAACACGAAGGAAAAGGTGGAAATCGCGCTCCAACTGGAAAAGCTGGGCGTTGACCGGATTGAAGCTGGTTTTCCTGCGGCATCGCCCGGTGATTTGGCAGCGGTTAATGCGGTAGCGACAGCTATCAAAAATGCAACGATTATCGGCCTGTCGCGCTCGCGCGAGCAGGATATTGACGCGGTACGTGAAGCGCTTAAAGGCGCGCAGGACCCGTGCATCCATCTATTCCTGGCGACAAGCCCGATTCACCGCAAGCACAAGCTGCGGATGGAGAAGGAGCAAGTGCTGGAAACAGCAGAGTGCGCTATTCGTTATGCGAAGAAATATTTTGATAAAGTCGAATTCTCGCCTGAAGATGCTGGGCGCACAGAGCTTGATTTCCTTTGCGAAGTAACGGATATGGCGATTCGCGCGGGAGCGACAGTCGTTAATATTCCGGATACCGTCGGTTATTTGAATCCACAGGAATTCGGCAACATCTTCAAAACGCTGAAGCAAAACGTTCCGAACATCGAGACGATCCAGCTCAGCGCGCATTGCCATGATGATTTGGGCATGGCAACAGCCAATGCACTGTCTGCTATACTTAATGGCGCCGATCAAGTAGAGGGTACGATTAATGGTATCGGCGAACGCGCCGGAAATACCGCAATCGAGGAAATTGCCCTTGCGCTTGCAACGCGTGCCGATTATTTTGGCGCGACGACGACACTGAACCTGAAAGAAATTGCCAAGACGAGCCGCTTGGTGAGCAAGCTGACGGGCATGGTTGTACCAGGCAACAAAGCGATTGTAGGCGCCAATGCCTTCGCGCATGAGTCCGGCATTCATCAGGACGGCATGCTCAAGGAAAAAACAACGTATGAAATCATCTCGCCTGATACAATCGGCCTAAGAGAGTCCTCGCTCGTACTAGGCAAGCACTCCGGCCGTCACGCATTCCGCGAGAAGCTGATTGATATGGGCTATGAGCTGAATGAAGAAGCGGTGAACGTGGCCTTCGCCAAGTTCAAAGACTTGGCTGACCGCAAAAAGAATGTCACCGACGAAGATATTCGTGCATTTTTAGAAGAAAAGCTCATTGATACGCCGGAAGTATTTACGCTTGAGACGATTCAAGTGAGCTACGGCAACCAATCGACGCCTAGCGCTTCGATTATTATCCGCCAAGCGGATGGAAGCGTTAGCGAAGGAACAGCGGAAGGCAATGGCTCGGTTGACGCCATTTACAATGCGATCGATAAAGTGACTGCGGAAGCTGTGGAGCTTGAGGATTATTCGATCAAATCGGTATCCCAAGGCAAGGATGCGCTTGGCGAAGTGCATGTTGTACTGAATCAAAACGAAGTATCTGCGCAGGGCCGCGGCCTTAGCACCGATATTTTGGAAGCGAGTGCACGTGCCTACATCGACGCGCTCAACCGACTCATTGAGAAACGCAAATCGCCAGGTCGTCGCGATAAAATGAGCTTGATTTAGTTAGCTTAGGGGGAGCGGAAGCTCCTCCTTTATTTGATTCTGGCATGCGCGATATGTGTGTCCAATAGCCTTTATAAGCAATGCCTATAAAGACCATAGATTTTATATCTTTGTTTTCGGCTCTGAAATATGGTACAAATGATAACAGAATGAGAATAGCTCATCCGAGCTCAAAAATAAGGAGTGTTACACAACAATGTCAGAAGTTAAAAAAATTGCAGTAGTTGCCGGCGACGGTATTGGTCCAGAGGTTGTAGGCGAAGCGCTTAAAGTATTGAAAAAAGTAGAAGAGCTGTATGGCTATCAGTTCGAAACCGAGCACGGCCTGTTCGGCGGAATTGCCATTGATGAAAAAGGAACACCATTGCCGCAGGAGACGCTTGATCTTTGTAGAAATGCTGACGCTGTATTGCTCGGCGCTGTTGGCGGCCCGAAATGGGACAACAACTCGAAGGAGCTTCGTCCTGAGACTGGCCTTCTCGGCATTCGCAAGGCGCTGGGTCTGTTCTCCAACATTCGTCCGGCAACTGTATTTGACTGCTTGAAAGAGGCTTCCACGCTTAAGCCAGAAGTGCTGGAAGGCACTGACCTGATCGTTGTGCGCGAGCTGACAGGCGGCATCTACTTCGGCGAGAAATTCCGTCGTGAAGGCGCAGGCGGCGAAGAAGCGGTTGATACTTGCGTATACAATGTACAAGAGATTGAGCGTATCGTTCGTCAAGCGTTTGACATTGCGATGACTCGCAGCAAGCGTCTGGCTTCCGTTGATAAAGCGAACGTGCTGGAAACTTCCCGTCTGTGGCGAGAGGTGGTTAACCGGATTGCGCCTGAATACCCAGAGGTTGAGCTGGAGCATGTGCTTGTAGACAACTGCGCGATGCAATTGCTGCGCCGTCCATCGAGCTTTGACGTTATCGTAACGGAAAACATGTTTGGCGATATTTTGAGCGATGAAGCAGCCATGCTGACAGGTTCTATCGGCATGCTTTCCTCCGCTTCGCTGGGCGAAGGCAGCTTCGGCCTTTACGAGCCGGTACACGGTTCCGCACCTGACATTGCTGGACAAGGCATTTCGAACCCAATCGCAACGATTCTTTCGGTTGCATTGATGTTCCGTCTGACTTTCGGCTACCACGATGCAGCGAAAGCGATTGAGGATGCTGTTAAAGAAGTGCTGGATGCAGGACACCGCACAGGCGATATCGCGGTTGACAAGAGCAAAGCTATTGGTACAACGGCAATGGGCGATTTGATCATTGCAGCACTGAAAAAAGCTTAATTATAATAATTATAAAAAAATATTGAATACAATCTTGACTTCAATATAATCTAGTGATAATATTTATCAATAGATAGCGATATTCACCGATGTTAATGCATCGATACATGCTCATCATTAAAACTCAAGGAGGATTTCAAATTATGGCAGAACGTTTGGTAGGTTACCCAGCTCCAGATTTTACAGCAGAAACAGCAATCGGTGATGGTTCCGGTTTCGGCAAAGCATCCCTTGCAGACTACAAAGGCAAATGGTTGGTATTGTTCTTCTATCCACTTGACTTCACTTTTGTTTGCCCAACTGAAATTACAGCTTTGAGCCTTGCTGCTGATGAGTTCAAGAAGCTTAACACTGAAATTCTTGGTGTGAGCGTAGACAGCCAGCACAGCCACAAAGCATGGATTAATACATCCGTTAACGATAATGGTCTTGGCAAGCTTGAGTTCCCTCTTGCTGCTGATATCACGAAGAAAATCGCTAAAGATTATGGCGTTCTGATTGAAGAAGAAGGCATCGCGCTTCGCGGCCTGTTCATCATCGATCCAGAAGGCGAAGTTAAATACCAAGTCGTTAACCATAACGATGTTGGCCGCAGCGTAGACGAAACGCTTCGCGTATTGCAAGCTTTGCAATCCGGCGGACTTTGCCCAATGAACTGGAAGCCAGGTCAGCAAACGCTGTCTGTTTAATCCAAATCGACTTCTCATTAGCAGAAGCCTGAGACGAAGAGCCCGTGCCAAATATTGGCAGGGGCTTTTCTATTTCGCAAAAAGCAGGAATTGTACAGGTATAAAGCGAATAAGTTTATGTCAAACGAAACGTGCTTGCTGCGAACTGGCAACAGCTAAGGAGGTCGTCGTCGATGAGTTTTTGTTGTGGAGCTAGTATGATTGGTACCAAAGGGACATTAAAGCATTTTCGGACACATATCCATAACGTGCCTATTTTGTTCTGCCCGGTATGCAACCGTGTGGAAATTCACCACTTGGTAGAAAATGAGTATGAAATATTGGCTGAATACGCACATGGAGACGGCGCCGCTGAGGTTGATTTTCAGGAGTATGTGGAGCAAGAAGGCAAGGCACTGCGGGAAAATTGCGTGAATCATGAAAGTGAAGATCCGATGGACGTCGTACTGAGTCAAATTGACATATCGCTTGATTTGCTCAGCTTTGCGAAACAAATTGACGACATCGCATGGCAAGGTGAATTAAAGAAGCGTCTGGCTATATTAAGCAGTCGGCGCAATAAGCTTAAAGAGCGGCGAACATCAGTCTAAAATGAATCATTTTATGAAATGTGGCCTCCGTTTGGGGGCTTTTTCATTTTTCTCATAAATTTCGGGGCCTACCCCCTCAAGCAACACAGATTGACCGAAAACTATGAATGAGAGGTGGAACGGTTGCTACTTGTATTATTCAAGCGTTTCTTGCGGAAAACCGTGCCCACCGACACCGTAGAAGCGAACACGAAGGAACCATTATTCAAAAATACGAAAACAAAGCCATCCCTGTCGCCGGAGCAGACGGTTCTGCAAATTCAGCAAGGAGACGCGCTGCTGCGGGAGCGGTTTATTGCAAGCTATAAGCCATACATTGCAAAAGTGACAAGCCGCTTCTGCAAACGTTATGTCCATGCGAGCAGGGATGATGAATATAGCGTGGCCTTAATCGCCTTTAACGAGGCCATTAATCAATTTTCGCCGGAGTCTGGCAGATCCTTTCTCGGCTTTGCCGAGACGGTCATCAGACGCCGTCTAATTGACTATGTGCGCCGTGAGCAGCGGCATCTATCCTCAGTTCCATATAGCACATTCGAGCGTTTAGACGATGAGGAGCAGCTTTACAACCCTGTTGAGCTGAAGCAGGCGATGGCTGCATATGAGCTGAACAGTACGGCGGATGAGCGCCGGCTGGAGATGGGCGAATTTAATCAGGAGCTGCTGAAATACGGCGTATCGTTCGCCGAGCTGGTCGAAGCTTCACCCAAGCATGCGGATTCACGCAAAATGCTGATGCGTACAGCAGCAATATTAGCAGAGGATGACGCGATGTTTGGCCAATTAAAGCTGACGGGCAAGCTGCCGGTCAAAGCATTGACGGAGGCGAGCGGCTTGTCCCGTAAGACGATTGAACGCAATCGCAAATATATGATTGCCATTGCATGTATTTTACGGGGAACGTACCCGTTTTTGAAAGATTACCTGGATCTGGACGATTGGCAGCGAGAAGCGAGCAAGGAGGCAGAATGATGAACCGTGGCGTCGTAATGCAGATACAAAAGAATAGGGCAGTTGTGCTGACGGCGGATGGCAGATTCATCAATACCGAGCTTCCTCGCAACGTTCAGGTTGGCGATGAAATTGTGATCCAGCAGGAGGAGAGGGCAAGGCGCAGGAGACCCAAAGCGCTGCTGTGGAGAACCGGAGTGGCTGTGGCTATCGTGCTGCTTATTTTGCCTGTGCTGCTGTATGTTCAGAGCGGCAAACATCCCGTAGTGGCTTATTTCAGTATGGACATCAATCCAAGCATTGAAATCGGCATTGACAGCCGTGAGCAGGTGCAGGAGCTTCATGCGTTCAATGAGGCGGGCAAGCAGGTCATCGCCGGAGTGTCCTACAAAAATAAATCGCTTGCGCTGGTTACAACGGCTATTATGCAAAAAATTGCCGGCATGCACTATTTTGACGATAAGGTGCAGGATATTGTAGTTACGAGCGTAGTCGTTGGCGGTGATGATCCGCAGATGGATGTGTTATTTTCAACTAAGCTTAATAAGGCTTTGACAGATATGGTCGCGGAAGGGCATATGCAGGCGGCTGTAGAAATTCTGACGCTGTCCGCCCCGGTAGAGCTGCGGGATGCGGCGGAGGCATACGGCTTGTCCTCTGGCAAGATGGCGGTTTATTTGATGGCCAAGGATGAAGGTTATGCTCTTGAGCTGGAAAACTTCCAGCAGCATTCCATCAGCATGATAGCCGAGCCGCTTGGCGGTGTAAAAACGATTGTGAAGCATGCTGATAAAACGACCAAAGAAAGCCTGAGAAGCTTGCTTGAGGCGGAGACAAAGCAAGATGCGGTGCAATCCTCCTCCGTACCGGTTGTGGATAGCGCTTCTGCTGAGCCAGCAGCTACTCCAACTCCAACTCCAACTCCAACTCATGCGCCTGTGCTTGTAAGCTCAGTGACGAACGCTGAGGCTTCTTCGAAGCCCGCAGAGACAGCTACCCCGGAGCCTAAGCCGACTGCTGGGACAGCTGTCAAGGAGACGCCAGCGAAACAAAAGGATAACGAAAAAAACGGGCAGCATGGCAAGGATAATGAGAAAGACAAAGTTAAGGATAAGGATAAGGATAAGGATAAGGATAAGGATAAGGATAAGGATAAGGATAAGGATAAGGATAAGGATAAGGATAAGGATAAGGATAACAACAAAGACAAGGAAAAAATTAAGAATAAAGACAAAGATAAGAACAAAGATAAAAACAACGATAAAAATAAAAACGATGGCAGAAACAATACCCATAAAGACGTTAAAGACAGGGATACGGGTAAAAATAAAGACAAGGACAATTGCAAGAAGAACAGCGGGAAAAATAAAGGGAAGACCATTTGGGACGACCAAAAACGTTTTAGCTATCGAACAAACGTGGAAAATACATACAGCTGGCAGAGGTCTGCTTAGGATTCGTCCAAATCATTGCAAAAATACCATTTTTCGACAAATATTCTCATTGACATGAAGGACATCCAAAATCTATGATGAGTATAGCTTGAATTAGCGTTGTCCATTGATGCTGCCGGGGGGGAGTAGAGGATGCAGATGATGCGAAAGCGTTATTTCCCGGCACTTGCCGAATACATACGAAGTGATAAGGAAAGTTCTCTTTATCAAGCAGCAGAGCTAGGCAAAGAGTTAACGGGAATTCAACTTGATGATGTCATTGCGATCCATGAGGATTGCATGCAGACATTAGTATCGAATGTGGACTCGGAAGAAGCAGTCAAATTGTACAATCGTTCGTTCATTTTTTTAATCGAATTTATGGTTGCTTATCGTTCTCATTTGCTGGCGAATCAAACCAATGATCAGAAGTTTACGGAAATGAGGGAAATGCTGCTACGTTCCAATCGTTCATTTGAAATGGTCAAAAATAAGTATGAAAATGTGCTGCAGCATATGGACAGCGGCATCGCATTATTTGACAGTGAAGGCATCTTGACATTCATTAATTTGCAAATGGCGAAGCACCTAGACATTCCCCGCAAAACGCTGGTGGGCTGCAATTTGCCTGAAATTTTGCGGCATCCGCAGCTAAGCAGGTATACCCGAAAAATGGTTTTACGACTGTACAAGGAAATGCTGCTTCGGCGCATGCGGAATTATGAGTTTCAGGATAGGGATGGCAATCATTTACTCGTAACGGTCACCTACGGCGATCAGCTTGAAGGTGATTTTCTATTCAGCGTCAAAGATGTGTCGGAGTATAAACAGATTGAGCAAACGGCTTTGCAAAATGACAAGCTAGCCATGCTTGGCCGAATTGCGGCTGCCATCGCGCATGAAATTCGCAATCCACTGACGTCGATACGCGGTTTTATCCAGCTGCTGCGCCCGTATTTGCTGCAAATGGGCAAAGAGGAATATGCCCGAATTATTTTAGCCGAAATCGATCGTGCCAATGATATTATTTACGAGTTTTTGAACTCGTCCAAGCCGTCAGCTCCATTAAAGAAAGCGTTTTCTATTAATTTACTACTTAAAGAAGTTGCGCTGCTTACGGAGAGCGAGGCGCTTATGCGCAATTGCCAGATCGAGCTGCAGCTCGAAGGGGATGAATATGCACTCGTCGCTTCGATCGACATGAAGCAGATTAAGCAGGTCATTCTCAACATTGTGAAAAATTCACTCGATGCGGTAGCGGAACGGAAAAGCGATGATATCGGCATTATTGAGCTGTCAACGAGAGCCGATGGTTCTTATGTGGAGATTACGATGAAGGATAACGGGAAAGGCATGGATAAGGCAACGCTGACTCGATTGTTTGATCCTTTTTTTACGACCAAGGAAGAAGGGACGGGCCTTGGCTTATCCGTCAGTTACCGGATTATCCGCAATCATGGGGGCTCTATTCGCGTCGAAAGCGTCGTAGGCAGCGGCACATCATTCATTATTTATTTGCCATTAGCGGAATAAATGATTAAAATCGGGGGTATGCCCCCCGATTTTTTTTCATCTTTATGGCGGGAGGCGCCAAAAGGAGAGGAATGATTAACCATGAGTACATTATTTACATACGGAACGCCAGGTGCTGAACCAATAGATGCAGTCGTTCGTTTCATTAGCGCGCGTGAGCTTAGCGATGCTTCAGCCGAATGGCTGCTGCCGCAAATTGATCAGGCTATTCGCAGCCTATTTACCAAAGGGCTGTTCAAGGGAGAGGCGGAGCAGGCTCATGTCATGCAGACGCTTAGCTTGTATCCTGCTGCCGAGCATGTAATAGCGGTCGGCTATGAGGAGCAATCTGGCGCAGACGGCTTGCGTCTAGCAGCAGCAACTGCGGCAAGAGCATTGAAGCGCATAAAAGCGCAGTCGGTGCATGTGGTGCTGCCGCTGTCAGCGGTGAAAGCGGAAGGACTTTCCCAGCAGCAAGCGGCTCAGGCGCTGACTGAAGGGCTGAAGCTGGCGGTGCATGACCGCCTGCCAGAGAAACGTGAATCGAAGACGCGTTATGCAATCGGTAAAGTGTATTTCTCCATCGCGGGGACTGAAGCGGAAGGTGCTGCTTCTGATTTCAGCGAGCAATGGATCGCAGGGATTACACGCGGCGTTGCCTGTGCCGATGGCGTAATCAGCGCCCGTGATTTGACGAATATAGCGGGCAATAAGCTCGTGCCGGAAGGTCTTGCTGCGTATGCTGAGGAGCTTGCCCGGCAGTATGATTTTGACATTGAGATTATCGACGAGTGGACGGCAGCCGAGCAGGGCATGGGCGGCTTGCTTGGCGTTGGCCAAGGCAGCATCAACCCGCCGCGCATGATTGTGCTGCATTATAAGGGTGCGCCAGGCGATCAGGCAACTTGGGGCCTAATTGGAAAAGGCATCACCTTTGATACTGGCGGCATTTCGCTCAAGCGGGCGCCTGGCATGGAGGAAATGATTGCCGATATGGGCGGCGCAGCGGCCGTGCTTGGCGCTATGCAGGCGATTGGCGAGCTCAAGCCGGCAGTAAACATTATTGCGGTCATTCCATCGGCGGAAAATATGCCTTCGGATCGCGCGCTTAAACCGGGCGATGTCATTACGATGATGAACGGCCTGACGGTGGAAGTGGTGAATACCGATGCCGAAGGCCGGCTGGTGCTTGGCGACGGGCTCACGACGGCCATTCGCCGCGGAGCAACGAAGCTGGTGGATGTCGCGACGCTGACAGGAGCGGTATCGGTGGCGCTCGGCTCACAAGCGACGGGAGCGGTGACGAACCATGATGGGCTCATGCAGCAGGTGCGCGAAGCATCTGAGCGGGCAGGCGAGCGCGTATGGCAGCTTCCGGCCTATCCGGAATATAAGAAGCAAATTCGGAGTGAAGCGGCCGATTTGAAAAACAGCGGCGGCCGTGAAGCGGGTACCATTACCGGCGGATTGTTCATTGGCGCATTCGCTGAGGAGCTGCCTTGGGTTCATCTCGATATAGCGGGCGTGTCGTTCCGCGAGTCGGCGAAGGTGCTGGAGCCGAAAGGCGGCACAGGCGTTATGGTGCGTACGCTCGTCGAGCTGATGTACGCTAAGGTGTAAGTAAAGCGGCAGATGAAGCGGGTATCGATGGACAGCAGTAAATGGGCTTAAACTAAAGCAACGACCGAAGCAGAGGGCGATCCTCGGCTCCGGTCGTTGCTTCTCTTTTTCCATCCTCCTGCCTTCCAAAAAATAAATAGCATGACCAACTACGTAAATGTTACTATATACAAGGTGAAACGGCTGTCGCCATCCTCTGGCGGCGCGGCGCGTTTCAGTCCAAGAAATATAAGCCTAATATAAGAGTAGACCATATACATGCTTATATTTTAAAAAATAAAGCAGTGGATGAGGAGTTTTGAAGCAGCATGAATAACGGAGAAGCAGGCCTGAAAAAAGAAGGTCTGGTCATTTTAATACTTAGCTTTGCTTTAACGCTGGTTGTTATGAATACAATGATGTTTAATCTTGCGCTGCCGGATGTGGAGAAGCAATTTTCCCTCACAGCGATTGCGACCTCATGGATCGTAACCGGTTATTCCATTATGTTCGCGATTGCTTCCATTACGTACAGCAGGCTTTCCGATTTTATACCGATGAAGCTATTGTTTCTCATTGCGCTTTCTTCCCTTAGCGTGGCTTCGATTATCGGATTTTTCAGCAATAGCTTTATATTGCTTATGGCGGCACGTCTTATTCAAGCTACTGGAGCAGGAGCGATTGCCGCGCTTGGCATCGTGCTCGTTACACGGTTTATACCCGCTGACCGCCGGGGCCGGGCAATGGCGCTTATTATGTCGGCAACGTCGCTTGGGCTTGGACTGGGGCCGGTTATCGGCGGTGTTATCGTCGAATATTTGGGCTGGCATTATTTATTTGCGGTTACGGCTATTATGATTGTGCTCATTCCCATGTTCTACAAAATGATTCCGGCCGAAAGCCGCAAAAGCGGCACATTCGATGTAGCGGGAGCCTTGCTCATCGGGATCGGAACGACGGGACTCCTGCTCGCCTTGACCAGCAGAAGCCTGATCGCCTTAATCATTGGTGTTGTCGCCGTGGCCTTATTCTGGTGGCGAATCCACAAGGCTAACGATCCATTCGTTCAGCCGGATCTGTTCCGAAATAAGCCTTACATGCTGCTCGGCATGCTGGGCGTTACCTCATACATGAACAACTTCGCCGCGTTATTTCTCGTTCCGCAGGTGCTCGCTGGCGTGTATCATTTAACACCTGCCCAGTCCGGCTTGATCGTATTCCCAGGCTCGCTGGCGACGATGGTTGCCTCAAGATACATTGGCAGTACGATCGACCGCCTTGGCAATCGTTTCTTTATTCGTCTGGCGCCGATCGGTCTGCTCATCGCCTCGCTCGCCCTAGCTTTTAGCGCGGTGCATTCGTATTGGGCGATTCTCATTATCTATATGCTGCTTAGTGTAAGTTTCTCTGCCTTAACGAGCAGCGTATCCAATGAGATGTCGAGGCTGCTGCCGCAAAAGGAAATTGGAGCGGGAATGGGATTGTTCCAGCTTGCCCAGTTTTTCAGCGGCGCATTGACTGCCGCTTTGATAGGCAGCGCCATCGTATGGCAGGCACAGCTGGCGAAATCAGAGGCCTTCAATCATATTTTATGGGGTATGTCCGTTATTGTCCTGTGTACGGTCGTCAGTTCGCTGCTTTACACACGCAGTGCTGCTCGAAAGGCATCACGTCAAGCAGCATAATACGTGTCGTGAAACCTATCACGTCTTTCTAATTTTTTATAAAAGAGTAAACGTATTACAGGGAGGAATATATTTATTTTCCAATAAATCTAGATGTACTAGCAGGGAAGTTAACAACCAATGTTGAATTTACAAATTATGAGGACGGAATAGGGCTGAAAGTGGAGGGTTCGGATGAGCGACTATGTAAGTGCGGACTTGTATCATACCTATATGAACTCCATTTGGGAAGAGACAACAGATGGTATTGTTATTGTCGATTTGCAGCGCATCGTGCTGGATGTCAATCCAGCTTTTGAACAGATGTACGGCTGGACGAAGGAGGAGCTGGTAGGCAGGAAGCTTCCCGTCGGTCCAGCTCATCTGTATAAGGAGTTTGCCAGGCTATACGATCAGGTGATTGAGGGCAAGAAGGCAGCCGCAGCGGAATATCCAAAGCTATGCAAGAACGGCAAGCATCTGCATGTGAGCATTACCCTGTCGGCTGTTCGAGACAGCAGCGGCAAGATAACCGGAATCGTGGCCATTGAGCGGGATATTACGAAACGAAAGCATACCGAGAAGGCGCTTCGGGAGACGGAGCAGCTTTACAGCCATCTGACGCAAAATGTGCTAGCCGGCGTTTTTGTCAGGCAGGATCGCAAAATTGTATATATTAACTCGTATATGTCGGCCATGCTCGGCTACACGAGAGAGGAATTTGTTACGCTGAAAACCGCCGACTACATTGATGCGATTGAGCTGTTCACCATTAAGCGGCAGGTAGCGGAAATTTTGATCAAAAAGCGTGAGCCACGCTATACCGTTACCGTACGCGGCAAGAAGAAGGATGGCGGCTTCGTTTATTTGGAGGTCAATCTCTCGCTCATTATGTACAAAGGCAGAACCGCGATGCTGGGCTCAGCCAAGGATGTGACCTCATCGGTTGCGCTTGAGCGTTCCTTGCGGGAAAGCGCCGAGATGTACCAGCGTGTCATGAAGCTGCTGCCAGAGCCGATTGTGCTAAGCGATCACGGGATTATTATTTACGCCAACAATTCAGCAATCAAGCTCGTTGCGGCCGATGACAAAAACGAAGTGATTGGGCACTCGATATTTGAATATATTCATCCTGACTATCATGAGGAATCGCTTAGAAAGATGGACCTCATTATGTTCGAGGAGGAGCCGAGTCAGTTTGAGGAGCGGCAAATTATATGCAGAGATGGGCAAACGATAGATATTGAGATGTCGAGCATTCGTGTCAATAACTATATGGGAAAACGGGTTATTTTAACGGTAATCCGGGATTTAACTGATCGCAAGCGATCCGAGGATATGCTGGTGCGCTCCGAGAAGCTGTCGGTTATCGGCCAGCTTGCGGCGGGCGTTGCCCATGAAATTCGCAATCCGCTAACGGCGCTCAAGGGTTTTACGCAATTGCTGAAAACCAAAAACGAAGGTTATGGCTCGTATCTCGATATAATGTCCAATGAGCTGGATCGAATTAACTTAATCGTCAACGAATTTATGACCTTAGCGAAGCCGCATTTTACCAGATTCAACGATGAGAATTTGGTACATATTTTGCGCGGCGTTATTTCGGTGCTGGAAACACAGGCGATTATGACGAATGTGGATATTGAGACGCAGGTGGAAGACAGCCTAATGATGATTCATGCGGATGCCAATCAGCTCAAGCAGGTTTTCATTAATGTCATCAAAAATGCGATCGAAGCGATGCCAGATGGTGGCCGCGTTACGATTGCGATTCGCTCAAACGTTCCTGACAGCGTTTGCTTGACCATCCGCGATGAGGGGATCGGGATGACCGACTCTATTATTGGGAAAATTGGACAGCCCTTTATTACGACAAAAGAAAAAGGCACGGGCCTTGGGCTGATGATCAGCTCCAGAATAATTGAGGCCCATCATGGTACACTACATATCGTTAGTCGACATGGCGAAGGCACGGAGGTACAAATTACGCTGCCGTTGGCTAAGCCTGCAATCGCAGAAATCAATTAATTTTGCCCTGTTCCCTCATTCATACTAAGCGCAGCTTGCTTGGCTAATGCTGTTCTTTGTAACCTTCAGTCTCGCGCCTACCCGCGAGGTGCTGAAGGTTTTTGTCTATATGGGGGCTGCATAGGCAGATTAGACGGAACAGTCTCAAGTGTTGTTTAATGTACTTAACATAGTTTGAGCAGGTAAGCAGTTAAAGGAGTGCCCTATTAATGAAGACTGAGATCTCAAACCGCATTAAAATCCCGCCAGGCTTTTGGGAGGGGGTGCATCAACTGGGGATCGCCGCCCAGGATATAGCACGCATAGCGCGACTGCCGCTCAGCATAAGGACTGAGCCGTTCGTTACTACAGATCAATATTTCGCGATTTGGCGGGCTTATTCCGATCTCATTGGTGACACAGCGATAGGAATCATTAAGCTTGCGACTGCCTTTGAAACAGCGAAGTATCCACCGACTGTCCTAGCCCCTTACCATGCTCGCGACTATCGCGATGCTCTAAACCGAATGGCTCGGTACAAGCAGCTTTGTCCCCCTGAAAGCTTGCGTATGGCCGAGGAGGGAGAGCGCTGTACAATCGAACTGGAATGGCGAAATGCGGAGCAAGTCGGCCCGCCGATGCTGGTTGGTGTCACGCTGGCCTTTCTTCTGGAGCTTGGGCGCCGGGGCACAGGCCAGCCTTTGACGGCGCAGCTTGTCGAATTTTCGAGCACAATGGGCGATGTACAGGCGCTAGAAGCTTATTTCGGCTGTCCAATCCGGATTGGTGCTGCAGGCAATCGATTGACGCTGCATCGAAAAGATTTGGACCGTTCCTTTATATCGTACAACGAAGAGCTGTTGGAGATTCTGACCCCTGCACTAGATCGTTCGCTTGATGAACACCAGCATAGCCAGTCCATGACCAAGACGGTCAAATGGATCATGAAACGCAGCCTCACAGGAGGGCGTCCCGATATTCAGGCTGTTGCGAAGGAGCTTAGCATTAGCGAGCGTACCTTGCAGCGCCGGCTAACAGATGAGAACACGAGCTTTAAGCAGTTGTTGACACAAGCTAGACATGAGCAGGCACGAGAGTACTTGGCAGACCCATCGCTCGAAATTAAAGAAGTGGCTTACTTGATTGGCTATGAAGACCAGAATTCGTTCTACCGTGCCTTCCGCCTTTGGGAAGGGGATACGCCTTCAAATTGGCGTGCCGAACATCTAGGTTCAAATGCACTATCTTTCCATACCTGAACCATGCTCCACCATTTTCTCCAGAAAGCTCGCAAATACTGGGCTTTTATCATTTGGCGTGTTAAGCAAGAAGGTTGGCGCAATAGGCTAGTTACTGAGCAAATCAGACAAGGTAATATAATGACTATCCGTAAGCAAGGGATTGTTGCAAAAATGACTGCTGATAAGCTCGCCAACATAATACGTAAATGAAATGGAGAAATGCAAGATGGATATGGGATTAAACAATAAGACAGCTTTAGTAACAGGATCAACGAAGGGCATCGGCAAGGCCATTGCCATTGAGCTTGCCAGGGAAGGGGTTCATGTCCTCATTAATGGACGCAATGATGAGGAGGTAGAACGAACGGTAGATGAAATAAAGTCAGCTTTCCCGGCTACCTCTCCTCAAAATGCTACAGCCGATATTGTGGACAGTGGGCAGCGAGAGGCTTTGTTTGAAAAATACCCAAGCGTTGATATTCTGGTCAATAATATGGGTGTTTATGAAATCATGAAATATGAGGACGTCAACGATGAGGTTTGGGAAAAATACTTTCGTACGAATGTTCTTGCAGCAAATGGCTTAACCAAATTTTATTTGCCTAAAATGCTGGGAAATAATGACGGCCGCATTATCTTTATTGCGAGTGAAGAAGCCGTCATGCCTTCAGGCCTGATGCCTCAGTATGCGATGACTAAATCCATGCTGTTATCATTGTCCAAAAGCTTGTCTAAACTAACGACAGGAACAGAAGTTACGGTCAATACGATAATGCCAGGACCGACACTCTCTGAACAAGTGCATCAAATTATTGATAGCATGTACCCTGACGAAGGCTTGACCTTTTCAGAAAAAGAGAAAAAATTTATGGCAGGTTTTTTGCCTCAATCGGAAATACAGCGATTTATTAGGCCTAATGAAATTGGCAGGCTAGCTGCATTTGTATGCAGTCCTTATGCATCTGCCTTTAAAGGTTCCCCGATCCGCATGGATGGGGGAATGGTGCCGACTATTTTTTAAAAATGGCCTAGCCGAGAACTGATTTTCATAGTGAATAAAATCAAAGGAGCTGCGTGCGCAGCTCCTTTTCCAATCTATTGCGTTCCAATTATTCCATTCCAATCTTGAAAATTCCTGATATCAAGGGACGCAGACACTCGAGTCCACAAATCTAAGATCAAGCCCAAAATTTATCCAGCCAACTCCGGGTCCTACCCAGCGCCAGCCAGCGATTGAATTTGGCCCAACGAAAGTAATAAACATCCAGTAGGAAGCGCCATTGCTTTGCCAAATATACGTGAATTTGTTTCGACAGCCAGCAATTGCACCTGAATCTATTAACGCGGTAGCTCCCGGTGGCAATTGTGGTGGTCTTGGTGGAATCGTAGAAGGCGGAGCGAAAGCAGGAGGACCTCCTTGATTAGGTGGTTGAACGGGAGGCTGCGTGCTTGGGAATGTTGGCATGCCTGGTTGAGGGAAAAAAGGAGGAACGATTGGCGGTGGCATTGAAGGCCCTGGAATTCCAAACGGTCCAAACGCACGAGAATAAAAATCAGGAACATAAACCCACATGATGTATAACTCCTTTTACATTTCATTGTTCAAAGCATTCATGGAAACTTATATGGCAATGTATGATGCACATTAGCCTAGTGATACTAGGTTAAGTGCCCAATTTTTGGGCCGCACATATAATCGCTTGACTTGGAGCTAACTCCAGAGGTTAAACTACATACGAAGGAAACAGTACTTTATTGAAAGTGAGGAACGATCAAATGGAATATGTGAAGCTTGGAAATACGGGCTTGGATGTATCTCAGCTTTGTCTTGGCTGTATGAGCTTTGGTGAAGCAGAGCGGTGGGTTCATCCATGGCTGCTTAATGAAGAGCATAGTCGTCCTATTATAAAAAAAGCGTTAGAGCTTGGTATTAATTTTTTTGATACAGCCAATGTGTATGCAGACGGAACGAGCGAGGAAATTGTTGGACGGGCTCTGAAGGATTATGCGAATCGTGATGAAATTGTGCTGGCTACAAAGGTGCATTTCCGTATGCATCAAGGACCAAACGGTGCAGGTCTTTCTCGGAAGGCCATCATGAGTGAAATAGACAAAAGCCTTAAGCGATTGGGAACCGATTATGTAGACCTTTATCAAATTCATCGCTGGGATTATAATACGCCTATAGAAGAGACGATGGAAGCTTTGCACGATGTGGTGAAAGCCGGGAAGGCAAGATATATTGGAGCTTCCGCGATGTATGCATGGCAGTTCCAGAAGGCTCTATATACCGCTGAGAAAAATGGGTGGACGAAGTTTGTATCGATGCAAAATCATCTAAACCTCATCTATCGTGAAGAGGAAAGGGAAATGCTCCCCCTTTGCAAGGAAGAAAAAATCGGTGTCATTCCTTATAGCCCGCTGGCATCGGGAAGATTGACGCGTGATTGGTCGGAGAAGACACATCGCTCCGAAACCGATCAAGTTCAGAAATCGAAATACGATGCGACAGCAGATACGGATCGATTGATTGTGGAGCGCGTTGCAGCCATCGCCGAAAATCGCGGTGTTCCCCGTGCTCAAATCGCGCTTGCTTGGGTGGCGCAGAAAGAACAAGTCACGGGTCCGATTGTCGGCGCTTCGAAAATATCTCATCTCGAGGATGCGGCAGCTTCTCTATCCATTAAATTAACGCCAGAGGAAATTGCATCGCTGGAAGAGCCATACGTTCCTCATCCGGTCATTGGTGCCGTTTAATATTAGTAGGGGATAAGAATACCTGACTATTATCAGAGTTGTTCTTTTTTTAAAAGGAGGAGGGGCGAACGTCATGTTTATACAAGAAGTAAGCGAAAAATTTGAGCTGTCACAGGATACTCTGCGCTATTATGAACGAATTGGGCTTATCCCACGAGTGAATCGCACTAAAAGCGGACTTAGAGACTACACCGAGGAGGATTGCCGGTGGGTTGAGTTTGTCAAATGTATGCGTGGCGCAGGTCTTCCGGTTGAGGTATTGATTGAGTATTTAGGATTGTTTCAACAGGGTGATGAAACGCAAGAGGTGAGAAAAGAGCTGCTAATCGATCAACGTAAGCTGCTCAGAGCACGAATGGAAGAAATGAAGAGGGTGCTTGAACGCATGGATGATAAAATTGAAAGATATGAGCAGACGATCGTGAAAAAAGAAAAAACACTAAGCAGAGCGCAAAACATAGAGCTATCGCACTAACTGCCTATGTTCAGGTCAACTAGATTTACGGGTTGGCCTTTTTTTTTGCGCTCATGTTGCTGCAAGCTATTCCTGACTATGTGCTGACGCAATCTGAACGAGTTGGCGTATGTGATCATCCTTCAGGGAATAAAACACAAGCTTTCCTTCCTTCCGAAAGGTGGCTAATCCAAGCTGTTTTAGCGTTCGCAAGTGATGAGATGTAGTTGCGAGCGAGGAATTGATAATATTTGCCACGTCACACACACACAGCTCATCCTCCTCGCATAATGCAAAGACGATTTTTAGCCTCGTCTCATCGGCCAGCGCTTTAAAAATCTTAGCCATTTCCTGAATGTTTTGCTGCACTAAAGCATGCTGCACCTTACGTACTTTGGGCTCGTCGTAACAATATATTTCACAGCTATCTTTCATTCCGCGCCCACTTCCTTATTCAAATTAATGTTTGATTGTTGTTAGCTTATCATATTATAATTAAACAATCAAACACATGTTTGAGTGTTTGTTCGGTGTTGGAAGCAGGATGCTCAAATGAGTAACTGGAAGGATGATACATATGTATGATGTATTGATTATAGGGGCAGGACAAGCAGGGCTGGCTACAGGGTATTATTTGAAAAAGAGCGGTTTAAGCTTTATCATTTTGGAAGCAGCAGCATCCATCGGGGGTTCTTGGCGGCGGCGCTATGACTCGCTTCAGCTCTTTACACCACGGAGGTATGACGGATTGCCTGGCATGCCTTTAGAAGGAAATCAGAATGGTCTGCCGAGTAAAGATGAGATCGCAGACTATCTTGAAGCCTATGCGTCAAAAATGGTGTTGCCGATAAAGCTGAATAGTCGTGTTAAACGACTTTGGAGAGAGGGGCATTTCAAAGCGGAAACAGCAGATGGAGTAATCGAGGCTAGTAGCGTTATCGTGGGAACGGGTCCATTCCAAGTGAAAAATGTTCCTTCCTTTTCGAGCTTATTATCAGAGAGTGTCACTCAGCTGCATTCCTCAGAGTACATCAACCCTAATCAACTAATTCCAGGGAATACAATCGTTGTAGGAGGCGGAAATTCAGGTGCTCAAATAGCGGTCGAGCTAGCCAAGGATCGGGCGGATGACAGAGCCGTTTATCTATCTATTGCTCGCGATATTTCTTTCAAACCCTTGCATGTGATGAATCGAAGTATTTTCTGGTATTTTGAAAAGCTCGGATTTCTTCGTGCAAGTACGCAGAGCCCGATTGGTAAATGGTTGAAAAAACAGCCCGAGCAAGTATATGGCTTTGAACTGAAACAGCTCATGAAAAAGGGAGAAGTAAAGGTTTTTTCTCGTATAAAGAATGCGAATGGTAACCGAGTTATAGGTGAGGATGGAAATGAAATCGAGGTGAAAAATGTCATCTGGGCTACTGGTTTTAAACGAGACGATCAGTGGATTGATATTCCGGATGCCTTTGATTCACATGGTCAGATTAAGCATAATGAAGGAGTATCGCCGGTAAGAGGGTTGTATTTTGTCGGATTGCCATGGCAAACCTCTAGAGGGTCGGCACTGCTGGGCTGGGTAAAATATGACGCTCAAAAAATAGTAGATCATCTAGCTCTGACTAATAATTAAAGCTTATTTACTAACATAGCGGAGGCTGAGGACTAAATTTCCTGTCCATGGCCGCCGCTATTTCTATTCACTCCTAACTCACTGTATATTTTTATCCCATAACGGCTTATTTCGGCTGCTTAACTGAGCTGCTTAATCGAGCTGCTTGACGGAGCTTCTTACGATGAGCTCCGCAGGCAACACGACTTTCCGCCACGGCCCGGAGGCGCTGCCATTCTGGATGCGGTCAATGAGCATTTGCATGCCGAGATAGCCGAACTGGTAGGCTTGCTGGGCGACAACGGTCACAAATGGATTAATCTCCGCATAAGGGCCAAAATCATCAAAGCATACGATAGAAATATCGTCTGGTATACGCAGGCCGCGCTGCTGGAGCAGGCGAATCAGCTCTATGGCAATGACGTTGTTTCCGGCAATGATTGCGGTCGGAAGCGGGTTTATGCTGTCGATCCAGGCATTCATGGCAGAAAGATCATTTTGCGGGCCGAAGCTGGTCTCGAATAAATAATCAGGCTCATAGGACAGCCCATTGAGCTGAAGCGCCTCCCTGTAGCCTTGCAAGCGAAGGCGGGCGCTGGAGCTCGACAGCGAGCCGTTGACCATCATAATTCGCGTATGCCCCTGCTCCACAAGATGATCCACAAGCTGGCGGGCGCCTTCCTTGCTGTCCCCAAGAACGATATCGCATTCAACCCCTGGCACTTCGCGGTCAATAAGCACGAATGGGGTCTGATGCTGAAGCAGCGACTCCAGATTGGGCAGGGAAGGGTCGCCAGTTGGCGCCATCATCACGCCGTCGACCCTCGTCGTTAGAATCGTATGGATATAATCCGATTCCTTCTCTAAATTTTCATCGCTGTTGCCGAACAGCAGCTTGTAGCCATTTTTTGTAGCGGCATCCTCTGCTCCTCGTGACAGCGTCGTATAAAACGGATTCGTAATATCGGCAATAAGCAAAAACAGCAGGCGGGTATGCTGGAGCACTAGACTTCTCGCCATCTGGTTCGGCACATAGTGCATGTCCTCCATCACTTTCTTGACCTTTGCCCGCGTCTTGTCGCTTATTCGGCCTGTGTTATTGATCACTCGCGATACGGTCATCGCCGAAACCCCGGATCGCTGAGCGATATCGTAAATCGTAACCATGCGGCTTGCTCCTTATCTATTCAGCCCAATCGTTTTGTATTCTACCATCTTACAAAAGAGAGCCATTGACAGCAACCCTCAAGCTTGATAAATTAGAGTTACCGATAACTCAATACTAACTCAAGCAGCTGGTTATGCACTTATATTTCACCCACGAAACGGAAGCTTTGCCGCCAGAGGATGGCAAAAGCCGTTTACGCTTGTATTGGAGGGATAATAGTGACACAAGAAAAGCATCGTTTTGAAAGCGGTTTCCCTAAAATAGGTATTCGTCCTACGATCGATGGACGCCGTAAGGGCGTTCGCGAATCGCTCGAAGAACAGACGATGAATATGGCAAAATCAGTAGCGGCGCTCATCGGCGAGCATTTGCGTTATCCGAACGGTCAGCCGGTTGAATGCGTCATTGCGGACAGCTGCATCGGCGGCGTAGCGGAAGCGGCAGCTTGCACGGACAAATTTGCCCGCGAGCGCGTAGGCGTATCCATCACCGTAACGCCATGCTGGTGTTATGGCACCGAGACGATGGATATGGACCCGTCCATTCCGAAAGCGGTTTGGGGCTTTAACGGCACAGAGCGTCCAGGCGCCGTATATTTGGCCGCTGTACTATCCGGCTATGCACAGAAGGGCCTTCCGGCCTTCGGCATTTATGGCGAGGAAGTACAGGATTCTGGCGACACGAGCATCCCTGAAGATGTGAAGGGCAAGCTGCTGGGCTTCGCGAAAGCGGGTCTTGTTGTAGCTTATATGCGAGGCAAAGCGTATTTGTCGATGGGCTCCGTATCCATGGGAATCGCGGGCTCGATCGTAAGCGATGCTTTTTTCCAAGAATATTTGGGCATGCGTACCGAGTATGTGGATATGTCGGAATTCGTCCGCCGCTTCGAAGAGGAAGTTTATGATGGTGAAGAATTTGCCCGTGCGCTCGCATGGGTGAAGGAAAACTGTCCAGAGGGAGCAGACAACAATCCAGCGCAAATCCAGACCTCCAGAGAGCAGAAGGACAAGGATTGGGAAACCGTTGTGAAAATGACGATGATTGCCCGTGACCTGATGGTCGGCAATCCGCGTCTTGCTGAGCTTGGCTTTGGGGAAGAGGCGATGGGCCACAATGCGATCGTATCCGGCTTCCAGGGGCAGCGGCAATGGACGGATCATTTTCCAAACGGCGATTTCATGGAAACGCTGCTTAACTCCTCGTTCGACTGGAACGGCATCCGCGCACCTTACACGGTAGCAACGGAAAATGACAGCTTGAACGGCGTTGCGATGCTGTTCGGCAATTTGCTGACGAATACGGCGCAAATTTTCGCCGATGTGCGGACGTATTGGAGTCCTGATTCGGTAGAGCGCGTAACGGGCCATAAGCTGGAAGGCCATGCAGCGGGCGGTATTTTGCACCTAATCAACTCCGGTTCGGCGACGCTTGATGGCACAGGCGAGCAGCAGTTGGAGGGCAAGCCTGCGCTTAAGCCGCATTGGGAAATTTCTGAGCAGGAGGCGGCGGATTGCCTGAAAGCAACGTCGTGGCGTCCGGCATCGGTCGAGTATTTCCGCGGCGGCGGCTATTCCTCCGACTATTTGACCCGCGGCGGCATGCCGATGACGATGTCCCGAATCAATTTGGTTAAGGGCATTGGTCCCGTTCTGCAAATTGCCGAAGGTTATTCGATTGATCTGCCAGAAGGCGTTCATGATGTACTCGACAAACGGACAGATCCGACTTGGCCGACGACGTGGTTCGCTCCGATTTTGACAGGCAGCGGTGCATTCCGCAGCGTTTATGAAGTGATGGACCAATGGGGCGCAAATCATGGCTCTATCAGCTACGGGCATATTGGCGCGGATTTAATTACACTTGCGTCGATGCTGCGTATTCCAGTCAATATGCACAATGTGGCAGAGGAAAAGCTGTTCCGTCCACGCGCTTGGGGCCTGTTCGGCACGAGTAATGCGGAAAGCGCAGATTACCGCGCTTGCGACAACTTCGGGCCATTGTATAAATAACAAGGTGAAACGGTTGCCCTCCGTCCTCTGGCGGCGCGGCGCGTTTCAGTCCGAGAAATATAAGCCTATTTATACGTGAAAAACTTATAAATTCTTATATTTTGAATAATTGAATGAGTCATCTACAAGCTGCCGTTCCGATCATTTGGGGCGGCAGCTTCATGGGTTCAATCAGAAAGAGGAGGAATAGAGAAATGAGCAGCATGGAAATTAGAGAGGAACTATGTAAATACGCAAAAAAGACGGTAGCGAACCGTCTGGTGGTTGGTCCAGGCGGCAACATTAGTGCGAAGCATGAGGGCAAAATGTATCTTTCTCCGAGCGGCTTTGCACTGGATGAAATTGAGCCGGAGCAGTGGGTAGAGGTCGATATTGAGACTGGAGCCGTAACGGATACGGGCTTCCGTCCATCGTCCGAGGTGCTGATGCATCTATATGCTTACCGTGCGAACCCGAATATCGGAGCCATCGTGCATACGCATCCGCCTTATTGCATCGCTTTTACACTTGTGGAGCAGGAGCTGCCGATTATGTTCCCCGATCAGGCCGCGCTTGTAGGCAAGACGGTATATATTCCATATGTTCTGCCTACTACAGATAAGCTCGCTGATGCGCTAGTGGAGAAAGTGAATGCTGCGAGCTCGATTCTGCTAGGCAATCATGGACTGGTAACGACAGGACGCAACCTGCGTGAAGCCTACTACCGCACGGAGGTTGTAGAGGAAAGCGCAAAAATCTTCCTGATCGCCAAAGCCATAAAAGAGCCTAAAGTGCTGACGACGGAAGAATTTGAAGAAATCGCATCGCTGGAGAGCGAGGCCTACCGCATTTTGCTGCTGCAAAAAATGCAGTAGTTTTGCGTTGAATCCGCTAGGCAGAGGAGGAATGCAGGGATGGCAAATGCAGCGAAGACGGCGGCGACCGTGCTTGCCTTTGATCTGGGCGCAAGCAGCGGCAGGGCGCTAATCGGCAAGCTTGCTGTGCATGCAGAGGGCAAGCGCAAGCTAGAGGTGACCGAGCTTCATCGTTTTCCCAACTATGCGGTACAAGTAGGACAGCATTTGCACTGGGATATTTTGCGTCTGCTGCAGGAGATGAAGGCTGCCATTCGCAAGGCATTCCAGCAGGGCTATCAGCCGGCCACCTTTGGCGTGGATACATGGGGAGTGGACTTTGGCCTGCTGGATTCGCAAGGCGAGCTGCTGGGCAATCCGTATCATTACCGTGATCCGCAGACGGAAGGCTTGATCGAAGAGGTAGAGCAGCTGCTGAGCCGAGAGGAGCAGTACCAGCAGGGTGGACTCCAGTTCATGCCCTTTAATACGATTTATCAGCTGTATGCGATGAGCAAGGCAGGCTCGCCCAAGCTGGCGGCCGCCGAGACGCTGCTGCTGACACCGGATTTGCTCGTTTATTTTTTGACAGGCAAGAAGGTATGTGAATTTACGATGGCGACTACGACGCAGCTGTTTCATCCCGAGCGGCAGCAGTGGAATGAGCCGCTTATGCAGCAGCTCGGCATTCCAGCGAAGCTGTTTCTTGCGCCGATTCATCCGGGACAGCGCATTGGGACGCTTACACCGGAAGTATGCGAAGAGCTGGCTGTACCGCCGATTGAAGCGATTGCCGTAGGCACGCATGATACGGAATCAGCGGTTGCTGCTGTGCCAGCGGCAGGCGGGAAAGCTTTTGCCTATTTGGTATGCGGCACGTGGTCGCTGCTCGGCACCGAGCTTGCGAGTCCGCTGCTGACGCCAGAGGCGCTGGCGCTCGATTTTTCCAATGAAGGCGGAGTCGGCGGGACCTATCAGCTGCTCAAAAATATTATGGGCCTGTGGATTTTGCAGGAATGCCACCGCGAATGGGAATCGCAAGGGCAAGAGCTTTCATTCGCGCAGCTTGTAGTGGAGGCAGAGCAGGCGGAGCCATTCCGCAGCCTGATTCACCCGGATGATTTGCGTTTTTACAGCCCGTCCAGCATGATTGGGAAGGTGCAGCAATATTGCGAGGAGACGGGGCAGCCTGTACCGCAGTCGCGGGGCGAAATCGCAAGATGCATTCTTGAAAGTCTGGCGCTGAAATACCGTTACGCGCTGGAGCAGATGGAGCAGCTAACCGGAGAAGTGTATTCTGGTCTGCACATGGTTGGCGGCGGCATACAGAACAAGCTGCTCTGCCGCTTTACGGCCAATGCGCTTGGCCGCTCGGTATGGGCAGGCCCAGTCGAAGCGAGTGCAATCGGCAATATGCTCGTGCAGCTCATTGCCCAAGGGGAATGTGCGGATTTGCAGGAGGCGCGGCAGCTAGCGGCGGCATCGTTTGAGGTGGATGCCTATGAGCCGGAGCCAGTGGAGCAGCAAGTGTGGGAGCAGGCTTACGAAGCTTACCAGCGGTTAGTCGCTTTACAGGTGAAGTCTTAATTTCAATCATACTAAGGGAGTGTTTAAGGTGCTGCATGGGATATCCAAATTAATTTCACCAGAGCTTCTGAAAATATTAATGGAAATGGGCCACAGCGACGAAATCGTGCTGGCCGACGGCAATTTCCCGGTCATGAGCCACGCGCAGCGCGTTGTCCGGGCGGACGGGCACGGCATTCCGGAGCTGCTGGAAGCGATATTGCCGCTGTTTCCGCTGGACCAATATGTGGAGCGCCCGGCGGCGCTCATGCAGGTTGTTCCTGGCGATACGGTACAGACGCCAATCTGGGAGCAGTATCAGCTCATTATAGAGCAGCATACGCCCGTACGCGAGAAGCCTGAGGAAGTGGAGCGCTTCGCTTTCTATGAGCGGGCGAAGAAGGCTTATGCCATTGTGGCAACTGGCGAGCAGGCGCTGTATGCGAATATTATTTTGAAAAAAGGCGTTATTAAATAGCCTATTCAGGCGTCAAAACGGCACGGGAATGTTTCGTTACATTCTGTGCCGTTTTTTTGTTGGGAAAGCCTATATGCATGTCAGGAGTAGTTAATTGGAGGAATAGTTTTTGCTTTTTGTATTTGCAAATTATTTCTCAGGATGCACATAACGAGTTGAGTAAGAAATAAGCATTTGAGAAGCCTATAAGAGGAGGGAAGAGAAAAAAATCATGCCATTATGAAAGGGACCATTTTTGTAGTATTCAAATGTTCCAATATATGTAATAATAAATAGGTCTGTTTGATGGATCAAGTATATTTCGAAGGAGTAGGTTTCAATTATGTTAAAAGGATTATTGGGATGTCTTATTACTGTATCGCTTTTTTTCTCTCTAGTTCCTTCTAATGTAATCGCGGCAGAAAGAAAATTCGGGGATACGATTGCTAGTGCCAACGGACGTGTACTTGCAATCCAAAAAGATGGGAGTCTATGGTATTGGGGAAAGGGCACATTTAATGATTCTAGAGGTGATCAATCTCCTCAACGAGCAAGCAAATCCAAATTAATGGATGATGTCATAGCCGTATATGGGAATTGGTGGAGTAGTTTTGCCATTAAATCAGATCACAGTCTATGGTCTATACAAAGTGATGAAAACGACCAAGGCGTTACAAAACCCATTAAAGTAATGGAGGGGGTTCGAGAAGCTACTGCTTCGTACGATCAAGTGTTAGTACTGAAAACAGACGGAACCGTTTGGGTAAAGCCAGTATATGCAGACAATAAGAGTTTCAAACAAGTTATGTCTGGAGTAAAACAAATCAGTGCAAATCTTAATTGCTATTATGCGTTGAAAGAGGATGACTCACTCTGGGGATGGGGAGATAACTATTCTGGCGGATTAGGAATTAAGACGCAAGAGGTTGATATAATCGCACCAGTTAAAATAATGATGGATGTAAAAAGTGTTCACGGGATTGGCAGTAACGCATTTGCAATTAAGAAGGACAGCACCCTTTGGGGTTGGGGCGAGAATGAAGACGGTCTCCTATTTACAGGTAAAGTAGAGACGTGGGCGTTTAAGCCCTATGCTGATGGAAGTCAAAGTATAGTGAAGGCACAGTTTACACCTGTTAAGCTTATGAGTGATGTTATAAAGGTCGATGGACGCAACCACATAGCTGTCATTAAAAAGGATCATAGTCTATGGACCTGGGGCGGTAATCAAGAAGGACAGTTAGGGGATGGCTCAACAGAGTCGCGCTATACACCTCAGAAAGTTCTCGATGATGTCATAGATATTACGGCAAAAGCGGCTTTTACGTTCGCATTAAAATCCGATGGTACCCTGATGGGCTCAGGATCTAATGGTGTGGGAGAATTAGCTCTTGACACATTCGATTACGATCCTCATCCTACACCTATTCAGATAATGGATAACGTCGCAATCCCTTATACGACGGCTTCCTTTCCGTCGGTTTGGGCCAAAGACGATGTATCTTTTGCGATTAAAAATAAACTATTACCTTTGTCGATGCAATCTGGATATGAAAAAAATATAACACGAGGCGAATTTATATCCTTAATTGTCCCATTAATAGAAACAACAACAGGCAAGAAATTAGATACGATCATCAATGAGAAAGGCTTGAAATTGGCAGAGCCCTTTAATGATACAGACGACAATAACATTTTAAGTATTGCTGCATTCGGTATTATTACTGGAGTTGGAGATGGTAGGTTTAATCCAAATGGTCTTATAACTAGAGAACAAGCGTCACTTATTTTAATGAAAACGTCAAAATTTCTCGGAATAGGCAGCGAGAATAGGGTAGATTCCAATAAATCCTTCACCGACCATAATCAAATAGCTGTGTGGGCGGAAGAATCAGTTTATTTTTGCATAAGACATGAAGTCATGAAAGGCACAGGGAATAATAATTTTAGCCCAAAGTCTCATTATACAAGAGAGATGAGCATAATTACGATCGTCCGATTGTACGGACAAATTTCAGGTCAAGTTACCTAAACTGCATCGTGATACTCTGACATAGCTGCACCTAGGGTGTGCTGAAGATTACCAAGGTATAGATGTGGGGAGTCTTCCAAATGAGGATGCGAAATCATTCTGTTTCTGTCAAAATGATAGAGAGTGGACAAGTTATAATTATGAAGAGGAGTCGGTCATTTCATGAACAAATTATCCATGATACATCAGGTTTCTGTAAGGGAAAAGGTAGTGGCCTTCACATTTGATGATGGTCCGAATCCGGTATATACGAGCCAATTGCTTGATATTTTTCGCAGTGTGGGAGGACGAGCAACCTTTTTTATGATTGGTCAGGAGATGGAAGCGCATCCAGAAATGGCGGCCGTTGTGCATCAGGAGGGCCACGAGCTCGGGAATCATACATATTCCCATCCAGACCTTACTGAACTGACGTTGGAGGAAGCTAGTGGGGAGCTGCAGCGAACAGATGTCCTTATGCGGAAGGTTACAGGGCAACAGGTACGTAGCTTCAGACCGCCATTCTTTGGCGTGAATGACAGCATTCTGTCTCTGGCTGCAGAGTACGGATACCGGTCAATCGGCACGGTAAATGGAGCGGCCAAGGACTGGGAAACGCCAGGCGTTGATTATATTCTGGAGCATACACGGCAGGCGATCGCGCCCGGCAGTATCTTGCTGTTTCATGACGGGTACGGGGACCGTTCCCAGACCATAGAAGCGGTTCGGGTGCTGGTGGAAGAACTGGCTGCAGAAGGCTATCGTTTTGTCACCACCAGTGAACTGCTGGATATGGCCGATCCGGATGAGAGCGGTCTGACGATGAGCCCAGAGGAGTTAGAAGGATAGGCCTGAAGCTCAGGGCCTTCCGTTTTTATCGGATCATAGTAACTCCAATGACGGACACCCGCGAGGTGTCCGTTTTTCTTGCATCCACAAAACCGCGGGCGATGAATGGTCCGGCTATGGGGATATTTATTTCTCTTTCGCCCATTGACACCTAGGTAGATGTGGATTACCATTATCACAACATAATTCCAAGTTAACAAGTTGGTTAAGTTGTATTTTGCGAGGAGGCCCTCCCGGTGAATATCGAAAATATAGAAGCATTCGTCTATGTCATTTACTACGGCAGCTTTAATAAGGCTGCGGAAAGCCTATTTCTTTCCCAGCCGTCCGTAACGGCGAGAATTCAGTCGCTGGAGCGGGAGCTTGATTGCAAGCTGTTCGACCGCATGGGCAAGCAAATTCAATTGACCGAGGAAGGCAAGCGGTTCCTGCCGTACGCCCAGCAAATTTTGCAGACGCTGGAAAAGGGTCGCAAACAGCTGCATCAGAAGCAGGAGATGCCTGCCCAGCTGAGAATTGGCTGTACTGTGTCAACGGCAAATTATTTGGTGCCGAGGCTGCTGCCAGCGCTGAAGGAGAAGCATCCTGGCATTCGCTTCAAGACGGTGACCGCTCCGACGGATGATATTGTGGAAAAGGTGCTCAGCAAAGAGGTCGATATCGGCTTTGTCCGTCAAACGACCCATCCCGGCTTACGCTCGGTTAAGCTGCTGGATGACGCCATTCGGCTGCATGTGTATGAGGGCCACCCTTTTCTGAAAGAAAAGCAGATTACGCTAAGGGCGATAGGCAACCAGCCGCTGGTGTTTTTTGAATGTGGAGCGCTGGACTGGGTAAGGCTTCAGCGGGTTTTTGAATCGCTTAATGAACCGCCGGAAATGTCCTGCCACACAGATAATTTGGAAACCGCGAAGAGGCTCGTGCTGCAAAAGCTGGGGATCTGCTTCCTGCCAAGTCTGTCTGCCTATGACGAGGTTCAGGCTGGCCAGCTTTTCCCGATTACGATTCCGGAAGTGGAGGGACTGTCGCTGGATACGAACCTGATTATGCTTAACGGGGAGAGCAGTCCTTTTTTCGAAAGCTTGGTGAAGCTTGTCAAAGCACTGCCTTTCGTCAGCGGGGCGTAAACGTAAAACGTAAAACATAAAACGAGAAAATTCGACATACGAACAGAGCTGCCCTGAAGCCGACCTATCGAATGTTTAGATAAGAGTATAGAAAAACCCTATTATCCGAGGCATTGACGGTTTGCTGGGCGGATGATAAATTAGTGACAGAACAATTCTTACTTAGTAGGTAGGAATTATAGGTTTTATAGTATTTATAAAAAACGAGAAAATATGGGGGAACGATTTTTATGAAAAAAAGAACTTTTTTAGCTACGCTGCTGGTATTGTCCTTTACGCTGACGGCGTGCGGAGCTGCAAATAATGGCGCGAATGAAACAGCAAACAGCGGTGCAGGGGCAAGTGCTAGCCCGGCTCAGGAAGTGAAGAAAATTATTGTCGGCACGGGTACCCAGTTCCCGAATGTATGCTTTATCGATGAGGACGGCAAGCTGACAGGCTTCGACGTTGAGCTGGTTAGAGAAATCGATAAACGCCTTCCGGAATATGAGTTTGAATTCCAAACACAAGAATTTTCAAGCTTGCTGCTAAGCCTTGAGACGAAAAAAATCGATTTTGTCGCTCACCAAATGGAGAAAAATCCAGAGCGTGAGGCCAAATTCCTTTTTAATAAAGAGCCGTACAGCATTTTCCTTTCCAAAATCGCAGTGTACAGAGACAATACGACGATTCATTCAATCGACGATTTGACAGGCAAAAAAGTGTTCACATCGCCAACGAGCAATCAGGCCTTTTTCCTGGAGCAATACAACAAGGATCACAACAATCCGTATGAAATTGTTTACTCCAGCGGCGCTGCCAACGACCGAATTGCCTTGCTCAAAAGCGGCCGCGTAGATGCAACGCTTGCTACTGACTTCTCGCTTCCGTTCTACCCTGACACAGATGGCAAACCTGCGATGAAAACGGTAGGCGACCCGCTCATTCAATCCGACGTGCTGTTCGTGCTTCGGAAAGACAGCCAGGAGCTGGCAGACAAGCTGGATGCAGCAATTAAAGAGGTTAAAGCAGACGGAACGCTGTCGAAGCTGAGCGTAGAGTGGCTTGGCGAAGACTACACAAAACCGCTTGATGAAGTTGTAAAAAAATAAATGGTGCTACTAACTTGCTGGTCAAGGGTGTAAGACGGAGGGAAACCTATGGGCAGAAAATTTGATATTCATTACTTGCTAGATTTCATACCCAAATTGCTGTCTTACCTGCATATCACCTTGTTTATTGTAGCTGCATCCATTTTGCTGGGCATCGTGGTTGGTTTTATAATCGCGCTGCCCCGGCTTTACAAAACTCCCGTATTGCAGCGGTTTTCGCAGGTGTATGTATCCTTTTTCCGCGGAACGCCCATATTGATTCAGCTCTTTCTCATTTATTACGGCCTTCCGGAATTGCTTAAGCTGGTTCATATCGATGTATCACGGGCCAATGTGCTCGTTTTCGTTATTTTGGCTTATGCTCTCCATAGTGGCGCTTTTATATCTGAGGCGATTCGGGCGGCGGTCAATGGGGTGGATCGTGGGCAGGTAGAGGCGGCCTATGCGATTGGAATGAGCGGCTATCAGGCGTTTACCCGAATTGTACTGCCGCAGGCGCTGGCGATATCGATCCCGATTTTGGCGAATCTCGTCATTGGCAACCTGAAGGACACGTCGCTGGCGTTCACGCTGGGCGCCATGGAAATGACGGGCAAGTCGCAGACGCTAGCCTCGGCAACTCAGCATTTTATCGAAACCTACATTGCTTTGTCCCTTATTTATTTTGTAATCAGCACGATATTGGAGCGGACCTTCCATTATTTAGAGCGCAGGCTGCTGCGTCATGAGAAACAAGTGGCCGAACCGGCGGAGCGTTATGGTAAAAGAAGGCTGTGGAAGCGGACGCTCATCGCGCGCTTTGAGAAAGGAGGCTGAGCCTGATGTCACTAGACCCTGGATTTATATGGACGGCCTTTCTCAGCTTGTTCAAGGCGCTGCCGAATACCCTTTATATTACCATCGTCTCGGTGTTCGTCGGTTTCATTATTGGTACAGCAATTGCCCTTATTCGTATTTATCGCATTCCGGTTCTATACCCGCTGGCTAGCGCTTATGTGTTATTCATTCGTGGTACGCCGATGCTTATGCATTTGCTGCTTATCTATTTCGGCCTTCCGATCATAATCGATGGGCTGGCAAGCGCACTCGGACTTGGCTTTAATTCAACGGTTATTCCGTTAATCGGATTTGCTTATATTTCTTTCTCGATTACTGCAGGCGCCTATATGTCGGAGGTTGTACGCGCAGGCATTCTTGCGGTGAACCGCGGACAGATGGAGGCCGCTTATTCCATTGGAATGACGACGCCGCAGGCGCTGCGCCGTATCGTACTGCCGCAGGCGCTCGCCGTCTGCTTGCCGAATCTATCCAACAATTTGATTGGCATGCTGCACGGTTCAACGCTCGCTTTTACCGTATCTGTTGTTGAAATCAATGCCCAAGCGCAAATTGTCGCTGCCACAAACTGGAAGTTTCTTGAAGCCTACATTGCAGCAGCGGTGCTGTTCTGGGGCATGACCATATTAATCGAGCAGGCTACAGCTTGGCTGGAGCGGAGAATTAATAAATACAATCGAGGTGGCGTAGCATGATTGAACTGAAGCAGATTTCCAAGTCGTTTGGGAAAAATCAGGTGCTTCAATCCATCGATCTGACGGTGGAAAAAGGCGAGGTCGTTGTCATATTAGGCCCAAGCGGGTCGGGTAAAACAACCTTGCTGCGCTGCATCAATTATTTGGAGAAGCCCGATAATGGGCAAATCCGCATTGGGGATTTCGAGCTGGACTTCAAGGCAGCAGGGAAAAAAGATATTCATAATCTGCGCCAGCGCTCGGCTATGGTGTTCCAGCATTACAATTTATTCAAGCATAAGACGGCGCTGGAAAACGTCATGGAAGGGCTGCTCATTGTGCAAAAGCTGCCCAAAGACGAAGCAAGGCGGCGCAGCACGCAAATGCTGGAGAAGGTAGGGCTTGCGGCGAAGCTTGACGCTTACCCAAGCGAGCTATCCGGCGGACAGCAGCAGCGGGTAGGTATCGCCCGGGCGCTTGCGCTGAACCCGGAAGTGATTTTGTTCGATGAGCCGACGTCGGCGCTTGATCCGGAGCTTGTTGGCGAGGTGCTTGATGTCATTCGCAAAATCGCTGGAGAAGGCATTACGATGATCGTCGTCACGCATGAAATGGGCTTTGCCCGCGATGTCGCAAGCCATGTCGTCTTTATGGACGGTGGTGTTATCGTCGAAGAAGGCAAGCCGAGCGAGCTGTTCGGCAAGCCGAAGGAAGAACGGACCAAGCAGTTTCTGAAGCGAATCGCGCCGGAACCTAGCTATAGCATATAAACGAGCGTTGCAAGGCAACCGACGATGGGAGAGAATGAAAATGGCGATTAAGCTTAGCATTTTAGACCAAAGCCCTGTTTTTCCTGGCAGCACGCCGGCAGAGGCTTTTCAAAATACACTCACACTGGTGAAAAAGGCGGAGCAGCTCGGCTACAACCGCTTCTGGGTATCCGAGCATCATGATTCGGCGCAAGTTGCCGGCTCCTCGCCTGAGGTGCTGATTTCGTTTTTGCTTGCTCAAACAAAAAGTATTCGCATTGGCTCAGGCGGTATTATGCTCCAGCATTATAGCCCTTATAAAGTAGCGGAAAACTTTAATTTGCTGGCGACACTTGCTCCAGGCCGTGTCGATCTAGGAATCGGCCGCGCGCCGGGCGGGCTGCCGCGTTCCACGCAGGCTTTGCAGAAAGGCATTTCACAGGAGCAGTCGCTGCAGGATAAGCTGGTGGAATTAGAGCATTTTGTGAAAAATACGCTGCCCGCGGAGCATGAGCTGGCTGGGCTGCAGGCTTCCCCTGTGCCAGAGCAGCCAGCCGAAATCTATGTGCTTGGTGCCAGTGTAGCCAGTGCGAAGCTGGCAGCTGAAGCCGGTTACCCGTATGTGTTTGCCCAATTTATTAACAGTGATGCAGCTATCGCGGAAGAGGCGCTGACCGCTTATCATGCGGAGTTCCGCTCGGATAAAGGCAAGCAGCCGCAGGCGATTTTGGCGCTGTCGCTCATTGCCGCTAATACCGATGAGGAGGCAGCACTGCTGGCCTCTGATCATAAAAACGTTAAAATTCATTTGGAAAATGGCAAGACGCTAACGGTCGGAACCGTCGAACAGGCGGAAGAATTCGGCAGACAATCGGGCCAGCCTTATAGGGTTGAAGTGAAGGAAGCCGAAATTACGAAAGGCTCGAAGGAGACCGTTCGGAGGCGGCTGCTGGAATGGCAGGAGAAGCATCACGTCAATGAGTTTATTATAACGACGGCGGTTAAGGATTTTGAAGCTAGAATTCATTCCTATGAGCTGCTATCGGAAGCTTTCGCTGAGCTTGCTGTAGAAAGCTAGAAGGTTTAAAGTGGACTGTGAAAGGCAAGTAGTAGGGCAGGCAGCATGAATAGGCTGGAGCGAAAGCACGATGCGGGGGAGGACTTGGCATGGCGGATACACAGGCGGCGGAGAGGACGCAGCAGCTAGGCGCAAAGCTGATTGAAATACGGCGCCAGCTGCACCAGCATCCCGAATTATCAAATGAAGAGTTCGCCACGACGAAGGCGATTCAAGGCTGGCTTACGGAAGCGGGCATTCGCATCGTCGATTATGGGCTGAAAACGGGTGTAGTCGCCGAAGTAGGCGGCAAACGCAGCGGGCCTGTTCTGGCTTTGCGGGCCGATATTGATGCACTGCCGATCCAAGAGGAGACGGGGCTGCCTTATGCATCGCAAGTGGCGGGAAAAATGCATGCTTGCGGGCATGATTATCATACCGCTTCGCTCATCGGTGCAGCTTTGCTGCTCAAGCAGCGCGAGGAGACGCTGGCGGGAACGGTGCGCCTTATTTTTCAGCCTTCTGAGGAGAAGGCGACAGGCGCACAGGTGGTCATTGCAAGCGGCGCGCTTGAAGGTGTAGGGGCGATTTATGGCATTCATAATAAGCCGGATCTGCCCGTCGGGACGATTGGCATAAAGCCGGGACCGATAATGGCAGCAGCCGATGGTTTTGTTGTTGAGGTGACGGGCAAAGGCAGCCATGCGGCTGTGCCGGAAGCAAGCATTGATCCGATTGTGACGGCGGCGCATATTGTGACGGCGCTGCAATCGATCGTCAGCCGCAATGTCAGCCCGCTGCTGAGCGCGGTCGTTAGCGTGACGCGCATTCAAAGCGGAACCGCTTGGAATGTCATAGCGGAAAAGGCTGTCTTCGACGGGACGATTCGCACCTTTGATGAGCAGGTGAGGCAGCATGTGCTGGAACGTTTCAAGCAGGTGGTGGAAAATGTAGCAGCAGCGTTCGGCGCAACTGCGACGGTGCGCTGGATTAAAGGGCCGCCAGCGGTTCAAAATGACCCGGCTTTAGTAGAAGCAGCAGTCGCAGCAGCTCACGAAACGTTGCTGCAGGTCGTAGAGCCGCTTCCGTCTTCTGCCGGAGAGGATTTCGCTTTTTATCAGAAGCAAGTGCCGGGTTTGTTTTTTTTCATGGGAACAGCGGGCCCGCAGGAATGGCATCATCCGGCTTTCGATATCGATGAGCAGGCGCTGCCGCTGACCGCTGCTTATTTCGCCAATCTGGCCAGCCTTTATTTGGAGCCGTTCGGTGAAACGAATAAGCAATAAACGAAGCGAATAAGGTGAAACGGCCGTCGCCGGCCTTAGTCGGCGCGGCGCGTTTCAGTCCGAGAAATATAGGCTGGTTATAAGAATGAAACTTATAAATTCCTATATTTTAACAAAAGGGCTCCTAGACGTCATCTTATAGATGAAGCGCTCAAGGCTCTTTTTATTCTATAATTCCGATAAAAATCATGCGAAAGGTGTGTATAGTGTGGCGAATATCAAAGTTGAAGTTCGGGATGCGGTAGCGGAAGACCGCGAGGCGATTTTGCGCATCGTCGTAGCTGCTTATTCGCAGTACGAGGCTGTTATGTCACCCGATCGCTGGGCCGATTATAAGGCTTCTATTATTGAATCGGTTGATAAGGAAGGACCCCAGGCGCGCATAGTTGCGGAGGTGAATGGGGAGATCGTCGGCAGTGTGCTGCTGTTCACTTCGTCGACTACCGCCTATGGGCGTCCAGAGCTGCAAATCGATTCACCGATTATTCGCTTGCTTGGGGTAGCGCCAGAGGCCCGCGGGCTTGGCGTGGCGACAGAGCTGATCAAGGAAAGCATTCGCCGTTCGCTCGCGCTTGGGGCTTCCACGCTGCATCTGCACACCTCTGATTTAATGGCGTCTGCCATTAAGCTTTATGAGCGGCTTGGCTTTGAACGGGCAACGGATAAGGAAATGTACAATGGCGATGTTTTGGTGAAATGCTACAAGCTGCAGCTTCAGGAAACGGCATTATTGTCTTAATAAACATTCGGAGGAGGAATTGGTTATGGCTAAGCGGAAAAAAATCAAATTTGGTGCGATTGTTCATGGGGTTGGCGGTCATGTTGGGGCTTGGAGACATAAGGATGCCGTGACGGATGCCAGCGTTAATTTTGAATTTTACAAGCAGCAGGCGCAGAAGGCTGAGGCGGGCAAATTCGATCTTGTATTTATTGCAGATGGGCTCTACATTACCGAGCATTCGCTGCCTCATTTCTTGAATCGCTTTGAGCCGCTGACTATCCTTTCCGCGCTGGCGGCGGTTACTTCGAAGATCGGCTTGGTTGGCACGCTGTCGACGTCCTACAGCGAGCCGTTCACCGTAGCCCGGCAGTTTGCTTCGCTCGATCATATTAGCGGCGGGCGCGGCGGCTGGAATGTCGTCACGTCACCACTTGAAGGCTCGGCGAAAAACTACAGCAAGGCGGATCATCCAACGCATCCGCAGCGCTACCGCATTGCCGAGGAATATTTGGAGGTAACGCGCGGGCTTTGGGATTCATGGGAAGATGATGCTTTTGTGCGGGATAAGGAATCGGGCGTGTTTTTTGACCCGGAGAAGCTGCATCGTTTGAATCATAAAGGCGAGTTTTTCTCCGTGCAGGGGCCGCTCAATATTGCCCGCTCGAAGCAGGGTCAGCCGGTTGTTTTCCAAGCGGGCTCCTCGGAGGATGGACGCAACTTGGCAGCGAAAAGTGCCGATGCGGTATTTACGGGGCATGAGTCCTTGGAGGAAGCGAAAGCTTTCTATCTCGATGTGAAAAATAGAGCGGCAGCGTATGGCCGGTCAGCAGATGAAATTGGCATTTTCCCAGGCATTTCTCCCATTATCGGACATACGCAGGAAGAAGCAGACCGCAAATACGAGGAGCTGGCGAGCCTCGTGTCTATTGATAAGGCGCTGCAATTTTTGGGCCGCTTCTTCGAGCATTTCGACTTCTCGCAGTTTCCGCTCGATGAGCCATTCCCGGACATTGGCGATCTCGGCAGCAACAGCTTCCGCAGCGGCACGGACAAAATCAAGAGCAAAGCTCGGGAGCATGGCTTAACGCTGCGCCAGGTCGCGCTAAGCGTAGCGACACCGCGCACCGACTTTATCGGTACGCCGGAGAAAATCGCTGACTTAATTCAGCAGTGGCATGAGGAAGAGGGTGCCGACGGCTTCATTATTCATTCTTCTGTGCCGAAGGGGCTGGATGACTTCGTCGATCTAGTTGTGCCGATTTTGCAGGAGCGCGGCATCTACCGGACAGAGTATGAGCATGATACGCTCCGCGGCAATTTGGAGCTGCCGATTCCTGAGAATCGCTATGCCGCAAAAGCGCTAAGCAAAGCTTAAAACAGCATTTCTGAGCTATTGATCGAACAAAAAAGAATAGTAATCGCGTTTGTATCATACACGGGTACCGGCATTCTGGACATTTTTTAGAAATGTTCACTGCACGGGCCCGTGTATTTGCTGTTTGCATACATATGCCATGCAAAGGGCGCCTTGCAAAAAACGGAAATAGTGATAAAATAATAGCGTTTACAATAGGGGCGTTAAAGCCATATTGGGGAGGCAAAGCATGTCCAGATTATTTCAGACTAATACAATTCGAAAAGTAAGAGACCTCGGCGGTATGTGGGATTTTGTCACGGTTCCGGATGGAGAAATTCAGCTGGAATCGCTTCAATATCGATATAGGCTGGCGGTTCCGGGCTGCTGGGAGACGCATCCGGAGCTGCTGACATACAGTGGCAGAGGTGTTTACCGCACCAAAGTGACCTTGGAGAAACGGACGTCGCTTCGTCTTATTTTTAAAGGCGTGAGCCATACAGCCAATGTGTTTTTTGATGGAAAGCCGGTTGCCCGCCATTATAATGCGTATACGGCATTCGATGCCGTCATTCGCGATGTTGAAGCGGGTACACATGAGCTTGCCGTGCTCGTGGATAATTCTTTTAGCGAAGCATCGTCGCTTCACGTCCCTAACGACTATTATACATACGGCGGAATTATTCGTCCTGTCATGCTGGAGGAAATTCAGGAGCTGTTTGTTGAGCGCATATCTTTCACCCCTTTGAAAAATTTAACTTCAGAAACAGAAACAGAAACAGAATCGGAAGCAGGACAGCAAAGTGCTGGCAGCTGGCAGGCAGAGATTCGCGCTTGTGTGCGCTATCCAGCGCTATCGAAGAAGCATACGCAGGTGCAGTTGGATACTAGGCTGACGGCGACGATTGCAGGGCAGACGCTGGAGCTTGGCAGCGTGAGCTTGCAGCCGGGAGAGACGGCGAGTGTAGGCGGCATTTTCAGCATGGATCAGGTGCAGTCTTGGTCGCAGGAAAATCCGGCTTTGTATTTACTGCAGGTTTTGGTGCAAATCGAAGGCCAAGCGGCTCCCGTCGATGATTTGGTGGAGCGCGTAGGCTTCCGAACGGTTACAACGGAGCGTGGACGCATTCAATTGAACGGCGAGGATATCGTGCTGCAAGGTTTTAATCGGCATGAGGATCATCCGCTGACAGGTTCAGCTTTACCGCTGCCGCTTATGGCACACGATTTACAGTTGATGCTGGATATGGGCGCAAGCGCGGTGAGAACTAGCCATTATCCGAATGATGAGCGTTTTCTCGATTTATGCGATGAGCACGGTGTGCTGGTATGGGAAGAAAATCATGCCCGCGGCTTGTCAATTGAGCAAATGCGCAATCCAAATTTTATTTGGCAGTGCGAGCAGGTTAATCGCGAGATGGTGGAGCAGCATTTTAATCATCCCTCGATTGTCATTTGGGCGATTTTGAATGAATGCGCCAGCGATTTGGAGGAAGGGCGCGTTCACTACAAGCGGCAGCTGGAGCAAATTCGGGCAATGGACAGCAGCAGGCCGCTAACGTTTGCTTCCCATCACCGCGAGAAGGAAATTTGCTTTGACCTTGCCGACATCGTGTCCTGTAATTTGTACCCGGGCTGGTATGGCGATGAAGATCCAGGCGAGCTATGCGATGCGGCGCGAGGCTGGGCCGATGCCGCAGGCGGTGCGGGCAAGCCGATGATTATGAGCGAGTTTGGCGGCGACGGCCATTACGGCTTGCGCGACCCGAACCGGGTACGCGGCACAGAGGAGCGCCAGGCAGATATTATTGAAGCGAATTTGCAGGCGTACACGTCGAGGGAGTACATGTCCGGCATGTTCATCTGGCAGTTTTGCGATTGCCGGGTAACCGAAGGCACAGGCTGGCTGCTCGCCCGCGCCGGAACGCAGAACAGCAAAGGCATTGTGGACCGCTATCGCAGGCCGAAGCTGGCTTATGAAGTGGTGAAGAAATATTTTCGAGGCAAAGCTCGGTTGTAGGGAAATTTGGACTTGTAAATGAAAGGGATTTAGCACAAGGGTGGAGTAGTCTGGCTAAATATATTAAGCATAGAAGCGATGGGATTAACGGCGTGCTGCCGTTTGCTCCATCGTTTTTTTATGTGATTAGGCGTGTGTGCAAATGTAAGCGAGCCAGAAGCTGATCCATTTTAGCATCTAATATCTTCCCGCCGCAGTCTCACAACCGACTCCGGTTTACTCCCTGCACGATGATGGACTTGGCGGACACAGCAGCCGCTATTTCAATAGGATCACGGGTTATGGCACCGGCTGCGGACTGAGGAGCAGCTAATGCACCGCCTGATTCCATTTTTAGGGAATAATGAGGGAGATAGCGGATTTCCTGTCCGCTTACGGCCTGAAATCGGAGTAAAACCAAGAATAACGGAACCTCAGTCCGCCAAAAAAAAGGGAGCGTTCCCGAGCTGCGGGGTCTCATCCATAGTGGTTTCAGTAACAGTGATCTGAGCAACGCACCTATGCGGTTGCCCCCAGCCTTAACTCGTTAGATAAGATTTACCTCGACTAAGATAAGAACAAATCGCTTTCTACTGGGACGTGGCATCATGACGCTGCTCCTTTTGTTCGTTAAAGTGCAGCAAATGATAGGTGGGAGGGGAGTGGGAGATTCAAGCCTATAGTAAAATTGGCGCGGCGATGAATGTGAGTGTAAGGGCAGGGCTGCTCTAGCGCTCAGGCCTACAGCTGCTGCAAATCCTTCATCAACCACTCGTCTGATCCATCGCGCGATAAAAACCATACATGAGTAAACCGGCCTTGCGGCTTATAAATGAGCTCCTTGGCACGCAAAATGTCGGACATGCCGAAGGCGGGGGAAGCATTTCGAATGATTAAGGCAATTGGATACGCGGTCGCGTAATTGTTTATTTTCATTTCCTTCGTCTGGATGCGTTTGTTCAGCTCAGCAATCAGCATTTCGACTACCTCTTGATTAAGATTGCGTAATTGGGAGCGGCCTAGCAGCCTTTTCGCCTCTTCGGAATCATAGAACAGATGAGTAATTTCAACGCCAATGATGTGATGATTCCGATGCTGAAGCACGGCATCCGGGCGTTCACGCTGATAGAGCAGCCGGAGCCTATTGGCATAATTTTGGTTGTAGAGACGGATGAAAATGCGGACAGCTGTGCGTTCTAGATCTCTTTTTTCCTGATAGCCCTGCAACGGAATTCCCCTATCTGCGTACCTTTCCGAGCTGCTAGCCTTCCTTCGGATCGGTTAAATTTGTGTGCATGATTAACGAATATCCCCTAAAGCCAATAAGCAATGATAGCTGCAAGCCCTGCTAGCGTGCATAATACGCCACCTAGTCTTGTAGATAAAAGATATAGGCTTGACGCCTCTGTACCGTCATTTGATTTCCAGCTCTCGGTCAGTGCCCATACGAAAGCAGGTCGCACCACCAACAATACTCCAATGCAGATTAGTAAAATCCCAATAAAAAGCATGAGCTCGCTCCTCTTTTAACGATGAGTATAGATCTATAATAACATGATCGATGACCATAACTGTAATCGTTTAGTGAAAAAAGCCTGCTCCCTCCGCGTTCGGATGGGGAACAGGCTTATAGGTTTTAAGTTGTGCTTTATGAAGCAGCTCGCTGTTACAGATAAACGGCTTTGCCCGTGCGTGCGGACTCATAAATGGCTTCCAAAATTTGCGAAACGACATACGCTTGCTCTGGTGTTACAACCGGATCAGTGTCGTCCTCAATTGCTTTCAGCCACATTCTCATTTCCAGATCGGAGTCGCGGCCGGAATCTGCGCCATCGAAGAAAGCGACGCCGCCGGATTTCAGCTCAATGTCCGTCGTGTAAAGACGGCTATGATTTTCGCCATTGATCCGCAGGCCGCCTTTCATATCAGCTCCGCCTTCTGTACCGGACAGCGAGCATTTTGCTTCGTCAATATCCAGTGTGTTCAGTGCCCAGCTGGACTCAAGGGAAATCGTAGCGCCATTTTCCATAACGATCATGCCGAAAGCGGAATCTTCAACGGTAAACTTGGCAGGGTCCCAAGGGCCCCAAGCGTTGGCTGCATTTTCACGCTGCGACAGCTTGTGGTAGGCCGTTCCAAGTACAACCTTTGGCTTATAGTTGTCCATCATCCACAATGTCAGATCCAGCGCGTGAGTACCGATATCGATTAGCGGGCCGCCGCCTTGTTTTTCTTCATCAAGGAATACGCCCCATGTTGGTACGGCGCGGCGACGAATCGCATGTGCTTTCGCGTAATACACTTCGCCCAGCTCGCCATTAGCACAAATTTTCTTCAGCTGCTGGCTGTCTGGACGGAAACGGTTGTTGTAGCCGATCGTCAGTTTTTTGCCCGTACGGCGTGCCGTTTCCATCATAAGCTTCGCATCTGCTGCTGTTTTCGCCATTGGCTTCTCGCACATGACATGCTTGCCAGCTTCCAGCGCAGCAATCGCGATGACCGCATGGGAATCATTCGGCGTACAGACGTGAACGATTTCAATAGATTCGTCCTTCAAAAGCTCAGTATAGTCGGTGTAAACGCGAGCGCCTTCCGCACCATACTTCGCTGCAGCCTCCTGTGCGCGATGCTCCTCGATGTCGCAGAAAGCGACGATTTGTGCGCTTTTAATCGTGCTAAGGCTCGGCAAATGCTTGCCATTAGCGATACCGCCACAGCCGATAATCGCAATACGATGAGTTGTAGACATAATAAAATCCTCCTCTAATTTTGGTTTGCAGCGCTTCCGCTCATGCTTTAAGAAGTTGTTAAATAGGTGAGCGGAGTGAAAGGTTTGGATTTGAGAAGCGACAGCGCTCGCATTTGCTAGTGTATTTCCACCGCTGAAGCGGTCTAATCAAAGAAATCCAATAGTAACAGCGATCGAAAACCAAATCTTTCACGCAGCGATTTTCATTTTAAAATCCTCTTATGCAAACGGGGAAGGTAAAAAGATATCGACTTCCTTTTTCGTCTGAGCAGAACGGATAATGCCGTCGATAACCGCTTGATTGCGAACGATTTGGCTGCCAGGAATAGGGGCCGGTCTGCCGTCGCGCACCGCTTCGGCAAAATCCCACACCTTGGCGTGAAACAGATCGGTTTGGTGCTGAATAACCGGAATCGGGCTTTCCGTATGATGTCCTTGTACATCATGGAACATCGTGATGGAGCCTACACTGCCATCGAATACGCCGCTCCAAGGGCCTGAGCCGGAAGGCGTAACCTTGAGTCCGGCATTGGTACCGAGGAATAGGGCGGCGCCGAGCGAGTCCATATGCATCGCCCAAGAAATTTTGAAATTGAGCACAATATCGCCTTCGAAACGAATCATCGCCACGCCGAAATCCTCAACGTCAAACTTGTCTGCTTCCTTATGATACAGCGGGTTCGTGCCAAAATGGTTAGACGTAAACGCTGATACCGTGAGCGGCTTCGGATAACCAAGCGCATTCATCGCCATGTCGAGCGAGTAGCAGCCAATGTCGGCCATGGCACCAGCTCCGGCAATGTCCTTGCGGATAAAGGTTCCGCCCGGCATGCCGCGGCGGCGTCCGCCTCCCGTTTCTACATAATACACTTTGCCTAGCTCGCCAGACGAGATGAGATCACGAATGATCGCCATATTCGGGTCATAACGCGGCTGGAAGCCGATGTTGAGCATATAGCCTGTTTTGAGCGCTGTTTCCGCCATCGTTACCGCTTCTTCAAGCGTGACCGACATTGGCTTTTCCAGCATGACATGCTTGCCTGTATTTAGCGCATCGACCGTCGTTTGGTAGTGGGCAACATTCGGCGTACAGATGCTGACGCCATCAAGCTCTGTATCGAGCAATTGGCGATAGTCGTCATAGGCTGTCGCCTGGGGCAGCTCCCAATGCTCAATAAATTGCTGGGCGCGGCCTGGAATAATATCGGCTACAGCTGCAACTTCTACACCGAGCATCTGCTTATACGCTCTGGCATGGGCGCCTGCGATGCCGCCGCTGCCGATAATTCCGATTTTTAGCGTCTTGGACATTGCGATTATCATCCTTTACTACATGATGGACATCTGCTGCGCGCGGTATTCAGAAGGGGTCATATCAAAACGTTTGCGAAACACCGCATGCAAATAGTTGGCATTGGCAAAGCCCGTTTGCTGAGCGATTTTTTCAATCGACTGCGTGCTTTCCGCAAGCGCATGGCATACCGCCTTGAGGCGCATGTTTTCAAGTGTTGCACTGAAGGACTGGCCATCCCCGGCTTCCTTGAACACCCGCTGAATATGCCGCGAGCTTAAATTCAGCTTGTCGGCTACATCCTCAAGCGTGACCTCGCCGGAGTAGTTGGCCTGTATATATTCCATAGCGAGACGATAGCGGTAAGCCTTCATATCCCGTGTGGGCCAGTGGGCCTGTTCCGGCTCCTTCACCGTGTCATAAGCACGCACTGCCCGCAGCAAGATTTGAATGACATTTTGTCTGATCGTCGTATAACTGCCTGTATAATGCCTTGAGCAAGCTTCATAAGCTTCCAAAAACAAAGGCATAGCCTGATGCACATCTTCTGCTGGAAACAGAGGCAGCGTGCGCAGCTTGCTGATGCAATCATCTGCCTCTGCCACTTCCCAGTCATCCGCTTCCGTAGCAGGGGAGGAGCCGGGCAACAATCTGCGATCGATAATATCGACATGCAGGCACAGCTCATCCATAATGTCATCCGGACTTGCCTCCTGATAATGAAGCACATCAGGTCCCGTCAAATAAAACATGCCCTCGTTCAGCGCATACGGCATATCGACCAGAATAACAGTCCCCTTGCCCTGCGGTATAAAATGAAACTCAAACTCGGCATGCTTGTGAAAGTTGACGATTTTACCGGGAAGAAACTGGGTCAGGTGAAAACGGAGCACATGAATATCGTAATATCCCCAGCGGATGCGAAGATCAAGCCTCTCAAGCGCATCCTGGCGCTCACGCATCACTTCATATGGAAAAGACTGCAATCGCGCCAAACCTCCCTTCAAGCCGTTATTGCTGAAAAATAATTCAGTAGTCTATTATTGCGCCAACTCATCGATACGAATCGATTTGCCTTCGCGCACGGAACGGTTCGCCGCTTCAACCAGCTTCGTTAATTCAACAGCAAGCTGTACATTTTCCTCAGCCTTCGTATCGTTAACAATATGATCGGCGAATTGGTTGAAAGCGCCTGGTCGCGAGTTTGGAAGCACCTGCTCCTGCCACTGCTTCGCAGCGTCTTCACCGTTCAAGTTCGTCCGCAGCAATAAGCGGTCATCCGGTGTGCCGTACATCAATGTGCCTTGCGTGCCGTGAATTTCGATCGTGAAAGGCGAGAACGCGTTGACGAAGCCCGCTTCAACGATGCCGACAGCGCCTGATGCTGTTTTAAGCAGTACGACCGCGTTATCTTCTACTTCTTTTCCTGTTACATAGCCATATTGCGCAGATGCTTCAACAGGCTGCTCACCGAGGAACAGGCGAGTCAAATACATCGGGTGGCAGCCCAGATCGATCAAGGCGCCGCCGCCACATTGCTCCAAATTGTAGAAATGCTCCGGCAGCCAGTTTTTCGTAGCGCCATCATGCGACAATCTAACCCGAACAAGTGTTACTTTGCCAAGCAGGCCTTGTGCCAAAATGTCCTGAATCGCCAGCGTGTAGCCCGCGTTCAGCCTTGGAAGGGAAACGGTAAGCTTCACATTATTCGCGGATACCGCTTCGATGACTTCATTCACTTCTTTAAGCGTAGGAGCGATAACTTTTTCCGTGAAAATATGCTTGCCCGCACGAGCTGCCGCAATAATAACGTCGCGGTGGATGTTGGACGGAGCGTCTACGATAACGGCGTCAATGTCGCTTGCGAGCATCTCGTCCAAGTTGCTGTAGAAGGGAACGCCTAGCTTGTCAGCAGCCGCTTGGCCGCGCTCTGGAAGCTCATCCCATACCGCTGTAATTTCTGTACCCGGATGCGCCTGCGCTTCCTTCGTATAATCCCAAGCATGTACATGCCAGTAGCTAATTTTACCAATTTTAATCATTTCATCACTTCTCCCAACCTAGTATACAAAATTGAGACATCACAGTAAATTTATCATAGGGATTTTAATTTTATTAGTCTAATTAAGTGACTTTGTATGTATAAGATTACGACGTTATTTTGTTGAATGGCTAGAATGGTAATTAAAAGAGAGAGGGTGGTCGTGCTCCAGAAGTAATTCAGTGATGATTTATCATTAGAATGGGGATTATTGCTATGGTAGAATAATATTTGAATGATTAAGGAAGAAATTTGGGAGGAGTATTTTTAGAGAATGAGTGAGAGCGAAAATTGGTTTAAAAAAATGTTAGCTTTTTTGAAAGTGAAAAAAGTTGTCTCTGCTAAAAAAGTCCTTTTTACTTTACTGAGTATAACAGTATCATATGCAGTGCTCTTAAGCATTCGTACTGGATTTAGTTCTGTTTTAAATACAAACCCTACAAGTTATGTAAAACAGCTTTTTGTTATCATGTATGTAGGAGTTTGGTTCGCAATTTTATATTGGGAAATTGTAAGTGAGTTTAAATTACATATATTTAAAATAATTCGGCAAAGTTTACTCCCGGCAGGGCTAGCTTCTATTGTATTGGATTATAGTTTTAATGATCAAAATCGGATGTTTTCAGGTGGTTTTTGGTCTGATTTATATGATGCGAATCTATTTGTAATCTTATTGTATTCAATTTTTTTATTAATTCGGAAGGCATACTCTTTAAGAAAAGAGAAAAAACGGAAGGAACGACAGCAGGAACAACAGCAGGAACAACAGCAGGAACAACAGCAGGAACAACAGCAGGAACAACAGCAGGAACAACAGCAGGAACAACAGCAGGAACTACCACCAACTGCTGAAGTGTCTAATTTTTCTTTTTATACCAGCCCTTCACTAGGAGTTGGTGGAGTCGATCGTCTTGGGCGCGAGAAGTTCGCGAATGATTTGACTAAAATATTAATAGACCGTACTCGTATTCCTACAAAACATGCTTTAACGATTGGTTTGTATGGGGCATGGGGTTCAGGGAAATCCTCAATATTTGATTTGGTCGAAGAAAAGATTAAAAATCAAGATGAACAGAATACTGCAGGCCAGATTGAAATCATTCGTTTCCATCCGTGGTATATGGGGAAAGACCAGAATAATATTATTCCCGAATTTTTAAAGAAATTACTATCACATATAGAAAATCGTAAGCCAGCACAAGAACTTATTAATCAATTGAAGAAATATTTGAAATATATGACTTCTATTAGTGTTAGACCACCTGGTCTTATTGTGAACTTGAAAGAAATTAAGAGTAATTCCGAGTTTTCAAAAGATTTTGAAGATGCTCAGGGATTACGAGAACAAATTATTGGTTTATTGAATTCAGAAAAAATACCACTAGTCGTGTTTATAGATGAGATTGATAGATTGGATAATAAGGAAATTCAAATGATTTTTAAATTAGTCCGACTCATCGGAGATTTTCCTAATATAACTTATATTATCGCAATGGATGAGAAGAATGTAGCAAAATCTCTTTCTCAGCTATATTCAAAAGATTATGATTTAAAAGTAGGCCTAGAATATTTAGAAAAGTTCATTCATGTGCCACTCTATCTACCAAAGGTAGAACCTAACCTGCTATCAGCATATTTTAGAACAGCAATGTTAGAGATTATACAAAATCACGAGGTTGAAGTTGACATTGATTATTTAGATTATATTTATAATGAGTTTAAATTCACCCCAAGAAATATAGACAGACTAGCTAATATTTTTATGGTTTATTTATCAATATTAAAAAGCGAAACGAACGTGAATGATCTCATTACTTTACTAGCTATCAAAATTGATAATTCAGAATTATTTGAGTTTATTTATAGTCATTCAAGCCTTTTCCTTAGTCGAAAAGAAGATAATTCAGAATATAATGAACAAAGGGAGATATTAGAGGAGCAGTTTCCAAGCTATATCCCTCTGTTAAAAAAGCTATTTCCACAGTTTAATTCTGTGACTATTCATAGCCTTGAAAAGAATAGGATCAAAAGTATTTGTTTTATAGAACATTTTCATACTTATTTTTTATATCTGGTTCCCTCCACAAATGTTTCAAATAAGCAACTTCAAGGATTTTATTCTGCTTTGAAACAGAGTGAGGAATTAGGGACGATTGAGTACCATAAAATCGTAAACAAATCTAATTATAACCATTTCTATGTCCAGATAAGGCTAGACTTAAAGCAAAAAGAAGGATTGCGAAATATTAAGTTATTATCTTTCATGTTGCAATTGCATCAAGATTTTCCTCAAGTTTCAAAGCCAGTGAGTACATTTATAATAGAATTAATTCGTATGTTGTTAGTTGAAGATAACAATAATCAGAAAGTTTTTGAAACTCTGTCTTTTCATAAGGATAAACTGTTAATAGCTACAGAAATATATGACAATTCACTAGAAAACTTGGTCCAGAAAAAAGTCATGAGCTATTTAGTTTCACAAGTGGACCCGTCTGACTGGATGAAATATGAAATTGATGATGCTAAGAAAATATATAGAGTATTGAGAAGATTAGACGAAAAAGAACCTATAAGAAAGTGGATTGCTGATTGGGCTGAATTTAATGATATACGGGAGCTAATTAAATTATTAGGTGAAATTTCGTTTGAAAATAAAAATGAGATGTTAATTAAATATGCTGGAATCTTAAGTCTATTTCCTATTCAATATATTGAAAGAAATCTACTATCCAAGTTAAATATAGAGACTAAAGAAGAAGTATCTGCTGCATTAGCGAGAGGAGATTTTTCTGAACAGGAAATAATGTTTTCATATGCACATAACGTGTGCTATCAATATGCGAAAGAAGAATTGGAACTTAAAGATGGTGATCTTTGGAAGAGTGCCTTTTTACATGCCATCGATATTTTAATTCAATATGGAGATCAGGGGAGAGTAGAACCAATTAAAGAAAAGAGGCACAATATTTTGTCTAACTAAGCTCTGAAAAAAACGAGATAGCATCAACTCAACCTATGACTGGAGTTGATGCTTTTTTTTGCAAAATTTAATTACTACAAATGCTTGCGATAATCCCGCGGCGAGAGACGCGTTATTTTTTTGAACGTTTTGCCGAAGTGGGAGAAGTTGTCGAAGCCGGTGGCGGCGGCAATTTCCGTGATCGACTGATCGGTTTCGCGCAGCAGGCGCTGGGCTTCCTTGATGCGGGTAATGGTCAAGTAGGTGGAGAAGGAGAAGCCGGTAATTTCCTTAAAGATGCGGCTTAAATAATACGAGCTGATATAAAACTGCTCGGCTATGGAGCTCAGCCTAATTTCTTCGCTGAAGTGGTGGTTAATGTAACGCACGATTTCGGTAATTTTCGCATGCATCGGTGTAGCATGGGAAAGCGGGACGAATTCGTGCTTTTGCAAATAACGGGCCGCATGCAGCAGCAGCTCGGTAATTGCGATTGGCGGATACAGCTCATAGCCGGGAGGGCGCTGTTGAATTTCCTCCAGCAGTCTGCGAATGAGCTGCTCCATGACAAGCTGCTCCTGACGTGGCAGCCGCAGCACATGAATATGCTGCTCAAACGGCGACAAGATCAGCTCGCGAAGCTCGGGAGCAAACGATTCAGGAAAATGGTGATCGAAGTGGATAATGACCCGTTCATGCGAGGCTTCGCCAGCGTACAGCGTTTTATGAACGACTTGGCGGGAGATGAAGATCAGATCGCCCTGCTCCACCGGATAAGAACGGTCATGGACGAAATAAATCCGCTTTCCGCTGAGCAAATAATAAATTTCATAATAGTCATGAAAATGATCATTTGGCATCGTGAACGGCTCGGAGCGCTTCACATATTCAATATATAAATTCGCTAAGCTTCCATAATGAAAGGAAGCTGGTGTTTTTTCAATCATAGCCTTCAAAGCTCCTTTCGTATAAATCACAAAATATGCGGCATATTTTGTGATTTAAGCACTATATGAGGAGAATTATAACACTTATATGCGATAAAATGAAAGCGTATTAAACGAACAAGGTGAAACGGCTGTCGCCGTCCTCTGGCGGCGCAGCGCGTTTCACTACGAGAAATATAAGTCCATTTATAAGCGCAAAACTTATAAATTCTTATATTTCAAAAAAATCAGACAAAGGGTGAGCCGCAATGACACAAAAGAAAAAGTACGTATTGGTAGGAACGGGAGGAAGAGCTGAGTTTTTCTACGCTGCAATTGCAACCGATTTCAGAGATACGTCGGAGCTGCTTGCATTTTGTGATACGAACCAAACGAGACTTGACCACGCCAATAAGCGTTTAACCGATAAATATGATTATCATGCTGTAAACACATATAAGGCGGAGCAGTTCGACGAAATGATTGCGAAGGAAAAGCCGGATTCCGTCATCGTAACGAGCGTTGACCGTACGCATCATACGTACATCATTCGCGCTATGGAGCTGGGCTGCGACGTCATTACTGAGAAGCCGATGACCGTGGACGAGAAGAAGTGCCAGGAAATTCTTGATGCCGTAGAACGTACAGGGAAAAATGTTCGTGTAACATTCAACTATCGCTATGCGCCGCATCATACGAAGGCGAGAGAGCTGATTGAGACAGGCACGATCGGCAAAGTCAATTCGGTGCATTTTGAATGGCTGCTCAATACGCAGCATGGCGCGGATTACTTCCGTCGTTGGCACCGCAATAAAAATAACAGCGGCGGCCTGCTCGTCCATAAATCGACGCATCACTTCGATTTGGTCAACTTCTGGATCGGCTCGCAGCCGGATACCGTCTTTGCCTTCGGCGACCTGCTGTTCTATGGTAAGGAAAATGCCGAAGAGCGCGGCGAAACGAAGTTTTACGATCGTGCGACGGGCCATCCGAATGCGACGGAAGATCCATTTGCGCTGCATATGGACAGCAATGAGAACCTTAAGGCGATGTATTTGGATGCCGAGCATGAAGACGGCTATCGCCGTGACCAAAGCGTATTCAGCGACGGCATTAATATCGAAGATACGATGGGCGTAATGGTTCGCTACAAAAACAATGCGATTCTGACTTATTCGCTTAATGCTTATCTGCCATGGGAAGGCTACCGCATTGCGTTCAACGGCACGAAGGGCCGGATCGAGATGGAAATTGTCGAGCAATCCTATGTTAATTCCGGCGGTGAAAAATCGCAAGAGGGCGCGCTGAAAGGCAAGCGCATCATCGTGTACCCAATGTTTGGCGCTCCTTACAATGTGGAAGTAGAAGAAGGAATTGGCGGCCACGGTGGCGGCGATCCGGTACTGCTTAACGATATTTTTGGCACACCTGTAGAGGATAAGTTCAACCGCGCGGCGAATCATGTAGACGGTGCCCGTTCGATTTTGACAGGAATCGCTGCCAATAAATCGATTCAGACGGGAATGGCTGTAAAGGTGGATGAATTAGTTAAATTCAGGAGGGACTAACTTGGCTAAGTTTCTGGACGACAATTTTTTGCTGGCAAATGAAACGGCACGGGATTTGTACCATAATTATGCAAAGGACATGCCGATTATCGATTATCATTGCCATTTGAGCCCGCAGCAAATTTACGACAACATCAGCTTCTCGAATTTGACGGAGGCCTGGCTGTATGGGGATCATTACAAATGGCGGGCGATGCGTGCGAACGGCATTGAAGAAAAATATGTAACGGGTGGCGAAGGCGTCAGTGATTATGACCGCTTCCTGGCTTTTGCAAGGACGGTTCCGCAGGCGATTGGCAATCCGCTTTACCATTGGTCGCATTTGGAACTGCAGCGCTTCTTCGGCGTTGATGAGATTATTAATGAACGCAACGCTCCGGTTATTTGGGAAAAAGTAAATGCGAAGCTGGCGGGCGAGGGCTTCAAAGCGCGCGATCTTATCGTGAATTCCAAGGTTGAGGTCGTCTGCACGACGGATGATCCTGCGGATTCGCTGGAGTATCATTTGAAAATTAAAGAGCTGCAAGACTTTCCGGTTGCGGTGCTGCCTTCATTCCGTCCAGATAAAGCGCTGGAAATTAATCGGGCTGGATTCCTTGAATGGATCGCGAAGCTTGCGCAGGCCGCAGGCCAAAAGCTGGATAGCTATGAGGCGCTGTTAGCTGCGCTGGAAGCAAGAGTTTCCTTTTTCCACGAGGTGGGCTGCCGCGTTTCGGATCATGCCCTTGATTATGTGCCTTACGGAGAGACGACGAAGGATGAGGCAGCGGAGATTTTCGCTAGCGCACTTGCTGGAAACCGCGTAAGCCTTGAGGATGAGAAAAAATACAAAACGTATACGCTCGTCTTCCTCGGAAAGCTGTATGCGAAGCATGACTGGGCGATGCAATTGCATATTAATGCAGCGCGCAGCAACAATACGGCGATGTTTAATCGCCTTGGACCGGACACGGGCTATGATTCCATCGGTGACAGCCCGCTTGCGTATCCGCTCGTTAAGCTGCTTGATGAGCTGGCGAAGGATGAGGCGCTGCCGCGCACGATTTTATATTCGCTTAATGCAATGGACAATGAAGTGCTTGGCTCGATTATAGGCAGCTTCCAAGGCGACGGCATCCCGGGCAAAATCCAGCTGGGCTCCGCTTGGTGGTTCAATGATACGCGGGACGGCATGGTCGTGCAAATGAAGGCGCTTGCGAACTTTGGTCTGCTGAGCCGTTTTGTAGGCATGCTGACGGATTCGCGCAGCTTCCTGTCATATACGCGGCATGAGTATTTCCGCCGGATTTTGTGCAATTTGCTCGGCGAGTGGGTGGAGAACGGCGAGGTGCCGGATGACCGCGAGCTGCTGGGCGATATTGTCCGCAACATCAGCTACTACAATGCGAAAAGCTATTTTAAATTTTAATCATTATATTTAGCCGCAACGGCGTGGTGGAATCTTCGAAAGATTCCACCACGCCGATTTTTTATTGCAGCTAGGCGTTAGCCGTTTCTTTCTGCGCCATTTTTAATCCAAGCTTGCTCATTCCGCGCTCCAGCAGCTTGAACATGTCGTCCGTTTCTGCTTCGGTTACCGTGAGTGCTGGTGTAATCCGAACCGTGGAAGCATTAAGCGCATTGATGATCAATCCATCCTCCATGCAGCATGCTGCAAGCTGTGGCGCTATGCCTTCTGCGACGGTGAAGGCGAGCAGCAGGCCTTTGCCGCGAATATCGGTGATTGCATACTCATGAGATAGCTCGACCAGCTTCTCCGACATCAAATCACCCATCAGCTTTGCATTGGTGGACAAATCCAGACGAATAATCTCCTCTACGACCGCCTGGCCTGCTGCCATCGCAAGAGGTCCACCCGTATACGTTCCTCCTTGATCACCAGGCTCGAAAATATCGTATTGCTTCATCGTTAGCGTCGCGGATAACGGAAATCCGCCGCCAATTCCTTTCGCCAGCGTCATGACGTCTGGTTTAATGCCATAGTGCTCGTGGGCAAAAAGTTTTCCTGTCCGGCCAATACCGGTCTGAACCTCATCGAAAATAAGCAAAATGCCATAAACATCGCATGCCTTGCGCAGCGCCTGCAAGTAAGGGGCATCTACCGAATGGACGCCGCCTTCCCCTTGGACGAGCTCCAGCATAATGGCACAGGTACGGTCGCTAATCGCAGCGAAGCACGCATCAAAATCATTGATGGGTACATGCTTGAAGCCTGGAACCTTAGGGGCATAAAGGCTTTCCCAATGCGCTTTGCCCGTTGCGGACATCATGGCGAGCGTTCTCCCGTGAAAGCTGTTCGTCAGTGTAATGATTTCATAAGCACCATTCAAATTTAGGGCGCCATGCTTGCGGGCGAGTTTAATCGCGGTTTCGTTCGCTTCGGCGCCGCTGCTGGTGAAATAGGCTTTATCAAAGCCGGACACGCTTGTCAGCAGCTCCGCGAACTCAACCATTGGTTTATTAAAGAAAGCAGGGCTTGCATGCACGAGCTGTCCCGCTTGCTTGGCAATCGCCTCCTGCAGAACTTTGGGCGAATGCCCCAAGCTGGTGACCGCCCAGCCGCTGCTGAAATCGAGGTATTTTTTACCCTCCGTATCCCATAAGTACATGCCATCCCCGCGCTCCATAACGACCTCGGGTCTGTTCGCCGTGAACAGTACTGATTTTTTGGCCGCTGCCAGCAAGGCAGCTGTATCCTTGTTTTTCGAATTAAGCATCGTCTAACCTCCGTATAAGTCTCGTTATGTATAAATATACACTTAAATAAATAAAAATACAATACGCGACTGCGTATTTGCTGAGCCCTCCGCCGTGGCAGAACCTGAGCCAGCATGTCAGCCAAGGGCTTTATACCGAGCTGGATAAATATTTTAATAACGACGACTACCCTGGTCTGAAAGCTGCTTTCTCAGAGGAGTTTCTCGCCAGCAACAAAATAGACGGCCATATTTATGCCATTTCATATTTATCAGACCTATGACAAGTATGTTGCATTCAATACCTATGTCCAGAAGGATTCACTTAGCGAGAAGGATGCAATCGCGCTGTTCAAGGCGGGAAAAGCAGCGTCGTTTGAAGGCACAATTAATGATATTCCAAGTGTCAGACAGGAGCTGCAGAAGGCGGTTCCTAGTTCAGACGTTGAGCCTTTCGTTTACTTATCCTGCGCAGCAGACAAAAAGGCGGGCTGCATTCCTACGGATTATAAAGCATGGAACGATCTGGTCATTCCCATTACGGCACAGGACCCAGACCGCACGATGAAATTTATCGACTGGATTTTTGCCAGCCAAGAAAATCATGATCTGTTCGAGCTTGGCATCGAGGGAACCCACTGGAAAGCGGACGGCGAGAAGCAATACAGCCTGACAGATGGATCAACGAATTACATCTTCCCTAAATATGAATTGACTTGGAATCCGATTTTGTCCCGCGTTGGCTCAGATAATGATGCGCTTACGCTCGACTACTTGAACTATCAAGGCAGCAATGACAGCTATTTCCGTATCCCGCTCTCGGGCTTTACCTTCAATTCCGATTCGGTCAAAACAGAAATTGCCAAGGTGCAGCCGAAGTTTGACCAAGCGGTGCAAATTTTCAGGCATGGGCTCGACCCTAACTGGAAGCAATCCGCCGAGAAATTGAACAAGGAGCTTTGCGCACTCGGACTGGACACTATCCGTGAAGAGCTCAAGAAGCATATGCAGGCATATCTCGACAATGGCGGCATCTAAGCTAGAGCGGGAAAAAACGGGCGAAGGCTGACAGTCCCGCATAAAAAAATGAAAGGGCTGCATCGCCGCGCTTAAGCGCAGATGCAGCCCATTTTTAATGCCAGCCATAGCTACTATTTAGCTGTTGTTTTATTATAGACAGCAATTTTTCCGGTAATTTGCGCGGCAGCATGATCGAGTGCGGCTATCATTTGCTATAATAGCAAGGTGAAACGGCTGTCGCCGTCCTTTGGTGGCGCAGCGCGTTTCAGTCCGAGAAATATAGAGAAAGGATGGAGAAATCATACTTTCCTATATTTCAAGGTGAAACGGCTGTCGCCGTCCTTTGGCGGGTGAAAGATAAGCCGATGATAAATGCGAAGCTTATAAATGCTTATATATGCACAAATACGTGGTAGAGAGGATAGTGGTAGGATGAATAAGCAGCAAGCAGGAGAAGCTGGAGAGAACAAAAAACAGGCGAAGCGCCCGCTTATTATCGGGCATCGGGGAGCAGCGGGCGAAGCTCCGGAAAATACGCTCGCTTCCTTCCAATTAGCTGCCGATCAAGGCTGTGATATGGTCGAGCTGGACATTCATCTTTCAGCCGATGATAAGCTGGTCGTTTGCCATGATGCGACGCTGGACCGGACGACGACGCAGACCGGCCTGATTCGGAGCATGAATTATGAGGCGATTAGCAAGGCGGATGCGGGCAGCAAATTTGCCGAAGCGTTTCGCGGACAACGAGCGCCGCTGCTGGAGGAGGTTTATGCGCTGCTTCCCAAGCCTATTGAAATTAATGTGGAAGCGAAGGACTCCTATAATGGCGCGTTGGATGAAGCGCTGGACGTTTTTTTGCAGCAGCCCGGACGTATGGAGCGCACGGTTGTTTCCTCCTTCGATCATAAGCTGCTGGCACGGCTGAAGGCACGGATGCCGGAGCTGCGGATCGGTCTGCTTTATGGGGCGGCATTAATTGCGCCAGCGGCTTATGCCGGGCTGATGGGCTGCGAAGTATTTTCGCTGCATCCGCATTACAGCGGCATTGACGCCGAGGATACGGCAGAAGCGGCTAAGGCGAAAATCGCGGTTTATCCTTATACCGTCAATGAAGAGCAAGATTTTCTATCCTTGATAGATAGGCAGGTTGACGGCATTATTACGGATTTTCCCGGTCGATTAAAGCAGCTGCTTGATAAGCAAGGTGGAAATTAGAGATTCCTATTGTGGTAGAATAAGGATACCTATGAGGGGAAGAGGTGGCGCATGATGGAGGAGAACAAGGAGAGAGAGCTGGATGAAATTAAGCTGCGGCTGGAGAAGCTGGAGCAAGAGCACGGAAAGCGGCAAGGCTTGCCTGGCGGACTGAAATTCGCCATCGGTTTTGTTGTTGTCTTGTTATTAATGCTGATGTCCATTGGCATCGTTCAATTTGTTTCGGCAGCATAATAATAGCAGGTTGAATACACAGCGGGAGGGCCGTGCAATTATGATTTTGGAGGTTGCTATTTTACAGGTTAAGGCGGGACTCGCAGATTCGTTCGAGGCCAGCTTCAAGGAAGCTTCACACATTATTTCCAGCATGAAAGGCTACGTGCATCATGAGCTGCAGCGCTGCCTGGAAGGGCAAAATAAATACCTGTTACTCGTGAAATGGGAGACGCTGGAGGATCATACCGAGGGCTTCCGCGGTTCCGCGGAATATGAGGAGTGGAAGCGGCTGCTGCATCATTATTATGATCCGTTTCCGGTCGTGGAGCATTACACGAGCATCGAGCTGTAGGATGAGCAAGCTATTATTTATTTGCAGCCGGAACAAATGGCGCAGCTTGACGGCTGAAACGGTGCTGAACGGTGTTGATGGACATGAGGTGCTTTCTGCCGGAACGGAGCCGCAGGCTAGAGTGCGAGTGACCGAAGGCCACATCGGCTGGGCTGATGTTATTTTTGTCATGGAGAAAAAGCATTTGCGCCGTATGCAGGAGAAGTTTCCACATGCGTTAAGCGAGAAGCGGGTCATTTGCCTCCACATTCCCGATGAATACGAATATATGAATGCAGACCTTATACAACTGCTGCAAGCTGCCGTTATAGAATATATGCCTATTTAATAATGGCATAAAAGGAAAAATAATTAATAAATAGCGGTAGTATTCCAGTATGTTGTTCAAACGCTTGCGTATGCTGCTGATGGTTGCGCTACTTGCGGCAATCGCAGTGAAGCCGCTGGAGACAGCATTAGGCTGACGCTAAAGCCAAGCGAGCTTGTGAAGCTGGAGGCGACGGCAATCGAGCAGGACAAAATTCCTGATGTCGGTACGGCTACCAAGTCTTTCAAGGCTTCAACGGTGGCGGCGAGCAAGAAGCATACGCTAGATGTGGAGGTCGTGGAAAACAGAGGCCGATACTCCGGCAACGTCGCTAAATGGAAGTTCGTTTTTAAGGTGGAGAAGTCGTAAGCAAGGAATGGTTGAGGAAGAGGAAGAGGAAGAGGTAGACGTAGAAGGCGGGGCTTTGGGGCTCCGCCGTTTTTCTTGGCTGTAAGAGTATACTAGAGTCGGCATGCTGCACCTTGCTTAACTCTTATTCGAGGCTAATGGCAACGAACAATTCAAGGCTCAGGAAGCCGCCGTATGCGATTGCTGCTGGGACGATACAGCTAGCTGCACCACTAGTGTTAACCCCTCCTTTTTTGGTGGACTGAGGCTCCGCTATTGCGGCTATTGGGCCGATTTAAGGCCGTACGCGGACAGGAAATCCGTTATGGTCCTCCTCATCCCGTCAAAATGGTGATCGGCAGCACATTAGCTGCACCTGAGTCCGCAGACTGCGTCAAAACCCGTGATTTTGTTGGAATAGCGTCTGCTGTGTCCATCAAGCCTGTAATCGTATATAGATAGAAAAAATATCGGAGATCATTATAAATATGAATCTATAGAGGTGGCACTAAATGATGGACAATAGACATCCTAAATAGGTTACACGAAGCGCTGTGGAGGGGCTTGTAGAGAAAATCAAGCTGCCGTCCCCAGGTGAATTCACACAAGACTGGGAATATGAGGTTGCTGATTCCACTAGAGTCGGTGAATTCCTGCATGCATATGAAAACATGAACTTAAACCTCGAAGAAAAATTTGCTTTAATGCTTGTTATTGTTGAATCATATAACGATGCCATTTCGGGAAACAAGGCTGAGGAAAATATGGCCGAGCTCATAAAATATCATCTAATAAGGGATATAAATATTCATATAAATACCATTTATTATTGGGCGAAACTTGATGAGGATGATATTGAAAATGTTTTTGCGATAACGCCATTTATAAGGGGAATTGTTGCTATAATTAAAGAAACGTAGCTAAAGCAGCTGCTTCGAAAAATGGACGTTGCATTCCGCTCTCATTTCGTAAGCGATTGCCGTGCTGGACCAATAATTTCTTGCGAATTTCGACATATTCGTTTAATATTTTCACCATACATAGTGCTTGAAGCATGTTAGATTTGGGTAGCGGACTAGTAAAAAAGGCTGGGTTTGATGCGGGAGGAAGAGGATCGAATGATCGGATTTTTCAGGAAACGTTTAGTGGCGCGCATTGTTGCGGTAGTTACGCTAGTCATTGTTATTATTTCTGCCGGCAGCGTATTGCTGCAGTTGGCAAACATGAAGTCAGCTGCACAGAAGGCCATTTCCAGCTATAACATCCAGATTGCCCAAAGCTACGTCAACCAGCTGGATACAGCTACTTATGCTGAGTTTGCCAAAGAGCCGAAGGAAAATGATTTGTTTTTGACCATACGTGATGAGCTCGATGATTTTCGGGTGCGCATTGGCGCCATGTATGTGTATTTCGTGAAAATTGATGACAAGGGCACGCCGCTTATTATGGTAGACGGCATGAAGGATATCGATAAGGCATCTCCGATTAATGAAGTGACGGATATGCCTAGTGAAGCAGTCCAGGCGCTGCTGCAAGGGAAAACGGCGAGCTCACAAATTATTGATAATGAGGAATACGGAAAATACATTTCCTCGTATGCTCCAATTGCCGACAGCAATGGTGCTTTAATTGGTGTCATCGGCATTGATACGGCTGTATCAGTTATAGGCGATATTGAATCGGATATTATTAAGTCGAGCATTCCCTTCTATGCGCTGCTGCTGTTTATTACGATTGCGGGCATAGCGATCGTATCGCGCTTCGTCGTGAAGGGACTCAGACCGCTCAAAGCATTGAAGGCCAGTGTCGATAAAATGGCGCATGGCGAGCTGGCGCAGGCCAATCAGATTTTGACGGCGTATCATCTCAGAAGCGAGGATGAAATCGGCAGCACGTTTAAAGCGATGATTCATATGTCTGGCAATTTGAATAAAATCATTAGCGATATGGTTGCAGGTGTGGCGGCAACGACGGATATATTAGTAGATTCGACGGAGCAATTCAGCCGCAATGCGGAGGAAATGCTCGTCATGAGCAAGACGGTTGATCATTCCGTACAGCATATTCGGCAGGGTGCGCATACGCAGAAGCAAGGCGCAGGCGACAGCGCGAATGCGATGGTGGAAATTGCTAAAGGAATTACCAGCGTATCCGAGTCTTCTACTGCAGTTTCAGATGCGGCAACAAGCGCTTTGGCTACAGCTCAATCCGGTAAGCAAAGCATGACAGAGATGAAAAACCAGATGAAGAACATTTCCGTAGTAGCCGGAGATGTCGCTGCGATGGTGGAAGTGCTGAGCGGCTACTCACAGGAAATTGGCGGGGCGCTGCAAGCGGTTCGGGATTTTGCCACCCAGACGAAGCTGCTGGCGCTGAATGCCTCGATTGAAGCGGCCCATGCAGGCGAGCATGGCAAAGGCTTCGCTGTTGTGGCCGATGAAGTGCGCAAGCTGGCGGAAGCTTCAAGCCTATCGGTGCAGATGATATCGGATCTGCTGCTCGGCATCCAGCAGGAGTCCCAGCAAATCGGTACGAAGATGGGCGTTACCGCGCAAGAAATTGGCCAAGGCGTAGTCATTACGGCGGAAGCGGAGCAGGCTTTTACCCATGTGGTGGATGCCTTCCGCATCGTGACGCAGCGCATTCAAGAAGTATCGGCATCGGCTGAGGAGATGACAGCAGGTTCTGAGGAAGCTGCGGCGTCCGTCCATGCGATTGCGCATATTGCATCAGGCGTTTCGGAACGCTCCGATGAGATTTACCGTTTGACCAGCGAGCAGTCGGTCATGTTCCAGAAGGTGGCTCAAACGTCGAATCTGCTTCGGCAGCAGACACATGAGATGAGCGAAGCCGTAAAGAAGGTTAACGTATAAGGCATTAGAACAAGAGTGGGGCGCATCCGGGCGTCCCGCTTATTTTTATTCGGAAATAGAAACAGGTATAATAGACAAGAGGAAAGAGCAGGAAATCATAGAGGAACAGCAAGAAGAGGAGGAGCTTATGCGCAAGCCGTTAAAAAGAGTAGGGATATTCCTAGCTGCAGCAGCTGCTATCGTCATTTTTCTTTATTTTCAAAATAATGCTTTGACGGTGTCGTCATTTCAGCTTTCATCGTCCAAGCTGCCGCAGGGGCTGAAAGATTTTACGATTGTGCAGCTGTCCGATGTGCATGGCAAAAGATTTGGCGATAATCAGACGCGGCTCGTTCGCAAGGTGGAAAAACAGCAGCCAAACCTTATCGTCGTTACAGGCGATTTAATTGATAGCAGGCGTGGAGGCGAGGCGGAAAGCCTTGAGCTAATGGCAGAAATCGTGAAGCTGGCCCCTGTTTATTATGTGACGGGCAATCATGAATATGCTTACGCGCGTTACCCGGAGCTGGAGAAAAAGCTGCTGGAGCTGGGCGTTCATGTCCTGCGGAATGAAGCGGCAAGCATACCCGTGCTAAATAGGAATGGAACTGGTGATGGGACAGTGGCTGGAGCTGGGGAAATCCGATTGCTAGGAATCGACGATCCCAAATTTTCAGCGTATGGCGGACATGATGCGGAGGCGGCGGAGCAAAATATTCAAACAGCTATTGAAGACTTTGACAACATAGCCGGGAAAGAGAATACGGGTGCCTCTACAAAAGCGGAGGCGGGAAAGCAATCCGATGATGGGCTTTACACGATACTGCTCTCCCATCGTCCCGAACTGTTTGACGTCTATGTTCGTGCTGGAATGGATCTGACCTTCTCGGGACATGCCCATGGCGGGCAAGTCAGACTGCCGTTTATTGGCGGGCTCATCGCTCCGGGACAGGGGGTTCTGCCCGTGTACGATGCAGGCCAATATGTAAACGGGGTCGCGTTTATGCTGGTCAGCAGAGGACTTGGCAACAGCGTCGTTCCCCAGCGCTTATTCAATCGCCCGAATATTGTAGTTGTGAAGCTGTCAGAACATATTCCATAAAGGCATCCGCTAATAAAGCTTCAAGCAAGCATTAATTGGCGTGTTCGAATGATACGCGGATCATATATAAATAGGTTAAGCAGCCTATCCTCAACCAAGGATAGGCTGCTTTTTTATGGAAAAGCAAGCGGAACACTGTCGGCTTTACAGCGTATGTCAACCGCTTGACATACGGAAATGCCAACCATATACTAGGGGTACATATGTATGCAATAAAATGTGAGAAATGATCAGTTCGATGTATATTTGCTAGAAAGCTTGGAAGTAAACGCTATAGATTCGGCTGGATTGCTGGATAACGTTTGGAGGAAGCCCAATGTCGACGATTAAAGATATCGCGGAGAAAGTAGGGGTGAGCGTCACTTCTGTTTCTAGAGTACTGAACAATAGAGGATATATCAGCGGAAAGCTTAAGAAAAGAGTGCAGGAAGCAATGGATGAGTTGAACTATCAACCCAATCAAGTTGCCCGATCCTTGATTCTGAAGAAATCCAATATTATCGGTCTTATTATTCCAGACGTCTCACACCCGTTCTTCGGGGAAGTGACCAATCATATCGAATATTATGCTGACAAGAACGGATACAAAATATTGCTCTGTAATTCGCAATTAAACATGGTCAAAGAAAAAGAGTACATTAATATGCTGAAGGCCAGCCAGGTAGATGGAATTATTATGGGCAGCCATACGATGGACATAAAAGAATACACTTCCATCAAGCTGCCAATGGTGACCTTGGATCGTCAAATCGCGGATACGATTCCCTATATTTCATCCGATAATTATAAGGGTGGAGAGCTGGCTACAAATTTGCTGATAAAAAAGGGCTGCAAAAAAATTGCACACATCAGCGGAAATCTTCATCTTAATTTACTGGCAAAATTGAGACATGATGCGTTTAAGAAAGTGATTACAAACAAGGGCATTGAGCATATCGTTTTACAAACCGATTTGAATGGCTTTGATTATGATGAATATGATCAGCTGGTCACCAAAATGTTTTTAGAAAATCCAGATATAGACGGGGTATTCGCTAGCAGTGACATCATCGCTGCTCAGGTATTGAAAGAATGCCATCGACTAGGCAAGTCCGTTCCTCAGGATGTGAAAATTATAGGGTACGATGGTATTCAATTAGGAAAACTTATAACTCCCGCTATTACAACGATTAAACAGCCAACCAAGGAAATTGGCAAAATGGCTGTGAGACTCATCATGGGTCAGATTCAAGGCGAAGCTGTATCACAGGAAAATATATTGCCAATTGAATTGATTGAGAGAGAAACAACCTAAAGGCTCATTTAATCAGGAGGATGAATATGAATTTCAAAAGCAGAGTATTACCAGAGCTACGAGCAACGTTAGAGCAGCTTCCACCATTAGACTTGCCAAATGATTTGCAGCTTTTTCGAAGCTTCCCATTACAAGAGGCAGAGAAGTCTCCTCATGTGGCAACGAGAAACCAAATGATTGCTGGCCCTTCCTCAAATTTGCTGCTAAAGATTTATGAACCTGTCAACAGACTCGAAACAGCCTTGCCTGCATTATTATGGATTCATGGCGGGGGGTATGTTCTTGGGCATCCTGACTCAGATGATGCTTTGTGCGAAAGATTTGTTGTGGACACCCATTGTGTCGTCGTTTCCGTTGATTATCGTCTTGCTCCTGAGCACCCTTATCCTGCGGCGATAGACGACTGCTATGCCGCACTAAAGTGGATGGCTGCTACAAGTGAATTAAACATAGATTTAACAAGAATAGCCGTCGCTGGGGCTAGTGCGGGCGGTGGTTTAACGGCGGCCCTTTCTTTAATGGCTCGTGATCAAGGTGGACCTGCTATCTCTTTTCAAATGCCCTTGTATCCGATGATTGATGATCGTAATGCAACGGCCTCCAGTCATGAAATTACCACAAACCGTTCGGTTTGGAATCGTGATAATAATAGGGCAGCTTGGGGCTTGTATTTAGGAGAACATGCTTCCGGCACCATTCCCCCCTATGCAGCTCCTTCCCGCGCAGAAAGCTATGAAGGACTGCCGCCTACGTATACATGTGTTGGACAATTAGATCCTTTCCGGGATGAAACTATTGAATATGTGGCACGGTTGGCTCAAGCTGGTGTAGAAGTAGAGTTTCAAATGTATCCCGGCTGCTTCCACGCTTTCGAATTAGCTGCACCGCAAGCGGAAGTCAGTAGGCGTGCGAGTAAAGGCTACGTAGAAGCTTTAAATAGAGCATTAAATCCGCAGAAAATGCGAGGTTGATTGCTGGTTAATTATGTTAAACTTCAAAAAAACGGTTGCTTTCGCAGCCGTTTTTTATATTTTCGAATGAGTATAATGCTGGAAAAAATGATTTCTTATAGGTATTCAAAAATGGATGCAGGAGGAGTATTCCTGTTATACTGAATAAACCATAAGGGAGGGAACCGGATGCCTAAAATAGATGATGTGGCTAAAAAAGCGGGTGTTTCAGTCACTACTGTGTCTCGCATTCTTAATAATCGAGGTTACATAAGCAGTACTACACGCGAAAGAGTCTACCAGGTTATGGAGGAGCTGAACTATCAACCGAATGAACTTGCGCGGTCATTGTTCAGGAAAAAGTCGAATTTGATTGGGCTTATTATTCCAGAGATTGCTCACCCATTTTTCAGTGAATTAACGCAATATATTGAATATTATGCATTTCAAAATGGTTACAAATTATTATTGTGCAACTCGCAAAATGATCGGACAAAAGAAAAACAATATATTGATATGTTGAAAAAAAATCAAGTGGATGGCATCATCATGGGGAGTATGCTGTTAGAGACGGATGATTATTTGCAATTGAAATTGCCTTTAGTATCATTTGACAGAAGTATTTCTGAGCATGTTCCTTTGGTGACCTCTGACAATAAGACTGGCGGGGGACTGGTGGCAAAATTATTGCTTGATAAGGGATGCCGAAAGCTGGCATTTATATATGGAGGCATAAAAGGCTACAATCGTGACTTATTAAATAATAAAAGCATATTTTCAGGACTTAGATATGAAGGATTTTCAGCTGAGTGCAAGGAAAGAAACATCGAGATTTTGAACTTTTACTTGGAAATCAATGATTATACGGATATCGATAATGGTGTAGAACAACTTATTCGTTTTTTGCAAGAAAATAAGGATGTTGATGGCATATTTGCAACAAGTGATGTCATTGCCGCCTATGTCATTCAAGCGTGTTTAAAGCTTAACAAGAAAATTCCTGACGATATCAAGATTATTGGTTATGATGACGTGGTTCTAGCCTCCTTAATTATGCCTAGAGTAACAAGTGTGAAGCAACCGATTGAGGAAATGGCCAAACAATCGGTAGAAATCATTATTCAGAAAATTAACGGTGAGACGGTGAAGAAAGATTATATGCTGGGGGTCTCTTTAGTAGAAAGAGGGACGACCTAGCAAGGTGGGGATGAGCGATGAGCAAGTCCCCTTTTTCATGCTCAAAAGCTTCATCCTCAAAGTCATTATTTTTCTTCCGTTGAGAATATTTTCTGCCGCATGGAGGCATAATAACCATACAATAATAATTTATATGTCAACCGCTTGACACACGATATGTCAAACGGTTAACATATAAATTGAAAGTGAGTTTGAGTACGCTTTCAAAACTAATTATGGGGGAGTAACAATGAAAAGATCCAAGGTAATAATTTTAGGTGTTTGTTTGGCGTTAGTGTTTTCGATATTAGCAGCATGTTCAAAAAATAACAGCACCAGTAATGATCCAGAAGCATCCAGTGGGTCAAACTCATCCCAGTCGTCTAAGGAAGTGAAGCTCACTTTTTTTAACACCTCGGCTGAAATAAATACGGTTTTTGAAAATCTTTTTAAAGTCTACAAGCAGGAGCATCCAAATGTAACCATAGAACTGATCCCCACAGCAATTGGTGGAGAGCAGCTTCAAAAATTTCAATCCCTTTTAGCATCCGGCAAGCCGGCAACGATCGCTAACCTTGATGCGGGAACGATTCATCAATATAAAGATAAATTCCTTGATCTGGAGTCGGAGAAAGCAAAGTATGAAAATCTTGCTCTGCCAGGTGCTATAGATGGCGCATTGCTTGACGGCAAATTCATCGGCGTACCTTACACAGCTCAAGGCTATGGCTTGCTGTACAACAAACGTATAATCGATGAAGTAATCGGCAGCTCTTTCGATCCGTCAACGATTAAAACAAGAAGTGATCTTGAGGCGTTATTCAAGAAAATTGAGGCTGCCGGTAAAGCTCCGGTCATCATCCACGGTGCAGATTGGTCCTTAGGTGCTCACTATCAAGGATTGGCATACTCCTTGCAATCCAATAATGTGGAGGAAAACCGTAAATTTGTAGAAGAGCTTAAACAAGGCACTGTCGATTTGTCGACGAATACAGCATTCAACGGTTTGATGGATACATTCGACCTGTTGAAAAAATACAATGCAAGGAAAAATGATCCGCTAGTTGCTGACTACAATAAAGATAGTGCTGATTTTGCGAAGGGCGAAGCAGCCTTTTATTTCATGGGAGATTGGTCATGGGCCGTTATTGGACCTCTTGAAGGACGTGATAAAGATTTCGGCATACTTCCCGTTCCTATCAGCGATAATGCTGCTGATTTTGGAAATTCGCAAGTGGCTTACACGGAGCCTAAATTGTTTGCCATTGATAATTCGGGTTCAACACCAGAGCAGCAGGAAGCGGCTAAAGCTTTTATTGAATGGATGATTACAAGCGAAGCGAGCCAAAAAGCAATTATCGGTGAAGCCGGTCTTGCTATGCCGTATAAAGATCGTAAGGTGGAAAGCTCAAACCCGATGTCTAGTGCGATTTCGAAATATGTGGCTGAAGGTAAAACGGTTAATATCGGGGTTATCAACTATTTCCCTTCGGATTGGTGGTCGAAAACCGGAGCTTCTATGCAAAAGTATTTAGTGGATAAAATCGATCGGGCAGGACTCACAAAAGAAGTGCAGGATTATTGGAAATCAACCGCTGGGAAATAATGAATACGTATCAATCCTGACAGGTCAAAGGGGTGAAGCGTTTATGCTGATCCCCTTCTCTGATCTGAAGTTGAATTTACCAATTAAATGATAAGAGGATGTAATGGCTATGACAAACAAGAAATTTCTTCATAACACAGGCACCTTTTTAATCTTTGGGGGTCCGTCTGTATTTGCCTTTTTTGCTGTTGTTCTGATCCCCTTTCTATTTGGGCTTTATCTCACGTTTACAAACTGGGATGTGCGGAGCGGGGATCATACATTTCTAGGTTTAGCAAATTACGTGGAGGTATTTCAAGATAAGACTTTCCTCACTCAATTATGGTTTACCTTGAAATATGTGCTTTTTACCGTTGTTATCGCCAATGTTGCTGCATTTTTTCTTGCATTTGCCTTAACTAGTGGATTTAAAGGACAGCAATTACTACGGACAGGTTTTTTTACACCTAATCTTATTGGTGGTCTAGTGCTGGGCTACTTGTGGCAGCTTCTATTTTCTCAGGTTTTACCTTATTTAGGCCAAAAATACGGCTGGGCACTATTTGAAACCTCTTGGCTGACTGATACGAACAAAGCATTTTGGGCATTGGTTATCGTTTCAGCATGGCAATTAATCGGATACCTCATGATTATTTATATTTCTGGACTTATGAGTGTCCCGGTTGATGTAATAGAAGCTGCTGGCATCGACGGAGCAAATGGCTTTAATAAAATTCGTAAAATCATTTTGCCGCTTTCTGCGCCAGCGATTGTGATTTGTATTTTCATCTCCATTTCACGTTCTTTTTTGACTTACGATCTTAATTTAGCTTTAACCAAAGGCGGGCCCTTTAATTCAACAGAATTGTCCTCTTATCATGTTGTCCAAAAAGCTTTTCTTTCAAATGAATATGGGGTGGGTCAGTCTGAAGCCGTTGTATTATTCGTAATTGTGGCTGTTATTGCTTTGACCCAAGCGTACTTTCTGAAAAAATTGGAGGTCGAAGCGTAATGCGGAGTCCTAAACCATTAGCATTTTTAAAAACAATCCTTCTTTATCTCGTATTATTGTTGTTTTTATTGCCTTTTTTACTGGTGATTCTGAATACTTTTAAAACCACTCAACAATTTGTAGAAAATCCGTTGTCGTGGCCCAAGCAATTTAATTTCGATAATTACATTAAAGCCATTGATGATATGGACTTTATGACCGGATTTTTAAATTCCAGTATCATTACGATTAGTAGTGTATTTATTATTATTTTCTTTTCGTCCATGACAGGCTATATGTTTGTCCGTTTTAAATGGAAGGCTAATTCTATATTATTCTTTGCCATGCTGGCCTCTATGACACTTCCCTTTCAGGCATTGATGATTCCTCTTGTTTTGATCTATGGGGAGCTTGGTCTTCTGAATTCACAAGGAAGTCTGCTTTTTATGTATTTGGGATTCGGTGTTCCGTTTGCGGTATTTACTTTCCATGGATTTATGAAAGGCGTGCCGCTTGAGCTGGAGGAGTCAGCTTTCATCGACGGAAGCTCAAGATTAAGAACTTTTTTTCAAATTGTTGTTCCGTTGTTGAAACCGGTAATGGTCACTCTTATTGTTCTAGACACACTTTGGATTTGGAATGACTATTTGTTGCCTAGTTTAATTTTGCAATCGCCATCCATGAGGACATTGCCTCTTTCGAACTATGGATTTTTCTCAACCTATTCCGTCGATTTTTCCCCATTAATGGCAGGGTTAATCATGACGATTATTCCAGTGCTGATTCTTTATCTTTTGCTCCAAAAACAAATCATTAGGGGAATTACTGAGGGAGCTCTGAAATAAAGCACAGACAAGAGGAGTAGATGATGTGTTTGGGTTTGAAGATAAAATAGCGTTTGGAAATAAAGGGAATGATTTATTAACGGTTGGGGAACTTCTTATCGATATGATAGCTGCACAATATGATGAAAATTTTGAAGGCAATACGTTTAATAAGTTTTTCGGTGGGTCGCCTTCGAATATCGCTATGAATGTTAAGAAGCTAGGCATCCATTCTCTTGTAGCCTCTGCTGTAGGGAAAGATGGTTTAGGGTCTTTTTTAATCGAGCAATTGCGAAAGATGGATATTGATACGAGTGGTATCCAGCGAGTCAATGATTCAACCAGTATGGTTGTTTTAACAAAGAGTACATCAACACCTGTCCCTATATTTTATAGAGGGGCTGATTATCATTTGGCCTTTGATACCGTCCTTCATGAATCCTTAATGAATTCAAAAATCGTTCACTTTTCTTGCTGGCCTCTTTCCATGGAGCCTGCGCGTCATACGCTCGAAAAAGTTATTGAGATAGCGAGTGAAAATCATATATGGATAGGATTCGATCCTAATTATCATCCCATGATTTGGAAAAGCGGCGAAGATGGCATCGAATATGTGAAGTCCATCATTGGCAAGGTTGATGTTATAAAGCCTTCTGAGGATGATGCAGAAAGATTGTTTGGAAAAGACACCCCTGAAAACCAGCTGAAAAAGTTTCTGGATCTGGGTGCAAAGCTAGTCATCATGACCTTGGGTAAGGATGGCGCAATCGTTTCAAATGGAATAGAGACGCTTAAATACAGCTCTTTGGCGACCGAGGTTGTGGATACGACAGGAGCAGGAGATGCGTTCTGGTCAGGATTTTATACGGCGGCCATTAAAGGATACACCATTAAAGACGCGATAAGCCTAGGCTTTGCAGTCAGCGCTTATCAGTTGAAATATACGGGTGCAGTCGTGGATTTGCCAAAGCTTGAGGTCATAAAAGAAAGATATGGAATATAGGAGGCTCTCAATATGGCCGTGAAAAATCAGGTGCAGCTTATTACTTATCCCGATTCAATGGGAGGAGACTTGAAGGCTCTAAACCATGTCCTTCTTGAGCATTTTTCAGATGTGTTTAAAGGTGGCATTCATATTCTACCGCCTTTCCCATCCTCAGGAGACAGAGGATTCGCTCCATTGACTTATCTAGAAATCGAGCCTAGCTTTGGTACTTGGGATGATATCAGGGCCATTGGAGATCATTTCGATGTATTGGTTGATTTAATGGTTAACCATATTTCAAGGCAATCGGAGTATTTTCAGGATTTTCTCCAAAAAGGGCGGAAATCCGAATTTGCTGATTTATTTCTAACCTTGGATAAGCTTTGGGAGGCAGGAGAGCCAGTTCAAGAGGATATTGCCAAGATGTTCTTGCGGCGGCCATTACCCTATTCCTCCTATTCCATTGCGGAAACAGGGGAAGAAGAGAAGGTTTGGACGACGTTCGGAAAAACAGATCCATCGGAGCAAATTGATTTAGATATAAACTCCCAGCTGTTCAAACAACTGATTACAGATTTCTTTATGAATTTTAAGCGGCAAAATGTAAAAATAGTCAGACTAGATGCGGTCGGATATGTGATTAAAAAACTTGGAACGAGCTGTTTCTTCGTTGAGCCGGAAATATACGAATTTCTTGATTGGATGATGGAACTCGCAAATTCGTTAGAAATAGATTTGCTTCCTGAGGTACACGCTCATTATACTACCCAATACAAGCTGGCAGAGCGCGGCTACTGGATCTATGATTTTATACTGCCATATAGAGTGCTCGATGCTTTGATTAATAAATCCAGCCAGGAGCTGTGTCATTATCTTAAAACCCGGCCTGAGAAGCAGTTCACTATGCTCGACTGTCATGATGGAATTCCGGTTAAACCTGATATGGATGACCTCATAGATACGAAAGAGGCAAGGAAGCTAGTGGATGTTTGCTTAGAAAGAGGCTCCAACCTCAGCCTTATTTTATCGGACGAGCACAAGGCTGACGATGGTTTTGATGTTCATCAAATAAGATGCAGTTTTTACTCTGTTTTGAATGGGGACGATGACGCCTATTTAGCAGCAAGAGCTATTCAATTTTTTGCACCAGGAGTGCCTCAGGTTTACTATGTTGGTTTACTTGCAGGGGAAAATGACCTTGAGGGTGTAAAGAAAAGCGGAGAAGGCCGTGAAATTAACCGCCATAATTTTAGCCTGGAGGAAATTGAGCAGTCGCTTGAAAAAGAAGTCGTGCAGAGACTTTTAAAGCTAATCAGGTTCAGAAATGAGTATGAAGCTTTTAATGGGAAATTTACAGTGTTGGATTCATCTAAGGATGAAGTTCGATTGGCATGGGAAAAAGATGATTGGGCCTGCAGTTTGTTTATAAATCTTCATACCAATCAGTCTGTCATTGAATATTCGGATATCGAGGGTAGAACCGTTCAATATATTGTATAACAAGAGAGTAACAAGAGAGCTCTGGCAAGCAGACTTCAGGTAAAATAATTTAAAGAAGCTTTCACTCCCCATAGTCCGTGGAGTGAAAGCTTCTTTTTCAATAACCATCGTTATTCGTGAATATTGCTTTTCTTACAGCACTTTACTCAGAAAAGCTTGCGTACGCTCATGCTGCGGCGCATCAAAAATCGCAGCGGGCGCACCTTGCTCGACAATATAACCACCATCCATGAAAATAACACGGTCAGCGACTTCGCGGGCGAAGCCCATTTCATGAGTTACGACGACCATCGTAATGCCTTCATGAGCCAAATCCTTCATCACTTGAAGCACCTCGCCGACCATTTCCGGATCGAGTGCAGACGTTGGCTCGTCGAACAGCATGACTCGCGGATTCATCGCCAGCGCGCGAGCGATCGCGACACGCTGCTGCTGTCCGCCGGACAAGCGAGCGGGATATTCATCCTTTTTAGCAGCCAGACCGACTTTATCCAGCAGCGCTAATGCCTGCTTCTCATTCGTCTCCTTGCTCGCCTTCTTAATATGCTTGGGCGCAAGCATAATGTTCTCCAACACCGTCAAATGCGGGAACAGATTGAACTGCTGAAACACCATGCCGACATTTTGCCGCAGCTTGTCAATATTCGTCTTAGGAGCCGTGACGGTTACGTCGCCGATTTTCACAACACCGGATGTCACTTCCTCCAGCAAATTAAGGCAGCGAAGGAAGGTGCTTTTGCCAGAGCCGGAAGGGCCGATGATGCAGACGACTTCCTTTTCGATAATGGTGGTGGAAATATCGCGCAGCACCTCGTTGTCGCCAAACCTTTTCTTCAAACCCTCTACAAAGATCATTTCAGGCTCAGCCTCCTTTCAAGCACACGGGACAGGCGTGAGATACCGTAAATAATGATGAAATACAGGACGCCGACCGTTCCCCAAATTTCGAAAGCGCGGTAGTTGGTGGAAATGATAATTTCACCGCTCTGGGTCAACTCCCTAATGCCGATAACGGACAACAGCGAAGTATCCTTGATGCTGATCGTACACTGATTGACGAAAGCGGGAATCATGCGGCGGAACGCCTGCGGCAAAATAACGAGGCGCATGGTCTGCACCTGGCTTAAACCCAGCGAGCGAGCGGCTTCCCGCTGTCCGTTATCAATGGACGAAATGCCGGCGCGGAAAATTTCCGCAATATAGGCGCCAGCATTGGCACTGATTGCAATGATCCCAGCTGTCTCAGCAGGTATGCGGATATCGAGAAAGGCTGGCAGGGCGAAATAGATGAAAAACATTTGAACGAGCAGCGGCGTACCGCGAATAATATCGATATAAAGCGTTGCAATAAACTTTAAAATTTTATTCGATGATGTATTCATCAATCCCGTAATTAATCCGATTACGAATGCAATCAGCAGCGAGATGACAACAATTTTGACCGTTATCCATAACCCTTGCAGCAGCAAGGGCATCGCATCTACAATAACTTGCCACGAGGACATCATGAAATTCACAGCTCCTTCATTTCACAGGATGTCTTCGGCTTTATTTTGCAGACGTTCCTATATATTTTTTAATGATTTCATCGTATTTGCCGCTTTCCTTCAGCTTCTTGATGCCGTCATTGATTTTTTGCAGCAGTTCCTCGTTGTCTTTGCTCACTGCGATGCCGTACTGGTCGCCTGTGAGCCTTTCGCCAACGATTTTTAAATTAGCGTTTGGATCAACGGCAAGCTTGTAAGAAATAACTGGAAAATCCTCGATAGTAGCATCGGCATTTTTGTTGACTACCTCTTGGAACATGGCTGGGCTGCTATCAAAATAATTAAGGGTTATGTCGTATTCCTTTGCTAATTCCTCGGCTTTTTTAGAGCCGGCCGTTCCTTTTTTAATCGCAATGACTTTGCCCTTCAAATCCTCTGGCTTCGTAATCGAATCATTATCCGAATGTACGACCAGCGACAAGCCTGCTTCAAAATACGTATCGGACAGGTTTACAACCTGCTTGCGCTCATCGGTAATGCTGATGCCAGCAATAGCAGCGTCAAGCTGTTTAGCTGTAATAGCGGGGATAATGCCCTTGAAGTTCATCGGCTTCAAATCCACTTTAAAGCCTTCCAGTTCACCAATGGCATGGATCAAATCGATGTCGATACCGACGTATTTGCCGTCCTGCTCGTATTCAAAGGGTGGAAACGTAGCATCGGTTCCAATGGTGTACGTCACAACCTCATTCGATGAGCCCGTGCCATCCGAGGCGGCTGGTGCATTTTCGCTGCTGCTGCCGCATGCGCTAAGTGTAAGAGCAAGCAGACCGGTAATTAAAAGTGATCCGATTTTCTTCATAAATGAAAACCCCATTTCCATTAATGTTAGACTTATTAACCTTCTGCCACCTATTTTAATGATCCGACTATATAAAATAATAAAATCCGACAGAAAATAATGTCGGAGAAATTTGTAAGCGTTTTATATTTACAATGCTGTCATAAATCCTGTTAGATAAGGTTACGCAACTGGGAGCAGCTATTCATCATAATAGAAAAAAGGCGCATATTTCGCTCGAAGCTTAGTATAGCCAAGCGTTATTGACATATACGAAGCATATAGTGTATATATACTATATATACATTAAACAGCTAAGCATGGTGATGGGAATGAACATTATTGTATCCAACGCTTCGAATGATCCGATCTATGTACAAATTACCCAGCAAATTCGCAGTCTGATTTTAAGCGGGATACTGGTCTCAGGACAATCGCTGCCTTCAATTAGGCAGCTAGCTAAGGATTTGCAGATCAGCGTCATTACGACGAAGCGGGCTTATGAGGAATTGGAGAAGGAAGGGCTTATTGATTCTGTTGTTGGCAAAGGCTCATTCGTAACCGGCATAAACGCCGATTTTGTGAGAGAGCAGCGCATGAAGCGGCTGGAGCAGCAAATGCTCGCGGTCATTAAAGAGGGGAAGGCGCTGCGCCTGAGCCTGAGTGAAATTCAGCAGCACATCGAGCTGCTATATGAGGAAGGAGATTTGGACATATGAGCGACATCATTAAGCTGAACGAAGTATCCAAGCAGTTTAAAATGTTCGGTATCCAGCCTCTGTCCTGTGCATTCAAGCAGGGGTACATAACCGGGCTGATTGGCCCGAATGGAGCAGGCAAAACGACATTAATTAAAATGATTATGGGCATTACCCGTCCGGATACGGGGGGAATAGCGATTTTTGGACAGTCCCTAAGCTTGCAGGAGGCTGAAATTAAGCAGCGAATCGGCTTTGTATCCGATGAGTGCCATTATTACGAGCATATATCGATCCATTCAATGAAAAATATTATAGCCCCATTTTATAAAAAATGGGACGACCACGCTTTTTACCGTTTGCTTGAGCGCTTTGAGCTGTCGCCCAAAATGAAAATACGCAGCCTTTCCAAGGGGATGAAAATGAAGCTGGCTCTTGCCTTTGCGCTATCCCATCAGGCCGATAAGCTTGCTTGAGGCTCCAAGCGTTAAAGCAGCGTTTATCGGCATTCGGGAATCGCTCGTCGGGTTTGAGGGTCTAACAGATCGAGGGCATGAAATAGCTGCTATGGTGGGTGATGGTGCGGAGCTTAGTCGTCCTACGCTGGAGGATATTATGTATTTTACCGCTAAGGGGGAGAAGGGCTATGCTGCTGCTATTATGCTCATGACCTTTTCTGCTACCTTGGATGCCAAAAATAAAAGCATGATCGTCATTGCCAGCCTGCCTGTCAGCAGTAAATCGATCGTGCAGGCGAAATATGCAGCCGTCCTTTTATTTACACTCATAGGGATTGTCGCTAGCGTATCCGTATACGCTATTAATAGAACAATAGTAGGAAGGGATATGGTGTATGCGCCTTCCTTTATCCCAATCATTTTTTTCATTATTGCTTTGTATGCTTCGCTTTATTATCCGATCTATTACTGGTTTGGTTTTAGAGCAAGTCAGATAGTAGGCATGGTAGCGGTTGCCCTTCCTGTCACTTTTCTCTTGGCTTTGGGAGGTGTGTCCAGCAGCGCGGATACGCTAAACTTTCCAGCGGCAGCAAGTGCAGCCTTTCTGGCGGTAGGCGGTTTGCTGCTCATCATTTCCTATCGGCTTTCCCTTTTCTTTTTGGAGAAAAAAGGAGCAGCCTAGCCGCCAGAGGAAGGCGACAGCCGTTTACGCTTGAAATATAGGAAAGGATATGATGTTTTGATCCAATCTCTCTATTTCTACGCGAAACGTTAGCTTTGCCGCCAGAAGACGGCGACAGCCGTTTACGCTTGTTTCATTTTTTCCATCGCTTCCATAAAAAACACTTGAAGAAATTTTTTAATATTAACCTTGCCTTTATCGGGCGTGGCGTCCTCATCCATCATTTTCATCTTAAGCCGGACATCCTTGAAATCAAAATATAGCGGAGCATAATGCTCGAACTTCGGATTGCTGTAATCCGTCAGCCCAATGGAGGCGATATTGGTTAGCGCCGTCATGACGGCGCGGCGCATCCGCTGCTCAATCGCTTTGCTTTCCTTGTCAATGTCGCTCTGGCTTTGCTTGCTTGTGCGAGCCACGGCTTCATATAATCCCTTTAATGGCGGGAAAGCAGCAGGCTGCGGCTGCGCGGCCAAATGCTCGACGGCGGCGATCATATCGCGGCTTCCGGCTTCACTAATAATGCCCATATCCATTAAAATGTGGCGGGCAGCTTCGCGGATGCTGCGCTCCTGCACGGCTGGCGGGCGCTCTATAATATCGAGCTTGGCGAGCGACTGCTTCATTTCCGTAACATAACGCTCATATTTCCAGCTTTCATTCATCTTATGTAGAACAGCTTGCACTTCTACGCGATTGATGGGCTTATGGATAAAAAATTCAATGCCGCTGCGATAGGCTTTTCCAACCATTTCTTTATTATCGATTTGCGAGATCATAATAAACTTGCCGCCGTAGCGGATGGCCCGGAGCTGGTCGATCGTCGTAATGCCGTCCTGATCGGGCATGAGCATGTCGATCAGCACAACATCGGGCTTCAGCTCATCGATCAGCATCACTGCCTCGACTCCTCCTCCAGCTGTACCCAATACTTCGCCTAAACCAGATTGTTCAATTATATTGTGCAGCATACGTCTGCTGACGGCATCATCATCTACGATTATGAAGCTAATGGACATGGAGCGCCTCCTTCAAGTTTGGCGTTGTACCTGGATGGTTTAGCGCAGCAATGGACAGCTCGACGATAAAAGCGGTACCCGGCCCATCATCCAGCTGCTCTGCGCGAATCGAGCCCTCAAATGAAGTAATAATATCACGCACATGGGATAATCCGATCCCGGTTGCTGCAATTCCCGTTTGATCAAATTTGGTGGTGAAGCCCGGTTCAAACACGAGCGCTAGTTCCTCAGGCGGTATGCCGCTGCCTGAATCGGCAACGATCATAATCAGCTTGTCGACATGCTGGCTGATTTCAATGTCAATGGAGCCGCTGCTTTCAATCGCTTCAACGGCATTTGCCGCCAAATTGTTCAATATGGAGAGCAGTGCAATATAATGTGGCGTAATCAAATCAAGCGTCACTCGCTGCTGAAAAGCAATCTTTTTCCCCAGCATTTCGCTATATTCCACATTGCCTTTCCTCACATAATGCACGACTTCCACGAGGCTCATCTGGGTAAGCGTTTCATTATCGAACAGCTTAAGCAGCCCGGCGAGAATGCGCTGTGTATCTTTTTTAACCTCATGAATTTGCTGGGTGACGACGAGCGCCTGCTTGGCGAGCAGAGGCTGCTCCTGCCGCAGCTTGTCGTACAGCTCGAAGCTGCTGGCCGTAATGCCTTCAATATTATCCATCGATTTCCGCAGGTAGAACGCTTCCCCATACAAGCTGGAACCGACATTCAGCATTTGCTCTATGCGCTTCTCCTGCTCTCCGTGAAGCATTTTGAACTGCTGGATGGCAATGCTGTTGTACAGCCCGATGACAAAGTAGCTGCGAATAACAGCCGTTATTAGCAGTAGGGCCAGTTCATTGAAGTGATAGGGCGCTGTGCCGAGAAAAATATTTCGAAACAGAAGCTCCAGTAAATTGGAGGAGAAGTCCACAAGTGTAACGAGTGCGCCCAGCGCCAGCGGCTGAATTTCCTTGGAGCCTCCCAGCAGCTTGCCGAGACACCAGGCGAAGAAGGTATAGTATAGGGCGGCGGGAGCATTATTTTGCAGGCCAGCTAATAGGGAAGTGGAATTCGTGTAGATCAGCCACTCCACGGATTGGAAGATGACAGCGGCAATACCGGCTAGAAACCCCGTTTTGACAAACGAAAGATGGCGAAATTGCAGCAGAAAAAATAAAAAGATGCTGACGCCGAGCCCAATGCGGTAAAAATCCCCGCTAAACGGAGTGATCCTGAATTCGGCCCCGATGGCTGTTGCGAGCGCGATGCCGACCATTTGTATTTTTTCATTGCGAAATAAAGAATACATTTAGCTCGCTCCGCTCCTAAATGGCGATCTTTGATGATATATACCCTAACATAAAAAAAGGCATTTTTGAATAGTGTCGTTGCGGCCCCATCAGTGGTTTTTTGTGAAGAATGCTGTAAGGGGGATTGTTCAAGTTTGAAAAAGTGTGTTATTATTAAAACGAACATTTTCAAACCTATTCAGGTGCGCCTGATCATTTCATTTTATTATCCTTGAGGAGGAACTATTAATATGGAAATTCGCCACACAACTAACCCAACGGATGTAAAGCAATATACGACGGAGCGTCTTCGTCAGGAATTTTTGATCGAAAGTCTGTTTGAGCAGGATCGCCTTACTTCTGTTTACACGCACTATGACCGCATGGTTGTTGGCGGCGCATTCCCTGTGAACGAGAAGCTGGCGCTGGAAGCGGGAGATACGCTGAAAACCGAATATTTTCTGGAGCGCCGGGAAATTGGCTTCCTGAACATTGGCGGCGATGCTGTTATTACCGTTGATGGCGAGTCATACGAGCTTAGCCGTCTTGATGTTTTATATGTAGGTAAAGGCAAGCGTGACGTTCAGCTGGCAAGCAAGGACAAAGCAAATCCAGCGAAGCTGTATTTCTGTTCGGCGCTGGCGCATGCGGAATATCCGACTCGCAAAATGACGATGGAAGAAGCGAACCCTACTCACCTTGGTTCCCTGGAAACGTCCAACGAGCGCGTATTGTACAAGTATATCCATGGCGATGGCATTCAAAGCTGTCAATTAATGCTGGGCGTAACGAGCCTCAAAACAGGCAGCGTTTGGAACACGATGCCTTCGCACGTACATGACCGTCGTATGGAAGCTTACCTGTACTTCGATGTGAACCAAGATGCACGCGTATTCCATATGATGGGCGAGCCTTCGGAGACGAGACATTTGGTCGTTTCCAATGAGCAAGCGATTATTTCGCCGCCATGGTCGATCCACTCGGGCGTTGGTACGAGCAACTACACGTTCTGCTGGTCGATGGCAGGCGAGAACTACACGTTCACGGATATGGACGCTGTGAAAATGGAAGAGCTTAAGTAACATGCTTGCCGCTGAACGTCATCGACAAATTATTATTCAGCTGGAGGAGAAGGGCAGCGTCAAAGTATCCGAGCTGAGCGAGCGTTTCAAGGTGACGGAAAAGACGGTACGCGAGGATTTGGAGAAGCTGGAGGAGAAGAGGCTGCTGAAGCGCATGCATGGCGGAGCGGTGCTTCCTCCAGATGAGGAGAGTTTGTTCCCCTTGCAATATCCGAACAGCAAGCATCAGCAAGAGAAGGCGGCAATCGCCGAGCAGGCGTTAACCCATATTGCTGAAAATGATATTATTGCGCTGGATGCGGGCAGCACGACGCTGGAAATCGCTCGGCGGCTCAAAAACATGCCGCTGACCGTGCTAACGAATGATCTGCTCATTATTCGCGAGCTGACGGCAAAGGAGCAGATTCGCCTCGTCATTCCCGGCGGCTATCGTTTTCAAAATCTGCTCATTGGTACGGACTGGCAGGAGTGGGTCAAGCGGCTGAATGTTCATAAGCTGTTTTTATCGACGACGGGCATTCACCTGGAGTACGGGCTGACGATTTTCACCGAGGAGCTTGCCAAGCTTAAGCAGGTTTATATGGAATGCTCGCGTGAAATTTATTGCGTAGCCGACCACAGCAAGTTCGACAAGGGCGCGCTTCTTACGTTCGCCGCGTTGAAGGATGTCCATACGATTATAACCGATTCGCACATTGATCCGGCTGTCGCTGCCAAATACGAGCAGCAGGGCGTGCGTATTGAAAAATCCTAATTTTTACAGGTAGAAAAGAAGGATGGTGCAGAGATGAGCTTTTTCGATTTGACAGGAAAAACAGCGATTGTGACAGGTGCCGGACGTGGTCTAGGCGCGGCAATTGCTGTAGGCTTGGCGAGAGCGGGAGCAGATATTGCGCTGGTTACGAACAGCACGCCTCCTGCAGACGTAGAGAAGGAAATTCAGGCGCTTGGCCGCAAAACGGTATCGATTCAAGCCGATGTATCTGATCGCAGCCTGCTGCCGGGTATTATCCAGCAGACGCTGACGGGACTTGGCCGCCTCGACATCTTGGTCAACAATGCGGGCATTATCCGTCGTACGCCTGCTGCTGATCACAGCTTTGAAGACTGGCAAGCGGTGCTTGATGTCAATCTGAATTCGGTCTATGTGCTCAGCCAGCTGGCTGGACGCCATATGATTGAGCAGGGCTCAGGCAAAATCATCAACATTGCGTCGATGCTTTCGTTCCAGGGCGGCATTAATGTGCCGGGCTACACCGCGAGCAAGCATGCGGTTGCTGGTCTGACGAAGGCGCTTGGCAACGAATGGGCTTCGAAAAATGTGCAGGTGAACGCCATTGCTCCAGGCTACATGAGCACAGACAACACCGAGGCGCTTCGCGAGGACCCGGTTCGCAGCAAGCAAATTCTCGACCGTATTCCAGCTTCCCGCTGGGGTGAATCCGAAGACATGATGGGGCCGGCGATTTTCCTAGCCTCCGCTGCATCGAACTATATGAATGGCCACGTCCTCTGCGTAGATGGCGGATGGATGAACCGCTAGTCTTTGTATATTGGATCAAGGTGAAACGGCTCGCGCCGTCCTCTGGCGGCTTGCGGCGTTTCAGTTCGAGAAATAATATAGAGAAAGTATGGCGAAACCATATACTTTCCTATATTTTAAAAAAGTAACCGCCATGGCGGCTCCTCTTAGGGGACCGTTATTGGCGGTTACTTATTTATGTATGGCTATTTTTTTCGAGAACTTATTCAACATCATAACAGAACGCAAAGAAACAGTCTATACTTTTGGTGAAATTTGTAATAAATTTGAGGTGCCGGCAAAAGAAGAAGAATGGAGTGTTGTTCCGTGGATTTATTTTGCCATCTCAAGCTTGATGATTTGCAGGAGTATATGGGAAAGGTTTTTGGCACCGATTATGTAGTTGCAAATGTATCCAAAATGCATGGAGGTGCACAAAAGGTCGTTTAAAAAATAGACTGCACCAATCGTTTTTCCTGCGTTTTATATGTATGGGATCTTAGCATGAATTTTTTTCAAGAGGAAATAGCAAGCTCTTCTATAGCTGACCAATCCTATGGCAGTCATTTATTTGAAATGAATAATCGTTATTTAAGAGCATATGGCATTCAGACCCCTGCTCTTTATAATCTAAATACGGAAAGAACCGACTACCATTTTGATTACGCCCTCGTGGAGTATGTAAATGGACATAAGGCGGAACACTATTTCCAACACTCCGATACAAAAGTTCAAGACCAATTATTTGAGCGTATCGGAGATATGCTTACTTGCATGCACGCCAACGAAAGACGGGGCTATGGATAGCCTAATCAAGTCGGAGAGCATCTGAGAAGCTGTCATTTATTGCAATTGGAAAATGCGAAAGAGCAGTTATCCTAATCTCATCGATATCGAAGGTGCTGGATTTTATGATATTGAACATGAGCATAGCTTTTTAGAATTACGTTTTAGGGATTTTTACCGTTATTTGAAAAATGATACTCTTGACCAAAACCGAATGTTATTTTATCAATGGCATCATCATATCGCTTTAACCTCAGGTGGCTTGAAGCTGCTTCATCGAGGGTTTCCGGATCAATCATTTGCCAAAGGCCTCGCTGATTATCATTGCCTACGGACATTGCAGTTTTTAGAAGGCTGAAATGGCAGGAGAGGGGCTGTAACGGTTGTATTTTGCAACGTTACAGCTATGTTCAAAATCAGTACTAACAGTGAGTGATTTTTGTGATATGATAATAGTAATGTTCAAACGTTTTGTAACATGTTACCTATTGTTGTGAATGCTATGTAAAGGCTTTATAATAGTAAATATCTTAATACTTTAATAATAGTGATCAACTGGAGAGCCTACATTTTTTCTTCAAATATTAGTGTGTAAGGACGGTAGAAATGAGCAACAGACAAACCAAAACAGACGTTATCTTAATTGGTGCCGGTATCATGAGTGCGACTTTGGGGTCACTGCTGAAAGAATTAGTACCGGACTGGGAAATTACAGTTATTGAACGACTTGCAAGCGCAGGAGAAGAAAGCTCTAACGAATGGAACAATGCAGGAACGGGGCATTCTTCCTTGTGCGAGCTTAACTACACCGTGGAGAAACCAGACGGCTCCGTAGACATTAGCAAAGCAATAAAAGTCAATGAAGAGTATCAGGTTTCCAAGCAGTTTTGGTCCTATCTTGTGGACAACCAACTTATTTGTAATCCGCGGGACTTCATTACGCCATTGCCTCATATGAGCTTAGTTCAAGGGGAAAAAGATGTAACGTTTTTGAAGAAACGTTTTGAAGCGTTGTCTAACAACCCCTTGTTTCAAGGAATGGAATATTCCGAAGACCCGGGAAAGCTGCTGGATTGGATTCCGCTTATAATGAAGGAACGGACTTTGAATGGGCCTATAGCGGCCACTAGAATCGAATCCGGTACGGATGTCAACTTTGGCGCTTTAACGCGCATGTTGTTTACACACTTGAAAAGTAAAAACGTCGATATCAAATTCAAGCATAATGTGGATGATATTAAACGTGCCGAGGGCGGCTCGTGGGAATTGAAAGTACGCAATGTAGATAATGGCTCGATCGAGCGCCGTACTGCGAAATTTGTCTTTATCGGTGGCGGAGGTGGAAGCCTGCATTTGCTGCAAAAATCCGGTATTCCTGAAGGAAAGGGCATTGGAGGATTCCCGGTAAGCGGCATATTTATGGTGTGTAAGAAGCCGGAGATTGTAGCGCAGCATCATGCAAAAGTATATGGTCAAGCTCCAGTTGGCGCTCCGCCGATGTCGGTTCCACATCTTGACACCAGATTTATCGACAAGAAGGAATCGTTATTTTTTGGACCGTTTGCCGGCTTCTCGCCAAAGTTTTTGAAAAACGGCTCCATGATGGATTTGCTGGCTTCTGTAAAAACGGATAATTTGGTTACCATGATGGCGGCAGGCGTGAAAAATATGTCCTTGACCCAATATTTGATCAAGGAAGTTATGCAATCAAAAGAACAGCGGATGGAAGCTTTACGCCAATTTGTCCCGAATGCCAAAAGCGAGGATTGGGAGCTAGTAGTAGCAGGCCAGCGTGTACAAGTCATTAAAGATACAACTGCCGGCAAAGGAACACTTCAATTTGGTACGGAAGTGATTAATGCCGCTGATGGATCAATCGCTGCTTTGCTTGGCGCATCTCCAGGCGCTTCTACTGCTGTTTCCGTCATGCTTGAGCTGATGGGGAAATGCTTCCCGCAGCATATGAAGGCGTGGGAACCGAAAATAAAAGAAATGATTCCTTCTTATGGTGTGCAGCTATTGAAAAACCCAGAGCTTATAAACGAAATTCATACGTCGACTGCACGGACACTTGATCTAAACAGTGAAAAGGGCCCAGTCAAGCAGGTGCAATAGAATACAGTGGTTTATAAATGAGAGGCGTCCGCAAATCCGGACGCTTTTTATTTTTGTGGCCGAAGCTCCTCCAAGCACATCGAAAGGTTTTTTCTCCAGATGCGCATATTTAGTGCTACACTAAAAATAGGAGGCGAATGAAAAATGAACATAACTATCGACCAACAAGGCAGCTCTAAAGTTGCAGTTATAGAAAGCCCGGATCTAATTATTTGCAATGTTCAAGATGCGCTGGATTTAATGGCTTCTGTTAATTACCATCACGAATGTCATAAAATTTTGCTGCAAAAAGAAAATATAACGGAAGATTTCTTTGAGCTCAAAACCAGACTTGCAGGCGAGATTTTACAGAAATATGTAAATTATAAGGTTAAGCTGGCCATCGTTGGAGATTTTGATACCTATGAAAGCAAGAGCTTGAAAGATTTTATTTATGAATGCAATAATGGTAAGCAGGTATTGTTTTTACGGGACACACAGGCTGCTGTTCTAGCTTTGCACAATATGACTTAACGAGAGAAGGCTTGAAGTCCAGCCATGCCTATCATTTGACAGATAAAAAACGCGTATGATAAAATAAACCCAATTTATAGGAATGGAGGGTTACGTGTGCTAAACTAATTTTTCGATTTTTAGCTCTGCACAAGGAATGGAATAGACGTGTTACGGCTATGTTCTGTGCGTAGTAATCGGAGAATGGTTTACCTCATGGTAACCTTATTTAGTTATATGCGAGTAGTGGTTGACGATGCGTCAGCCGCTGCTCCTATTCTCGATTACTGGAAGCACAGGCAGCTGGCCTGTGTTTTTTTATTTTTAGTAATGGAGGAATTATAAAATGAGTGAACAACTACTAAACATTAACGGTGTTAAAATATGTACGGAAAGCTTTGGGGACCCTGCTGATCCAGCTCTTTTGCTCGTTATGGGAGCCCAAGCGTCAATGGTGTGGTGGGAAGATGAATTTTGTCAGCGCCTTGCAGCTGCTGGACGTTTTGTTATTCGTTTTGATAACCGCGATGTTGGGCGTTCTACCGTATACGAGCTTGGGAAGCCGGGGTATAAGTTTGAAGATATGGCTGATGATGCGGTTGGTATACTTGATGCTTACAGTATTAAGCAAGCGCATATCGTCGGTATGTCTATGGGAGGCATGCTAACGCAAATACTCGCTCTGCGTCATCGCGAAAGAGTGCTTACCGTCTCGCTTATTGCAACATCCAATTTTGCAGAGGGTCTTCCTCCAATGGAAGAGAAGGTGGCGCAATTTTTCGCTAATTCTGAAGTGATCGACTGGTCTAATGATGAAGCTGTCATTTCTTTTTCAGTTAGTAAGTGGAGAGTTCTAGTGGGCTCAAAGCATCCACTCGATGCGGATCGCGTATATCAGTTGGCTAAACAAGAGGTAGAAAGAAGCAGCAATATGGGGAGTATTAACAATCATAGCGTGGTGACAGGCGATTTTTCCTATTTGGCTAGAACGGCTGAAATCGATGTCCCCGCGCTCATAATACACGGCACAGAGGACCCGATTATTCCTTATGAACATGGAATTTCACTTGCGAACACGATCCCAAGCAGCTTTCTGCTTACCCTTGAGGGCTCAGGACATGAAATTCATCACTGCGAATGGGATAAGATTATTGATGCTATCATTAACCACACGTTATGACGGAAATCATTATAAACGACGCTTAAGATGCGTTGGATTTAATGGCAGCGTTGGGGTACAATAACGGATGCAGTAAGAACATATGAGAGCAGTCGCGACGATTCGTCAGCCGCTGCTCTTATTTTCGGTTTGATGAAGTAGAAAGCATGTTTCAGCACGATACTTATTATTCAGCTTTTGAAAAGTATTTCGATTCAAGATGGGCTGTGCTACAATAGAATCACAAAGTAAACCGCTTAACCTTTGATATACACGACAAATGGTAACGCTTACAATAATTTCACTCTTTGTAGGGGGTTGAATATGCTTAAGCTTAACAACTGGTACTTCCGGTTGCTTGTATCTTATTTTCCAATTTTGGTGCTTACCGTGTCAATGATCATTTTTTTATCGTTCATTGCGGTGAATGAAATATCGCGGTCTGAGACAGAAAAAGCAGACAGTGTCACTACCGGCTATGTGGTGGATGGTGTCGAACGAGCTATCCGCGGGGTGGAGTATGATGTGATGAATGAGGCGGTCAAAAATTCGAACTATGCGGGATATTTAAATGGATCGATCGAAACAAACGTCAGATACGCCGTTGTTCATAGCTTGCGCTCGCTTAGGGAGGGAAGCGATCTAATCGAGTCCATCTACCTGTACAGGGAATCTGACAATATGGTGCTGACGGAAAGCGGGCAAACGGAGCTCAATGAGTTTGGCGACCGTGATTTTGTGCAGCAAGCGAAAGCCAAACGTGATTATCAAGGGTGGTCGACAAGCCGTGAATACCGTGAATACGAACACCTGAAGCCAATGAGGGTCATTACAATGTATAAGCGGGCTCCTTTTCCGTTTGGAAAAGAAGGCTTGCTTGTCATTAATGTGAATTTATACGCGATTGAGCAAATAATAGAAAACATGACGAGTCGTCAGGTATCCTTCATACGAATTACAGATACGGCTGATAAGCTTATCTATCCAGTGAACAATAGCGCAGATGCGTCCGACGGAGGCAGCGTACTGACCACCATTCAGTCGGTTACTTTAGGTTGGACGTTCAAGAGCGGTATCCAAGCGGGCCAATTGCTCGGTTGGGTATCAGTCGTCTCGTATGCATGGGTCATTATGGCGGTTCTGACCTTTGTAGTGGCTATCATTTATATTATTTGGGTGACGCGCCGCAATTATAAGCCGATTCGTCTAATGATGAATCGAATACAGGCGCTGCAACTGCGGAGCGGCGACGGAGGAGCGGTTCTGACAGATGATCTGACGATGATTGACCGCGCGCTTGAAAATCTAATCGTTCAGTCGTTGGATCACGAAAAGAAGCAGCGTGAAAGCATGATGCTTCAGCGCAGGCAGCTTTTTAACGAGCTGATTAGCGGGGAGCAAAATGGGCAAACGAACGAGCGGATGCAAAAGCTGGCTTTGCTGCCGGACGCTGGACGGTATGCTGTTATGGTTGTGAAGCTGAACCGTTACGATGAATTTCAGTCTGAAAACACGCTTAATGAGCAAAATGTTCTAAAATTTGCGCTCGGCAATGTCATGCAAGAGTTGGCGCATAACGAAGGCTTGCAAGGATGGGGAGAATGGCTGGCGCCGGATCTCATCACCTTTATGTTCGCGGTTTCGAATGACGATTCCCGCATGCTGGATCAGCTTCAGGCTTCTGCTGTCGTTGCGCGGCAATGGGTAGGGGAGCATTTACGGTTTAAATTATCGATTGGGATTGGTTCAATCGTAAACGAATGGAGCCGAATCGGACAATCCTACCGCGATGCCCTTACCGGTATGGAATATCAGCTCTGCATCGGAACCGATGCGATTACGTTCAGCGGTGATATTCCGCAGGGAAGGCAGCACGGTACGTTCAATTACATCCAAATGTGTACCGATTGTTTACAGGAATTCAGGCTGACGAATGAAAGCTGGCGCAATACTTTAGAGCAATTGTTCAAACGACTCAGTACGGAAGCGATCAAAGATGAAGATATTCATTCGCTTATGCAGCTCTTCATGCAAATGCTGAGTCGCGAGCTGAAGGATTTATCAGAATCACTGAATGAATGTTTGGAAGGTGAACGCACATCTGCGCTGCTTGCCAAACTAAAGACAGCCTCGACTTTGTTAGAAATGAAGGAACTGCTGCTAGAATATTTGGCTGATCTCTACGATGCTTATGTGGCCATGAGTGAGACGAAAAGCTACAAAACGATGATAACGGATATGAAGGCGTACATTCAGGAAAACTTCGCTGATCCCGATCTGTCCCTCAATCATTTGAGCGACCGCTTTCAAATATCGGGCAAATATGCAAGCTACCTGTTCAAGCTGGAGTACGATATGAAGTTTGTTGATTTTCTTGTTCAGCTTCGCATGCAGCAAGCAGAGCGCTTGCTGGTGAATACCGATGAGACAATTCAAGGGATTGCACTCCAGGTTGGCTATGCGAACTCCATTACCTTCGGCCGGGTATTCAAACGAATAACCGGTGTAACGCCAGGCGAATTCCGAAAGCTTAAAATGCGTCCTTCAGCTCTGAACTAATGTGTGCAGAGAAATAGTCGTTTAGCTCATCAATCACACGTAAATATGAATAGATGAGTTTTTTGTAGAAGCAGCAGTTCGAACAGGAAAGCATGTTCGAGCGGCTGCTTCTATTTGTTTAGCACGAATAGAGTTTATCCTCGGAAATGGCTTTATGACGGGCTTTTTCGGCGTTTATGGAAAACGGTTTATATCGGGAAAATGATCTATTCTACTCGTCAAAAGCCTTACTGGGCAAGGGTTCGGCGTAACGGTTTGCCGCTCCGAAACTGGTTTATTGCAAGCGTACTATATACCGTGTCATACTGAGGCCACTTCCTAATCACGGTTAGCAAGCGACGATTGAAAGCGCGTTCAAATGTGCTTCATTTTTTCGGTTAATAATCGAGTGAAGGTAGCAAAATAAAGGAAAAGAAAGAGGGGTTGAATCAAATGATGAAAGTTGTGAAGGGGAAAAAGAAAGCCAGCGTTTTGTTAGCACTTACGCTTGCAGGTACGATGATTCTTGGTGCATGCGGCAGCAACAATGAAAAGGGTAACGAAGCAGCAGGGGGCGAAGCGACTTCCGGTAAGAAAGTTACACTTAAGGTGGAAGTATTCGATCGGGGCAATACCCCATCCGGTTTGACTATTACAAATAACTATTTAACAAAATACGTACAGGACAATTTCGGCACGCCAAATAATATTGATGTTCAATTTGTTCCGATTCCACGCTCGGAGGAAATTCAGAAGCTTAACGTTTTAATGGCGAGTGGAAGTGATGTTCCGGATATCGTATTCACATATGATTCGGGTACTTTTTACCGTTACGCTGAGCAAGGCGGTTTGACTGACCTTGGCGAGCTGCTTGATCAGCATGGTCCAAACCTCAAAAAATTCCTAGGTGAAGAAACATTGGCTTACGGAAACTTTAAAGGCCAGCAATTTGCATTGCCAGCGAAGCGTTCGCATTTGGGGAAATATGCATCTTTCGTTCGTCAAGACTGGCTCGACAAGCTAGGCCTGCCTGTGCCGCAAACGACAGATGAGCTTTACACGACTTTGAAAGCGTTTAAAGAAAAAGATCCGGGTCAAACGGGCGGCAAAGTTATTCCGCTCGGTATGGCACTAGCATCTGCTCAATATGAGCCGCTCCTATGGTCCTTCATTCAACCTGTCACTGACGAACAGCGCTACACGCAGATCCAGCAGCTCGGATCAAATGACTTTCCGATCCTGCTTCCTGGATTCAAAGACGGCTTGAAATTCATGAATAAGCTTTATAACGAAGGACTAATGAGCAAAGACTTTAGCCTTGATGAAGACAAGAAGAAATTGAATGAGGATGCGTCTAAGGGCTTGGTCGGTTTCTTCAGCGAAGATGATATGAACCCATTCTACCCAGATGGCTTATACTCGACGCTGCAAACGAACATTCCAGACGCGAAGCTGTCTTCCGTTGATGTGTATACCAATTCTGAGGGTAAGCATCCGAAGCCGGAATATGCGCCAGTCGGCATGTATCTCATGGTTCCAAAGAGCAGCAAACATGCAGTAGAAGCAATCAAGTACTTGGATTGGATGGCTTCGGGAGATAATCTGCTCACCATTCAAAACGGCGTAGCAGGCGAAAATTACACACTAAAGGATGGTATCCCGGTATTGAATGAAGATGCTGCTACAGATGTGAAAAACCGTGTATACAACGGCGGTGACATGGCCATTATCTCCAACGGAAAGCAGCTGGGCGATTCAGAGCGCAACGTTGAAGCTTATGTTCAAGGGATGCCTGAGAAATTCCAAGAAGAAACTCGCAAAGCACTGACGATTTCTAGATCGGATACCATTAAGCCTGTCTTGTTCGACCATCCGATTGAAGCCCAAGCCAAATATGGTGCGGCGCTGCGTGACAAGTTCAATGAAATTGTCGTAAAAACAACGATGGTGAAGCCGGATCAATTCGAAAGCACATTTGAATCGATTATGAAGGATTATATGGCAGCCGGCGGTCAAGCGATTTTGGATGAACGCACGAAAGCTTATGAGGCTATGAAATAAATAGAACGCCTGCAATAAGCAGCTCGGGGACGATGGATATTTCTAAAGTCCCGTCCCCGAGCTTAATCGTTAGCAGATAGGAGTGGATAATATTGAACATGAGCGTGTATTTACGCAGATACTGGCAATTATATATGCTGCTTATTTTACCGGTTGCTTATTTCTTAATTTTCAAATACGGGCCGATGTATGGCATCATTATCGCATTTAAGGATTTCAACTTTTTCCAAGGTATTAATGGTTCTAAGTGGATAGGGCTTGATGCTTTCAAGGAAGTATTCGCAATGGCGGACTTTTACAAGACGCTGCGCAATACGCTCATGCTTAATTTCTTGGACCTTCTTGTATCTTTCCCAGCTCCGTTGTTTATCGCAATTATGCTGTATGAGCTCAAAACGGCTTGGTTCAAAAAGATTTCACAAACGATTTTGTACATTCCGCATTTTATTTCGTGGGTTATTATCGGCGGGATCGTCTACCAAGTGTTTGGTACTCAATCCGGTATGGTAAACAATTTCATAACTTCGCTAGGCTTTGAAGCGATTCCTTTTCTTACTGACAAAAACGATTGGTTAATTACGTATTTGATCGTCGGCGTATGGCAAAGTGCTGGCTGGGGTACGATCATTTATTTGGCAGCTCTTACAGGTATCAATAGGGAGTTGTTCGAGGCGGCTGACGTTGACGGAGCGGGCAGACTGAGAAAAATTTGGAGCATTACGCTGCCATCCTTGAAGCCGACCATTGTTACCCTCCTTATTATTAACGTGGGCAATATGATCGCCATCGGATTTGAACGTCCTTATATTATTGGTAATACCGCTGTACGGGATTATTCGGATGTGCTCAGCACCTTCGTATACCGTATCGGCATTGAATCTGGACAATATACGCTTGCTACGGTCGTCGGCTTGTTCCAGGCAGTTGTCGGGCTTGTGTTTGTATTAGGCGCCAACTACTTATCGAAAAAACTGGCAGACCAAAGCATCATTTAAAATATAAGAATTTATAAACTTTTATTTTGATTCAGATTAGAAAGGAGCGATATGACATGAAAGATCAACAAGCCAGCCGATCCTTTGATATTGTCAATACGATCGCTATTTTATTATTCGTGCTGCTATGTTTGACTCCGTTTCTTCATATAATTGCCATTTCGTTAAGCTCAACACGTTCCATCATGTCTGGCGAGGTCAGCCTTTTTCCTGTCGAAATGAACTGGGATGCCTACAGCAAGGTGTTTTCAGATCAATCGATGATTCGTTCACTCGGTTTTACCGTTATACTGACGGTATTATTTACAATCATGTGCATGGTCATGACGATTGCGGCGGCTTATCCGCTTGCCAAAACGAAATTAAAGGGACGCAAGCTTGTCATGTTCGTTATTATCATTACGATGTTTTTCAGCGGTGGACTTATTCCGGAGTATATGCTCGTTCGTAATTTAGGCTTGCTCGATTCGATGTGGGCGCTTATGCTGCCAGGTCTCATTAGTCCGTTTTATATGATTATTTTAATTACGTTTTTTCAAAATATTCCCGATTCGCTGGAGGAGTCAGCAGAGATTGACGGAAGCTCTTACCTGCGCACTTTGGTTAGCATTATCGTGCCTCTTTCGATGCCTGTTATTGCTACACTAAGCTTGTTTTATGCAGTAGGGCGCTGGAACGGTTTTACGGATACGCTTATGTATATTACGAGCCCGGAGATGTATCCGCTGCAATTAAAGCTTTATCAGCTGGTTCAAAACAACATGGTCAGCGAACTGCTCGTAATGGAGGGAGCAACTGGACAGGCGAAGCTGCAGCCGGAAAGCTTGAAGGCGGCCAGCGTTATTTTCGCAACTGTGCCAATTATGATTGTCTATCCGTGGCTGCAGCGGTATTTCGTTAGCGGTGTCATGCTTGGGGCGGTCAAAGGTTAAACGAATTTATATTTCAGGAGGAGCTTATGGGAAAGGATAAAGGTCAATATTCGTTCTCGACATGCTGGAATATTAAACGTCATGATGTCGGCAGCAGCATGATCGATGAAATTCGGGAACTCGGCTTTCGCTACGTGGAGCTGAACTATAACGTTACACAGGAGCTGCTGAAGACGATCGAGCCCATGATTGAACGGGGAGAAATCGGAGTATCGAGTGTCCACAATACGTTTCCGCATGTTGCTGATCCCGACTATGGTACCGATTCTGTGCTGCTTGGCTTTGAAGACGAGGAAAAGCGGCAGCGTGCAATCGAGCTGCTGATTCGTTCGGCGGAATATGCGAATCGCTATGGGGCGAAGGCGGTTGTCGTGCATCCGGGAGAGGTGCCGTTCGACTATAACATCGATAATGAGCTTAAAAAAATTTACCACGATCAAGGTCCGGAATCCTCCGCTTATTTAAAGCTGTGGAATGAGATGCTGGAGCGCAGGGAATCGTTGTCGGAACATTACCTGCAGCGCATTGGCGATAGTCTGGAGGATATTTGCGACCAGATCGCGGCTAAGGGCTGGGACGTATCGATTGGCATCGAGACGCGTTCGCGGTGTTATCAGATGCCAACGCTGCGCGAGGCGAAATCGGTGTTTGATCGGCTGAAGGGCGCCCCGGTCGGCTTGTGGTACGATTTCGGCCACGGCATGATGATGGAGCGTATGGGCTTGTACGATAATGCACGGGATATGGAAGCCATTAAGGACAATGTGGTCGGTATCCATATTCATGAGACGGTCGGGTTGTCTGATCACTGGTGTCCGTATGTACACAGCGGCGATATGAACTATTTCGATCGCTTCCTTCCTATCATCGAGGCAGCCCCTGTGAAGGTATATGAATTAAAAGCAGCATGTACACCGGAGGAAATCGAACAGAGCCACGAACAGCTGCTCGCCAAGCTGTCTGAGCGCAAGGTGTAGGATAATGGAAGGGAAAACAGTAAGCCTATATTCGCAGCCTGGAAAGCACGCCTACTCCCCGCTGCTAATTATTTCCGAGCTTCTGCCGAATGTCCGCACCGCGACAGACCGCGATGCCGGACTGGACGGTCTTACTCTGCCGGAGTGGTACAAAGCGCAAGGGCAGTATGATGAAGAGACGAATGTACTAGTTCGGGCCTATCAGCAGGCGTATCATCGGTTCACGCCATCGTTTGAGTTCGTTCCTTACGAGCTTGCGGAGCGTGAGCCGTTGTTCGTTCCGTGGGAAACGCTATACGAAGAAATACCTGGACGCATTGAGGTGGAGTTGGCTGTTATTAGGCATACGCGTAACGGATCAACGGAGAATGAGGAAGGAAGATGAACATGCATGAGAAGCTGGTTGCCGTCAATGATGGCTGGGTAAAGCAAGGAATTGACAATCAAATAATGGACAGCGGCAGCCGCTTCTACGGCGGTGTAGCCGATCCGGACAACGGGGTTGCTTGGCCGACCCACATGGGAACGCCAACGTTTATGGCGCTATGGGCATGCTCACTGGTTGATGAAAGCTCCAACTATTATCATGACGAACAGCTGCTGCGGCGTTTGGAGCTGGCGGCGGCCTTCATTGTCCGCGAGCAGCACGAGGACGGCACGATATCGCCGGGTTGGACCAATATGCATTCGCCGCCAGACACCGCCTTTGCCGTCGTTGGACTTGCTCAACTGCTTGAACTGTTGGTGAAGCATGAATGGGCTGCGCTGGAACGGGCTAGAGCGGACATTAGAAAGTTTCTCGAGCGTTCTGCGCCGGCATTGCTGACCGGCGGCTGCCATACGCCGAACCATCGATGGGTGCTGACAGCGGCGCTTGCCTTCTTGCACAGGCTGACTGGCAATGCCGAGCTTATAGCTCGCGCTGATCAATGGCTGGCTGAAGGTATGGATTGCACGGAGGATGGAGAGTGGACGGAGCGCAGCAACGGCATCTACAACGGAGTAAGCGACGTCATGCTGTTCCATGCTGCTGAGCTTCTTGGCAGGCCCGAGCTTCTCGAGCCGGTTCGCCGCAATTTGCGGATGATGGCTTATCTCATTCACCCGGATGGAGAAGTTGTTACGGATTATTCTGGACGCCAGGACTTTGGTCAATTGTTTGATATGTCCAGCTATGCACTTGTATCCAGCCTTATGGCGCATCGCGATCAGAATCCTTTGTTCGCTGCCTTGGCTGAGCTCGGAATCAAGGCGCTTAACCATCCGGGACCGATCCCGAACAATGTTTTGCTCGGCTTTTTGCTTCATCCGGAACTGAGAGAGCCGGGTGTGGAAAGCGGCAGTTTGCCGGATCATTACCGGGTTGTCATCAATGGGAAATTTAATCGGCAGCATTATTTAAATCAGATGGAGTCGGCCGGTCATGGCGGAAAAATCTATCACAGCCGTCTGCATCCCGAATTCGGTGCACCGGTTGCCCGGCAGTGGGATGGACGAACGAGTGTTACGGTCATGGCGGAGACGAATTCGTTTTTTGCACTTCGGCACGGAGCGGCGCGGCTGCTTGGTGTGCAGGTCAGCAGCTCGTTCGAGCCGGGGTTTATCAAAATGAACGATATGGAGCAGCTTGAATCCGGCTTCGTTTTGAAGGGTACGGAATCAAAGGGCTACTACGGACCGATTCCAACGGATCGTCTGCCTGAAATAGCGAGCAATGCTGTCAGTCCGTGGTATTTGCTGCCGCATCAGCTGCGTGAAGTAACACATCTTCAGCAGCACGACGTACGAATTGAGCTCATTGAAACGCCGGACGGCTGGCGACTCCGTGTTCAATGCGACAAGCCGGATGTGCTTTTGACTCAAATTTCCTTCGTATTCGGAAAGGAAGGGCAATTGGCTGGCGGCGAACGGGCCTCTGCCGAAACGGGCACGCAATTTTGGAAAGCAGGCACTGTAAAATTTACGGCTGGCGAAGATTGGATTGAAATGGACGGCGGTGCGCATGAACATTGGGCTAAATCTATTCGCGGCGCTGCATTCCCGGTTGATTGCCAGACGCTGGTTGTAAACGTGCTGACGCCTTATGACCGCACGTTTCATATCCGGTTGTCGCCTAGTGATGACAATAGGACGAGCGGGCAGTAATTTTATAGCTGGCTTGGATGACTTGCGCGCACGGCAGTTAACGGCTAGTATGGCATAGGTAATATATACTGCATAGCCTGCCAACAGGTTTAGCAATCAGCAAACCTTAATGATGAAAAAGGCAGCTGATAGTCATGAGCCATATGAATGACTATTGGCTGTCCTTTTTAATTTAAGCATTTATAAGTATCACCCTTATAATGGACTTATCTTTCACCGGGAAACGATAGCTTTGCCGCCAGAGGACGGCGAAAGCCGATTACTTTTAGTCTAGGCGGACCCAGCAGCAGCTATTTGCCCATTTTAGGCGATTTTGGAGGGTAAACGGACAGGAAAGCCGTTAAGACGGTTTTTCTGGCTATAAATGTTCATAAAGTGGGCGATTAGCGGCCTCTGAGTCCGCGAGCCTGCTTAGCCCCCTGTATCTGAACAAATAGCTGCTGCTGTGTCCGCCAAATTCCTATTTGAGATTCTTTTGTTGCTACAGCCATCATCAGTGCGCGTCCACGCTATATTCGATCCTTTTGAGCTCCACTATTGAAAGTCAAAAAATACTTCCTCATTTTTAATGATGATCCACGGGTTTTTATCCAAATCAGCGACATTTTGCAGCGTATATTTTAGATAGAAAATGTCGTCCTTCCAATATTCTTTGACATAGACGGCTCTTAAGGTCGCTTCGCCTTCAATCTGCTCCGGCAAAGAGATGTCCACACCAAAATAGTCTTCCTCACTCTTATCGCGATATGGGTTGTTTTGGAAATACATTAACCGAACGGAGTCCGAGGTTTTGCCAAAGTAGGCATTTGATTGCAGCTTCTTGAACACGTCAAATGACGCGCATGATTGTGTACAGGCTTTCGTTCGTTCCCCAGAGTGGATTCTAAAATCATAATAGCTTTGCAACGTTTTAATAATGGCATCCTCTTCATCGTTCAAAGCAGAAGGATCAGCGAGCTGTTTTTTTCCCGCATAAGAGGCTTGAAAATTTTCGATTTTATTAATATTATCTCTAGCTATAAAAATGGTTCGTTTAGTATCTAGATGGTATCCAATATAGTAATCAGCTGAAATATCCAATTTAATGAGTGTCATCGTCTCATTTTCCAAAGAGACTCGTGACATTTCAATTTTGCGTTCTTGAGCCTCATATTTAGCTAAATTAATAAATTGTGCATGAACGCCGCTCAGATATACGGAATAGCACAGGGTGAGGGCTGCAGCGAAAGCCATAGCTATTTTTAACGTTAATTCATTAATTTTAAATAAGGATGAGGTTCGATATAAAAAATAAAAGATAAGGAAACCAACACTGTAGAAAAAAATATTTTGCACAGCCAGCGGTATGTTTAAGTCATCAGTTAGGGTTAAAATTTGAAAAAAAATCATTGAACAAATAAAAATAATAAATAGGAGGCCATGCGTTAAAGCCGATAAAGGCCGCTTGCGATTTTTAAGTATGAAATAAAAAAAGCGCCTTAATTTCACATTGGAGCGGTTCGTTGGTCGGCGCGGTTTTCTGCGTGCTTTTTTTGTTGTAAATACAGCAATCGTTATAACAGGTAAAGCTAAAAAGAAGGTGAAATAAATACCATTAATTAAATATAGACCCTGGGATACAGGATAAAACGTTAAAATATCATTGAAAATAAATTGATCTCCCAAATAAGGATTAAAAGATCCTTGCACATATAGAAAACCGACAGTATAAACCACGAATGGCACATACCATAGCTCCTGCAGCAGCTTTAGCAGTTTCTTAATATTTTCTGGCATTCGATTAATCTCCCTCGCAGCATCTTAGTAAATTAGTCCTATCCTTTTTATCGGATTACGAATGCCAAAAATGTATAATACTAGTTTTTTAACGCAAAAAATACCCTGAGGGCTGAAAGCATTCAGCTAGCTCAGAGCATATATCATTCGATAGCCTGTATAATAAAACAGCTCACGGAAGAAAAAAGGAAGCTGGGTTCGCAGGCTGCTGTATGCGGAGGTCGTTGTGGGGGAGGAGTAGGCGGTCATTTCCAGCTCGCCTGCCATCATGAGCGCACGCTTCATATGCAGCGGATCACTGACGATTATAAAGGATTCTAGCGCATACGGCTCTGCAGCAGCTAACGCATATTTGAAATTTTCCTCTGTAATCTGCGATTGGTCTTCAATTAGAATATGCTCAGGCTGCACGCCTTTTTCAATTGCATAGCTCCGAGATACTTCTGACTCTGCAAGCTCATCCACAGACCCGCGTCCTCCGGTGAAAATAATAGACTCGGCATAGCCCAGCTCATACAGCTTTATAGCGTGGTTCAGACGCTCCCGCAGCACGGGCGATGGCTGATCGCCCCAGACCGCCGTGCCGAGCACAAGGATGGCATCAACGGGCCTAGCCTCATCCTTCATGCTGAAAATCAATATCTCGCTCGAGAACCAGCAGATTAACCCAACTGTAGCTGCTGCAAAGCATAGCACAAGCGTTCTGATTTTTTTCGAAACGATCCGTTTTCTCATCACTTGCCCTTTCCTCATAAAATAATTTTCCCTCGCTGGTTGTTAGCCGATCATAATTTTACCTTCCGGATAACGATACAGCTCCTTCTTCTCCTGCGTTGGAACGAGTGTAAACGCCAGCGTCAGCGGCCCGAGCCGCCCAGCGAACATCATAATAATAATCAGAACTTTCCCAATAACGGTCAAATGCGGCGTCAAGCCAAGCGACAGTCCGGTCGTACCGAAAGCCGATGTCACTTCAAATAGCAGAACGAGGAAATCGACATCCTCGGTCGTAGATAAAATCATTGTAAATAAAATAATCGCCGCCAGCGAAGCAATCGTAATCGTCAGCGCTTTGTACACGCGGTCCTTCGCCAGTCTTCTGCGGAAAAAAACGACATCCTCACGGCCGCGAATCATCGCAAACACCGCTCCTATAAGAATCGCAAACGTCGTCACCTTAATGCCGCCGCCCGCAGAGCCTGGTGACGCACCGATGAACATGAGCAAAATAATGAGAAACTGCGTTGCATGGCGCAGCGACGGAATATCAAGCGTATTGGCGCCGCCCGAACGCGGCGATATACTTTGGAACAATGAGCTGTACAGCTTGCCGCTTATGCTAAGCGGCTCTAGTGTTTTGGTATTCGTAAACTCAAAAATAAAAATAACGGCTGCACCTGCAACAAACAAAATGCCTGTCGCATAGAGCACAACCTTGGAATGAAAGGACAGCTTGCGCGTTTTGGGGTAATCCCACATTTCCGCCAGCACGATAAAGCCGATACCGCCGAGAAAAATGAGTGCAATGACGATCACATTAATGATTGGATCGTTGACATGATTGACAAAGCTGCTGAACGGACCGTTCATCGGCCCCATAATATCAAATCCAGCGTTGGTGAACATCGACACGCTATGAAAAATGCCGAAGTACAGCGCCTTGCCGAAGGGCATTTCCGTTGACCAGCGCAGTGCGAGAACGAGAGCACCTACCCCTTCGATCGCAAAAGCATAAATGAGCACGCGCCGAATGAAGCGGACGATCCCTTCCAGCGAGGATTGATTCATTGATTCCTGCAGCAGCAGCCGCTCGCGCAGCGATATTCGTTTGCGCAGGGCAAGGGCGAACAGCGTAGACATCGTCATAAAGCCAAGCCCGCCAATTTGCATAAGCACGAGAATAACGAGCTCGCCAAAGGTCGAATAGTGGATGCCGGTATCGACGACGACAAGCCCCGTTACGCAAACAGCGGAGGTGGCTGTGAACAATGCGTCAATGAGCGGCGTTGCGTGATGGTTTGCCGAAGCATGAGGCAGGGAAAGCAATAGAGTACCGACCGCAATAATCGCGAGAAAGCCGAGCGTAAGAATTTGCGGCGGAGTCATTTTCAGAAAAATGGTTCGTAGTTTGAGCACACAGTTAATCTCCTTTATATGTAACGAAACAATGGTGTAGTTGAAAAAAACGAGCAGTTGTCGCCAATACCCGACAACGCCGTTTGCACTTGAAATATAAGGATGCATAAGTATTGTTATTATTATAACGCTTATATTTCTACGCGAAACGAGCTTGTGCTGCCAAAGGTAGGCACAGCCGTTTGCGCTCGCAACCTCATTATCTGGTATAATAGGCCAATATGCAACAGGAGGCGCTGGGGTGCCGCGATTAGGGAGGACAACGATGAAATCAAGATATATAGCAGGGATTTCGCTTGCCGTTATGGGGGCAGGCTTTATTACGACGAGATGGTGGCTGCCAGACAATGCATGGACACATTTGCTGGAAAGCGGCTTTGAAGCAGGTCTGGTCGGCGGGATTGCCGACTGGTTTGCGGTGACAGCCCTGTTCCGCCATCCGATGGGCATTCCCATTCCGCATACGTCCTTGCTGCTCAAAAACCGGAGGAAAATCGAGGGCTCGCTCATCAGCGCCATGGAAAATGAACTGCTGAATAAAGACAGCATTACCCGCAAGCTGTCGGGCTTTCAGCTGTTCGCAGGAGCTGCGTCGGCAGCGACCAAGCTGATTGGCAAGCGCAGGTTCAGAATGTCGGCAGTCGATTTTGCCCAGTCGGCTGTAGAGCGATTTCCCTTGGAGCGCATTAGCAGCGTGCTGCATGGCTTTTTGGCGGATTATGTGAAAAAGCAGGATTTTACGCCAATCGTTCGCAAGCTGGCGGATCGTTTCGTCCATGAGCGCTGGGATGAACGGGCGCTGGATTATGGTCTTGAGCATGTGGGCCACTGGATTCGCAAGCGTGAAACCGAGGAAATGCTCGGCAAGCTCGCCTTTAAGAAGCTGGAGGAGCTTAAGGTCGGCGGCTTCATGGGTTTTGCGCTGCAAGCTTTCGTCGGCTTTATGAATGAGGAGAAGCTCGGTGGTTTGATTCAGAACATGCTGCTCTCTACGATGCAGGAGCTTTCTTATCCTGGAAGCCCGCATCGGCAAAAGCTGCTGCTTGAGGTAAGAGCCCAGGCAGAGAAGCTTGCCGATAACGAAGAGCTAATGCTCAAGCTGAAGCAGCTTATTGAACAGGGTGTGGACAGCGTTGAAACGGAGCGCTTCATCCATTTGCGTCTGGAGGAGCTGCGGCAGCTTGTGCTGGACAAGCTGGAGGAGCAGCATCGCAGCGGTGGGCGCGCGATTGTGCAGGGATACCGTTTTGCAACGGATTATTTGAACGGCAAACAAGAGATGCTAGACAATTGGGAAAACGGCATTCGCGGATATCTCGTTCGACTTATTGAGAACAATCACTATCGCATCGGTGCGCTTGTTCGGGATAATCTTGAGCGGATGGATGACAAGGCGCTCGTCTCGATGCTGGAGGAAAAGGTCGGCAACGATTTGCAGTGGATTCGCGTCAACGGCGCATTATGCGGTTTTGTCGTAGGCGTCATTTTGTCCTTTTTCTAACAGAAATTTCGGCCATTTACATTTATAGGGGACAGCCTGAATCTTTTGTGATAAGATCAAACTACAAAATGACCAATGAATGATAAAGAGGATTGACATGGAACGAGGTGCCTTTGCGCACGTCAAAGGGTAACAGGGAATCGGGTGCAAATCCCGAGCGGTCCCGCCACTGTAATCAGGGAGTTTTCCTTCACCAGCAGGAGTCACTTGGCCTATGCTTTAGGGCAGCCGGGGAAGACGAAGGAAAATGTTGATCTGCTAGCCAGGAGACCTACCTCGTTCCAGCACCACAGTGCCTTCGCGGAAAGGATAGGTGTACGAATGAAAGCGATTGCTACCAGTCTATTTGCTGGCGCAACCGTCTATTTCTGCGTACACATGACCGTTTTCCCGGCGAAGGGGAGGCGGTCTTTTTTATTTTTCAAAATAGAGAGAAAGGATAGGGGTTTTTCATCCTTTCTCTCTATTTCTCGGAATGAGATGCGCCGCGCCGCCAGAGGACGGCTTTCGGCCGTTTCTCCTTGCAGGCATTATAGAACAATCGGGAGGGTATTGAAACGAATGGTTAAGTTAAAAAGAAAGACAGCAGCAAGCACCGCTTTGCTGGTTATCGGCTTCACGCTTTTTTTACTGGTGAATGAGCCGCAAGCCGTCTATGCGATGCATATTATGGAAGGATTTTTGCCTGTCGGCTGGGCGATTTTTTGGTGGGTGGCCTTTATTCCTTTTTTCATCTTAGGTGTACGTGCTATTCGCAAAATTACCAAGGAAGCGCCAGAGCTTAAGCTGATGCTTGGCTTGGCAGCTGCCTTCACCTTCGTGCTGTCCGCGCTGAAAATTCCTTCCGTTACAGGAAGCAGCTCGCATCCGACGGGAACGGGGCTTGGAACGGTCATGTTCGGACCGCTGCCCATGAGCGTATTGGGTTCAATGGTACTGTTGTTTCAAGCGGTGCTGCTGGCGCATGGCGGGCTGACGACGCTTGGAGCGAATGCTTTTTCAATGGCGGTTGCCGGTCCCGCTGCGGGCTATGCGGTCTATCGGCTGCTGATGCGTTCAGGCAGCAAGCAAGGTCTGGCGATATTTTCCGCTGCTGCTGTTGCCGATCTGGCTACTTATATCGTCACTTCCATTCAGCTCGCAGTTGCTTTTCCGGCTGTCGAAGGCGGCATTATCGCGTCCTTTATGAAATTTGGCGGTATTTTTGCGATTACCCAAATTCCGCTCGCTGTTAGTGAAGGCTTGCTGACGGTATTGATCTGGAACTGGCTGCAATCTTTTAATACGGACGAGCTGTCTATTTTGAAGCGGAGAATGAAAGGGGAGCGCGTATAATGAGCCGCAGTGCCAAAAATATTTGGATTTTAGCCATTGTTGTTTTACTTGCCGTTGCGCCATTAATATTCATTAACGCCGAGTTCGGCGGCGCGGATGGGGCAGCGGAGGAAATGATCCAGACGATTGCGCCCCATTATGAGCCTTGGGCGTCTCCGCTGGCAGAGGTGCCGGGAGAAACAGAAAGCATGCTGTTCGCGCTGCAAGCTGCGATTGGCGCTGGCATTATCGGCTATGTGATTGGCCTATTTAAAGGGAAGTCGGAGAAAACAAAGCAGCAATGATGAAATGGATCGATACGATTTCTTATTCCAATCGGCTGCGGGATTTATCCGCCTTTTGGAAATGCGGGCTTGCAGCCCTGCTGCTGCTGCTTGCCTATCTCGCTCATCCGCTCGTGCAGCTGGCCATTTTTGGATGGCTTATGCTGTGGACGATTGGCTACGCGAAAGTACCTGCCAAGCTTTATATGGCGCTGCTTTTCTCCTCTTGCTTGCTGTTCGTTCTCAGCCTGCCTGCGCTGCTTATTGAATTCACTAGCAGCAGTAACAGCGGCAGCGCAGCAGAAAGCCTGGCAGCTGAGAAAGCAGGCTGGGTGCTCGCTTCATGGGAGCCGATCAGCTTGTATGTGCCGGAGGCATCCTTAGGTCTTGCCGGACCTATTTTCACGCGTATTCTTGCTTGCCTGGCCTGCATGTTTTTCATCACCTTGACTACCCCGTTTCCCGAGCTGCTGCAGGTGCTGAAGCGGTTGAAAATGCCGCAAATTGTACTGGAGCTCATGATCATTATGTATCGCTTCATCTTTCTGCTGCTGGATACGGCGGGGGCTATGCTGATCGCGCAGCGCGCACGGGGCGGTCAACATGGTTTTAGAGGAAAGCTTCAAGGTACGGCAGCTATTGCCGTGCGGCTCTTCGTCAAGACGATGCATCGCTATAAGGGGCTTTCGAATGGGCTGATGGCAAGAGGATTTACGAATGAGATCCGCCTTGCGCCTGCTGTAAAGCGGACGGTTCGCCTCCGATATTGGGCGGAAGCTGGGCTAGGCATAATCATTTTATTGGCAGCAGAGCTATGGCTTCGGTATGGAGGTGAATAAGCTGGCAGACAACGATCAGGCATCAACCATTATGGAAATGAACAGTGTAAGCTATGCATATCCCGGAACGGACAAGGTCGCTTTAAACGGGCTAGAGCTGCGGATTCCTGCAAGCAAGAAGGTAGCGCTGTGCGGGCATAATGGCTCGGGCAAGTCGACGCTTTTTTTGCAGCTTATTGGCATTAATCGTCCGCAATCCGGTTATGTCAGCTGGCGCGGCGAGCCGCTTTCTTACAAGCCCAGAGAGCTTGCCAGCTTGAGACGGCGCGTTGGTCTTGTTTTTCAGGACCCGGAGCATCAGCTCATCTTGAATACCGCTTATGAGGATATTTCTTATGGGCTGCGCAATGCGGGGCTTCATGAAGAGGAAATTAACAGGCGTACGGGGCGTATCATCCAGCAGCTGAACTTGCAGGAACTGGCTCATAAGCCGCTGCATCATCTTAGCCTGGGGCAAAAGAAGCGAGTCGCTCTTGCCGGCGTGCTGGCGCTGGAGCCGGAGCTGGTACTGCTTGATGAGCCGGCTGCTTATCTCGATCCGATATCGGAGCAGCGGCTGATGGCTGAGCTGGACCGCATTCATGCGAGCGGCATAACGCCGGTTATGGCAACGCATGACATGAATATGGCCTATGCTTGGGCGGACTGGATTTTTATTATGAATGAGGGCCGCTGTATATTGGAGGGTACGCCGGAGACGGTATTTCGCGAAGGCGAACGTCTCAGAAGCCTTGGACTCACGCTGCCAATGGTGCTGGAAGCTTGGGAGGCACTGCCGTCTGAGCTGCGAGGAGAACAGCCGCCGCCGCGCACGCTCGCACAATTTAAAGCGGCTGTAAAATCTTTTGTTGTATAAAAACACGAAAGTGTGTATAGTTATACATGTTGCTTGAAATAGTAGGAAAGGACATGATTTTTACATCCTCTCTCTATATTTCTCAGAATGAAAAGTATAAATAAAGATTGACCAACTAAATAGCGAGGAATAAGGTGCTCTTGCGTCACGTCTTGAGCTTAAAAGGGAAGTCCGGTGCAACACCGGCGCGGTCCCGCCACTGTAACAGCGGAGTTCTGCGCAATAAAGCCACTGGCATGATGCCGGGAAGGCGAGCGCAGCGATGATGATGCTGGAGCCAGGAGACCTGCCTTATTCTATACACTGCATTACCTACGGGAGATAGGGAGGTGTTAAAGATGGCAGCCATCGTTTGTTGAAACGAGGGGCGTCTTTACCCACATTTCTGTACAGGGTAGGACGTCCCTTTTTGTATTTAATCGTTTCTGGCTGGCAGCAAATCGGATGTATAGGGAAAGGCCGCCGCGAAGAAATTCGCTCGCAATGCCATAAGCATATATCTGAGTTTGTTGATGAAATAACAAAGAATTATAACTTCCATCCACTAGGGTGAATAATGAAAAACAGGAGGCAATAACAATGAGTCAAGTAAAAAGCAGCAGTTTGGGATATCCGCGTATCGGTGAAAACAGAGAATGGAAAAAAGCGCTGGAGGCGTTCTGGAGCGGCAAGCTTGAGGAAGCGGATTTCTTGAAACAGCTGGAGACGATTCGTCTAAACCATCTGCAATTGCAAAAACAGGCCGGAATTGATCTCATTCCGGTAAATGATTTTTCGTATTATGACCATATCCTTGATACAGCTGCTATGTTTGGCGTCGTGCCTGAGCGCTTTGGCTACACAGACGGCCCTGTATCGGTAACGACCTATTATGCCATGGCGAGAGGCAATAAAACGGCTTCGGCATCCGAGATGACGAAATGGTTCAATACGAACTATCACTACATTGTTCCTGAGCTGAAAGGCATTACGCCGGCTCTGACCGAGAACCGTCCATTGATCGCTTACCGCGAGGCAAAGGAAAAGCTGGGCATCGAGGGCAAACCAGTCATTGTTGGACCTTATACATTTCTCAAGCTTTCTAAAGGCTATGCCGCTTCTGAGCTTGCTACGGTTGCTGCCCAGTATGTGCCGCTGTATGCACAGGTGCTGCGCGAGCTGGAGCAAGAAGGCGTACAATGGGTACAAATTGACGAGCCTTCGCTCGTAACAGATGTGTCTGATGCAGATTTGGCGCTTGTGCAAAGCATTTATGCACAGCTTCATGAAGCGGCACCTAAGCTCAATTTGCTGCTGCAAACGTATTTCGAATCGGTTCAGCATTATGCTGCAATCGCGGCTTTGCCTGTACAGGGCTTAGGTTTGGATTTCACAGCTGGCGCTGAAAAGAATCTGCAGCAGCTGGAGTCAATCGGCTTCCCGCAAGGCAAGGTGCTGGGCGCAGGTATTATTGACGGCCGTAACATTTGGCGGGCAGATCTTCAGGAGCGCAAAGCGCTGCTTTCCCGTATTGCTAAAGTCGTGCCAAACGACCGCCTAATTGTAAGCTCCTCTTGCAGCCTGCTGCATGTACCTGTATCGGCCGCTCTCGAAACGGCACTGCCAGCAGAGCTTGCAGGCGCACTGGCGTATGCCAATGAGAAGCTGGAGGAAATTTCCGTTCTTGCAACTGCGCTGAATGAAGGAGATGCAGCGGTAAAAGAGGCATTTGATCGCAATGCAGCCGCTTTAGCTGCACTTGCCGCATCGCCATCCCGTGGCCGTGCAAGCGTTCATGCCGCTGTAGCGAGCATCGATGCACAGCCGTCGGAGCGCAAAGCGGTATTTGCAGAGCGCCAAGTGAGCCAGAAGGAACGCTGGCAGCTGCCATTCCTGCCGACAACGACAATCGGCAGCTTCCCGCAAACGGCGGAAGTACGCCAAGCAAGGCAGCAATGGCGTCGTGGTGATTTGGGTGAGGAGCAGTACCGCGTATTCATTAAGGAGCAGATTCAGCATTGGATCAAGCTGCAGGAAGAGATCGGCCTTGATGTGCTCGTTCATGGGGAGTTTGAGCGTACGGATATGGTTGAGTTTTTCGGAGAGAAGCTGGAAGGCTTTGCTTTCACGAAAAATGGCTGGGTGCAATCCTATGGCTCGCGCTGTGTAAAACCACCAGTCATTTACGGCGATGTGCAGTTCAGCAAGCCGATGACTGTCGAAGAAACCGTTTATGCACAGTCGCTGACTTCTAAGCCGGTAAAAGGCATGCTGACGGGTCCGATTACGATTTTGAACTGGTCGTTTGTCCGCAGCGATTTGACTCGCGAGCAGGTTGCTTACCAAATCGCGCTTGCCTTGGCAGAAGAAGTGAAGGCGCTGGAGGAAGCAGGCATTGAAATGATTCAGGTGGATGAGCCTGCCCTTCGCGAAGGCTTGCCGCTTAAACGTGAAGATTGGGAGCAGTATTTGAACTGGGCGGTGCTTTCCTTCCGCTTGTCCACTTCTGATGTTAAGGATACGACGCAAATTCACACGCATATGTGCTATTGCGAGTTCCATGACATTATTGATTCCATTCGCGCGCTCGATGCCGACGTTATCTCCATTGAAACATCCCGCAGCCACGGCGAGCTGATTCACAGCTTCGAGGAGCACACATATGAGCTGGGTATTGGCCTTGGCGTATACGATATTCATAGCCCTCGCGTGCCGGAAGTAGAGGAAATGACATCGATGATCAAACGCGCCCTGAACGTGCTTGAGCCAGAATTGTTCTGGATTAACCCGGACTGCGGACTTAAAACGCGTGGTGTAGATGAGACAGTTGCATCGCTGCGCAATATGATTCAAGCGACTGAGCAAGTACGGGAGCAGCTGGCTAAGTAATGAAGTAATTGTAATGATCAGGACGATTCGTATCGTTATTAAGAAGTTATGGATATTAAAAAAGCTCCGCTTGCGCTGATTGGCGCATGCGGAGCTTTTGCTTTATTTGAAGCGGGGATGGTCAAAGCCGAGGGAGTGGGGACACGGCAGGCAGGAAAACAGGCCAATATAGACAGGTAATGCAATTCAGCCTGCTACAGCCGCCCGCCTAAATGGTCTCTGCCGCGGGATTCATCAGGCAATAGCCAATGCCCCATACCGTCTGAATCAAGGAGGCAGATTCGGGGTGGACGCGGTTCAGCTTCTCTCTGATCCGCTTCACATGGGTATCAATCGTCCGGTAATCGCCTAGCGATTGATAGCCCCAAATTCGCCGCATTAAATCCTCACGGGAAATGGGCTGATTGATGTTGGCTGCCATAAACCTGAGCAGCTCATATTCGCGGAACGTCAGCTTTACCTTGCTGCTTCCGGCAATCACTTGCCTCGAATCATAATCGAACACGAGTCCTGGCAGCATAAGATCAGGTGTCTGCTTGCGCTGCAAGGCGCGATAAGCAAACTCCGAGGTGCGGCGAATGATCGCTTTAATGCGGTACATCAGCTCGCGCGGGCTGAATGGCTTAACGACATAATCGTCGGAGCCCGCTTGGAAGCCGTCGAGCCGGTCATCCTCTTCGCCACAGGCGGAAAGCATAATGACGGGTGTCGATTTTTTCTTCTTGAGCTCGCGGCAAAATTCAAGCCCGTCCATCCCCGGCAAATTACGGTCCAGCAAAATCATTGAATAATTGTATTGCATCGCCTTGAACAAGCCGTTGATGCCGTCCGAGGCTTCTTCGACGATCCAGCCTTCTTTTTTCAAAAATAACTTGAGCAGCTTGCGGATATGCTCCTCATCATCAACAATCAGAATGCTATATGGTTGCTGAAATGCCATCGCTCAACACCTCATCTTTATGATTAAATTCATTATTGATAACAATTATCATTATCATTACATGCGGTCCCCATTTTTGTCAACTAAAAAACCTCCGTTTCTTGCCACATTAGCCGAAGGGTAGTCGCGAAAAAGACACAATTGCCTATGAGTGCGGATAAGTACAGCTGCTGCTCCCAATCGTCGTCAGGCTGTTCTCTTTCGAGCAGACGGGGAGCAGAGTATAATGGTGAAATGCAGGCTTTGGATGAAGGAGAGAGCTAGGTTTAGAGGAGGGACGATGAAGTGGAAAGAAGGGGTATTTTTCAGGGGCAGTTAATGCAGGCCGAGCAGTATCCGCGAGTGGTAGCCTATTATTTTAAGGAATGGAATGGCTTCGAAATGGCTTACCATCAGCATAGCGCTGTTGAAATTATGTATGTCATATCAGGCGATTGCACGGTAGAGCTGCCGAATAAATCCATCCCAATGGAAAAAGGGCATTTCATCGTCATCGACTCAATGGTCGCTCACCGTCTTCATGTTGCGGAGGGCACCGCATGCCGGATGCTCAATGTTGAATTTATTTTTAGCCATACCGGTGTGGGACTTCCTTCCCTTAAACGGCTGGCGGAGACAGATCGTGCGCTTGCGGCGCTGTTCGCCGTGCAGCACGATTATTTGCTGCTTTACGATCCGAGCGATGTGTATCAAATGCTGAAGGCGCTCGTGCTGGAGCTGGACGGCAAGCGGCGCGCGGAGCAGCTTCTCACTGCACTTCAACTGACGCAGCTGCTTGTTCAAATTGGCAGGCTTGCGCAGGAGGCCTCCAGCCAGTCACATGATGCATCGGAGTTTTATGTGGGCGAGAGCCTCGCTTTTATTCAGCAAAATTATGACCGCGACATTCAGGTCAAGGATATTGCGGCGGCGGTAAGGCTGCATCCGGGGTATTTCCACCGCATATTTAAAGCGGGAACGGGCTGCTCGGTTATGGACTACGTCATGCGCTTTCGGATGGAGAAGGGGCGAATGCTGCTGGAGCAGACCGATATTCCGGTCAGTGATATTTGCCATTATGTCGGCGTGAACAGCAGCCAATATTTCAGTACCCTTTTCAAAAAATATACGAATGAAACGCCGCTGGCCTATCGCCGCGCGGTGCGCAAGGAAGTGGAGCGCTAGTCAATCGTTCAACTTATAAAGTTAGAATTTTATACAAAGAAGCAAAATAGAAGTTACAATTGTGCAAACGCCTCCACACTGCCGGTGCTACAATTAGCGTATTGTTCACCATTATATTGCGAGCCATTGGAGGCGTAAATCAATGTCATTTAAAGTTGCGTTTATTGGAGCAGGAAGTATTGGTTTTACTAGGGGATTGCTGCGTGATTTGCTGACCGTTCCAGAGTTTAATAACATCAAGGTCGCTTTTCAGGATATTAATCCGCAAAATCTCGACATGGTTACCCAGCTATGCCAAAGGGATATTAATGAGAACGGCCTAGTAATTGAAATTGAGCCTACGACCGATCGCCGGGAAGCGCTGAAGGATGCACGTTACATTTTTGTAACGATTCGCGTCGGTGGTTTGGAAGCTTTTCAGACCGATGTAGACATCCCGCTCAAATACGGCATAGACCAATGTGTGGGAGATACTATTTGTGCAGGCGGCATTATGTATGGGCAGCGGGGCATCGCCGAAATGATGAATATTTGCAAGGATATCCGCGAGGTGGCGGAGCCGAACTGCCTGCTGATGAATTATGCGAACCCCATGGCGATGCTTACATGGGCATGCAATAAATATGGCGGTGTACGGACGATTGGCTTATGTCATGGTGTTCAGGGCGGACATGCGCAAATTTCCGAAGTATTTGGCCTTCTGCGTGAAGAGGTAGACATTATTTGTGCGGGAATCAATCATCAAACGTGGTATGTGCAAATTAAACATAATGGCGAGGATATGACGGGCAAGCTGCTGGAGGCATTTGAACAGCATCCGGAATTCAGCAAGACAGAGAAGGTACGCATCGATATGATGCGCCGCTTCGGCTATTACAGCACGGAATCCAACGGTCATTTGAGCGAATATGTGCCTTGGTACCGCAAGCGGCCGGAGGAAATTCGCGACTGGATCGATCTTGGAACGTGGATTAACGGTGAAACGGGCGGCTACTTGCGCGTATGTACAGAAGGGCGCAACTGGTTCGAGACCGATTTCCCGAACTGGATGAAGGAAGAACCTAAGGCATACACCAAGGAGCATCGCGGGCAGGAGCATGGCTCGTATATTATCGAGGGGCTGGAGACGGGACGGGTGTACCGCGGCCACTTCAACGTCGTCAACAATGGCGTGATCTCCAATTTGCCGGATGATGCCATTATTGAAGCGCCGGGCTACGCGGATCGCAACGGCATCAGCATGCCGCATGTTGGCGATTTGCCGCTAGGCTGCGCGGCTGTGTGTAATGTCAGCATTTCTGTTCAGCGTCTGGCTGTAGAAGCAGCGATTCAGGGCGATGACAAGCTGCTGCGCCAAGCGATGATGATGGACCCTCTGGTTGGAGCGGTGTGCAATCCAAATGAAATTTGGCAAATGGTCGATGAAATGCTTGTTGCCCAGGAGCAATGGCTTCCGCAATACGGAGAGGCCATTGCTGCCGCAAAAAAACGTTTGGAAAAGGGCCTTGCCATTCCGGTGCGCACCTATGAAGGAGCAGCGCGTCTGAAAACAAAATCGGTTGAAGAAATGCAGAGCAACCGCGAGGAAGCAAGCCGCAATGCAGGCGAGTCGGATAAGGCGATCGATCGCCCTGCCGCCGCAACCGCTGAATAGTAAAATATTCCAAAACATTACCTTGTGTACAGGGAGGAGTGTATTTGTTATGATAATCAATAAATTATTTGGTTTACAAAATAGTAGTTGACTACAGTGCTTGAGACTTGGAGTGATTGGCCGTGAGGAAGCAAAAAAAGATTACGATGCAGGAAATAGCGGATCGGGTAGGCGTATCCAAATATGCGGTATCCAAAGCTTTATCGGGAAAATCGGGCATTAGCGCCGTTACGCGCAGCAAAATATTTGAGATGGCCTCGCAGCTTGGCTACATGAATCAGAAAAGCGCCAAAAAAATGCCAAGCAGCAAGCAGAATGAGGAGGAAGAGCACCAAATCGTCGGCATTCTCATTCCGAATATTCGGAGCCAAAACAAGGAATCGGGCTATTGGGGCAAAGTGCTTGACGGCATTTCCAAAAGCTTGGAGGCAAAGGGGCTGGGCTCCGTCCTCATATCGGATGATTCGCCGCGAAATTTCAACCTCGTCATGAAGCCAGAAGGCTTAATGGGTATTATTGGTGTTGGCTTGATCGCTACACCGATGCTGGTTGAGCTGCGTAACAAGGCGATTCCGTTTATTTTAGTTGACCATGAAGACGAGCTGCTGGAATGCGACAGCATCTTTATGAACAACTATGATATCATTCGCAAGCTGGTCAAGTTTTTGATTGGCAAAGGCCATACCCAGATTCAATTTATTGGGCAGCTTGGCTATTCCCGCAGCTTTATTGACCGCTGGAGCGGCTTCCGCTCGGTTATGGATGAGAGCCGGCTTGATTACACGCCTAGCGAGGGTCTGCTTAAAGTAAAACCGACGCTGGACGAGTTTAATTTGAATTTGCTGCAGTCCAGTCTGAAAGAGCTTGAAGCAAGCCGTTTTCCAACTGCATTCGTATGTGCGAATGACCAAATTGCCTTGCTCGCAATGAACGCCTTACAGCGGCTGGGCAAGCAGGTTCCCGAGCAATGCTCCTTAACGGGCTTTGATAACAATCTTGAAATATTAGGCGAAACGCCAATGATTACGACGGTAAATGCAGAGAAAGAGGCGCTAGGCATAAAGGCCGTTGAATTGCTGCAATGGCGGCTGGAAAACGGGCATATGCCCTATGCGAAGATTTTGCTGCAAAGCGATTTAATTATTCGGGAGAGTGTAGGCGATCCTGTAAATTAGTAAAGGTTTATTTGTTAGGTTTCGAGATGGAGTGCAGCAATTAGAAAATGGCGTGAACGAGACGGTTAGCGGGGAATGCTCCTCGTTAAACCGTCTTTTTTTGTGGAAAAAGTAGATTTTTGTCGATTGTTATTGTTGTAAACGCTTTAAGTAAACTTTTATTATTTATTGTAAACATAACAATTTCAAAAATTTAGGTTGACAATGTTTACGCTTTCATACTACTATTGGTTTACGTTATCAGGGTTCAACAAGTTCGACCATTTATCCCGCGCTGAAAAGAGGTCTTGCCATGCTTAATAAAAAACAAAGCCGCTGGAAAATTACGGGTCATGATATTGCCGGCTACGTATTTATCTCTCCTTGGCTAATCGGTTTTCTGCTGCTGACGCTGTGGCCGATTTTACAATCGTTCTACTTGTCTTTCACCGATTATTCGCTGCTGGATTCACCAACGTGGACCGGGACGGATAATTACGAGAGCATCTTTACGAAAGATCGGCTGTTTGTAAAATCGCTAACGGTCACCTTCACCTTCGTGTTGCTTGCTGTTCCGATTAAACTGTTTTTCTCGCTAATGGTTGCGCTTTTACTTAACAAGAAGGTAAGAGGCCTCAACTGGTACCGGACGGCGATTTATTTTCCATCGCTAATCGGCGGCAGCATCGCGGTATCCGCGTTGTGGAGAAATATGTTCGGCCTAGATGGCTACGTCAATCACGTGCTTAGCTGGTTCGGCATTGAAGGAATTGGCTGGATATCCAATCCGGATACGGCACTAGGCACATTGATCTTGCTGAACGCTTGGCAATTTGGATCAACGATGGTTATTTTTCTGGCCGGCCTTAAGCAAATTCCGAAAGACCTATATGAATCGGCTTCCGTCGATGGAGCGAGCAAGCTTCGCCAGTTTTTCAAAATTACGATTCCGATGCTCTCGCCCGTTATGTTCTTTAACCTCGTGCTGGGCATTATCAACGCCTTCCAAATGTTTACCTCGGCTTTCATCATTACACAGGGCGGACCAGCGAACGGAACCTATATGTACGTGCTGTTCCTCTACGAGAAGGCATTCAAGCAGTATGAGATGGGTTATGCATCGGCGCTTGCCTGGATATTGCTCGTCATTATCGCGGCCTTTACGGCCATTAATTTCCTAGTATCGAAATATTGGGTATTTTACGAATCGGATGGGGGGAAAGCCAAATGAGATCAGAAAAGCTAGCTGGACTCCGCACCCATTTGATTTTGCTCCCATTCTCGCTGCTGATGCTTTATCCGGTTATTTGGTGGGTTGGGGCATCGTTCAAAAGCACGGCTGAGCTTGGAGAGCCATCGCTATGGCCGACCGTCTTCATGTGGGAGAACTATTCGAATGGCTGGAACTTCTCGCCACAGTTCACCTTTGCCACTTTCTTCGCCAACACCTTGATGATGGAATTTTGGAACGTTATAGGCGGCGTCGCCACAGCTGCGCTTGTTGGCTATGGCTTTGGCCGTCTGAACTTCAAGCTTCGCAATTTCTGGTTTTCAATCTTGCTGCTCACGATGATGCTGCCAGCTCAAGTAACCGTCGTGCCGCAATATATATTGTTCAACAAGCTAGGGTTCACTGACAGCTATGTTCCGCTTATCCTCCCGCATTTTTTCGGCGGCGGCGCCTTCTTCGTCTTCCTGGTCGTCCAGTTCGTGCGGGGCATTCCACGCGAGCTTGATGAAGCGGCGCAAATTGATGGGGCATCGGTATATGGCATCTTCTTCCGCATCATCGCACCGCTCATTAAGCCAGCGCTTGTCACGGTAGGGATTTTCACCTTCCTATGGAGCTGGGATGACTTCTTCTCGCAGCTGCTTTACCTCAGCTCAGTCGAGAAATTTACGGTTGGCCTGGCATTGCGGATGTTCATTGACCAATTCGAAGTCCAATGGGGACAATTGCTTGCGATGTCACTATTGTCTGTCGTTCCGTCGGCGATATTGTTCTTCGTCGCCCAGAAGCATTTCGTAGAAGGCATTGCGACAACGGGGATCAAAGGGTAAGGCATCAAACGTTTTTCAACAACCGGCTTCACCAACATTTATATAAAAAAGGGAGTGTTCTACGTATGAAAACACAAAGAAAATGGCTGAAATGGTTGCCCGTTACTCTGATTTCGGTTCCCCTCGTTCTTTCCGGCTGCGGCTCAAACAGCGGTGGCAATTCAACTGCGGCAAGCACTGCGCCAGCGGCTTCGTCTACTGGAAATGCCGATGCAGCGGCAAAGCTGAAGGTGATGTGGTGGGGCTCGCAGGCAAGACATGATGCCACGCTTAAGGATTTGGAGCTGTACACCTCGAAGAACCCGAATGTGACGTTTGCGCCTGAGTATACAGCGTGGGACGGTTATTGGGAAAAGCTGCCGACGCTCGCGGCATCGAGTACGCTGCCAGATGTACTGCAGATGGATGCAGCTTACATTCAAGGCTATGCGAAACGGGGCCTGCTGGCGGATCTGTCCGATATTGATCTGTCGGGAGTCGTAGATGCACAGGTTTTGGAAAATATTAAAATTGGCGGCAAGGTGTACGGCGTTCCTCTCAGCTATAACGGACAAGGCATCGTCTACAATAAAGAGGTGCTGGAAGCGGCGGGAGTTAGCCTTCCAGCGAGCAACTGGTCGTGGGATGATTTCTTCGCTTATGCGAAAGAAGCGCATGAGAAGCTGCCGAAGGGCCAATACGGCATTGACGATATGACGAACATTTGGGAATTTTATCAATATTACCAAACCTCCCAAGGAAAAGGGCCGATCTTTAAAGACGGTACAACGTTTAATCTCGATAAAGACACTTGGATGAAGTTCCAGCAAATTTATGCGGACTTCCGCAAAGATGGCATAGTCCCTGCAGCAGACCAGCAGCTATCCTTTAAGGAAAATGATCCGCAGCTCGATTCGATGGCTTCAGGCAAAGTTATGCTGAGAACCGCATCTGTCGGCTCGGCAAGTGTGATTGAATCCTTGCTCCCTGGCAAGCTTGGAGTAGGCAGCATTCCGATCGGTGAAGCTGGCGGCGGCTGGGCGCAATCAACGATTTTCCTGTCTGTGAGCGAAGGCTCGGCTAGCAAGGAGCAGGCGAAAGCGTTCATTAAATGGTTCGTGGCTGACAAAGAATCCGGCAAGACGCTTGGTCTGACACGCGGTATTCCAATTAATGAAGAGGTGTTCAAAGAGCTCGAGCCGACGCTTACGTCCGGCGACTTGTTTGCTAAAGAGCTGCTTGAAGCGGCAAAACCGAAAGCATTGCCTTTCTATCCAGCTCCAGCGGGTGCGGAGGATTTCGTAAAAACCTACAAATCCGAGATGGAAGCGGTTATGTTTGGCCAAGCCACATTGGAAGAGGCTTATCAAACGCTGCTCGATAAAGGGAAAGACGCAGAAGCGAAGCTGAACAAATAAGGATAGCGAACCGGAAATGTAAAAAAAGCACGGCGAAAAAGCCATAGCGCGAAGAAGGCCCAGCTAAAAATCGCAAGCGATTGGAGGCGGGTCTTTTCGCGCTTCACGTATTTTTTTCAACACACATATAGAGATAAATTGGAGGAGGAGAGCCATATGAAAATAACAGACTGGCGGTTGCAGCATTTTGAAGTAGGGGAGAAGCCTCCTCTTCAGGTGGCGGCACCTGGACTTGACGACCGTTTTTGGATGACGGCGAAGGTTCCCGGGGATGTGCATTCCACTCTGATTGATCGGCGCATTATTGAGCATCCCTATTTTGGGCATAACGACATCAAATGTCGCTGGATCGAGCAGAAGGAGTGGTGGTATCGAGCGCAGTTCGACTATGAGGTTCATGAGGGTCAAGGGGAGCGGCATGAGCTGATTTTTGAAGGCTTGGATACATTTGCGACGATCTTCGTCAATGGACTCGAAGTGGGTACGGCGGAAAATATGCATCGCATTTATGTTTTTGATGTGACGAGGGTTGTGCGTCCAGGCAAAAATGCCATTGCTGTCCGTTTTGACCCGCTGCATTTGCATCATCAGGATAAGGAGCCATTCCAGTGGTCCTCCTATACAAAGGAACGTCCATGGCTGCGCAAGGCCGCGATGAACTTCGGCTGGGACTGGGGGCCACGAATGGTCACCGTCGGCATTTGGGGCAGCGTTCGTCTGGAGCGCAGACGTGCCGCTAAGCTCGGCAGTGTATTCGTTCAAACGTTATCGGCTGGCAAGGAAGAAGCGGCTTTGAAAGTAGCAGTTGATACGGTTGCCTATCACAAGCTGGCGCAGCTGACTGCTGAAATCAAGCTGTTTACGAGAGAGGGAGAGGTTGCGGCATCCGCAGCGATTTCCTTGAAAGGCGGGCACGAAGCATCGGCGGAGCTGGCTGTAAAGCAACCGCAGCTATGGTGGTCGCATGATCTTGGCGAGCCGTATTTGTATGAGCTGGAGGTGCAGCTGTTTGCGGATGGTGAGCAGGTTGACAGCTATCGCAAGCGCTGCGGCATCCGGACAATTGAGCTGCAGCTGGAGGATGAGGCTGGAAAGCCCGCTTTTGCCTTCCTGCTGAACGGCGTCAAGCTGTTCGCCAAAGGCTCCAACTGGATTCCGGCTGACAGCTTTATTGGAGCGGTGAAGGACAAGCGCTATACCGATCTCATCGAGCTGGCTGTCGATTCCAATATGAATATGCTGCGCATTTGGGCTGGCGGCATCTATGAGAAGGATGTTTTTTACGAGGAATGCGATCGTCTTGGTGTACTCGTCTGGCAGGATTTTGCCTTTGCGAATGCACTATTCCCAGATTTCAACCGTAATTTCATGGAAAATGTGAAGCAGGAAGCGATCGATAATGTGAAGCGTCTGCGCAATCATCCGTCGCTTGCTTTATGGTGCGGCAACAACGAAATTGACTGGCTGTATGACATGAAGTCGGCTGGCGGGGATATTACTTGTCCCTTCTATGGCGAGAGCATCTACCATGAGCTGCTGCCGGAAGTGCTGGAGCAGTATGACAGCAGCAGGCCGTATTGGCCGTCGTCGCCATATGGCGGCAATGATGCCAACGATCCTGATGTCGGTGACCGCCACAATTGGCAAGTATGGCATGGCTCGGTGTATCCGCGCAAATTCGGCGAGGCGCCGCTGCTTGATTACAGCATTGAAGGCGTTACGTTCAAAAATTATAAAAAAGATTTCACTCTGTTCAGCAGCGAGTTCGGCATGCACGCATCTGCGAACCGCTATACGCTGGAGCGCTATATCCCGGAAGGCGAATTTTATTGGGGCAGCGTAGAGATGGCGCATCGCAACAAGGATACGAACCATCAGAAGGGCATTTTGCTCATGGATGGTTATACAGGCATTCCGCAAAATATCGAAGAATATATGAACTTCTCCATGCTCACGCAGGCGGAGGGCTTAAAATATGGCATTGAGCATTACAGGCGCAATAAGCACCGCACCAGCGGATCGCTCGTCTGGCAGCATAATGACAGCTGGCCAGGCACCAGCTGGTCGCTGATTGACTATGAGCTGCTGCCGAAGGCTTCTTTTTATTATGCGAAAAAGTTTTATCATCCACTCCTGCTGTCGCTCGATTATGAGCCAGGGCAGCCGCTCTGCGTATGGGCAGTTAATGACCGGCTGGAAGCGTATGAGGGCGAAGTGCTGTTCAAGTGTTATACGCAGGAAGGCGCCTTGATGTATGAGCAGAGCTTTGACGTCAATCTGCCGCCGAATACGGCAATTCAAATTGGCGAGCTTGCAGAGGCAGTAGTGCTAGGCAATGCTGCGCCAGAGCAGGTCATTGTGAAGCTGTCCGCTCCTCGGTGGGACGCGCCGGACAATTATTATTATTTACGTGATCATCGAGAGCTCAGCTTGCCGGACAGCATCCTTGCAGCGACGTTTAATGAGAAGGAGCAGACGGTTTCGATAGCTGCTTCGGGCGGTGCGGCGCGCCTGGTGAAAATCGCTGTGAAGCAGGGCAACATCCGCTTCAGCGATAACTATTTTGACCTGCTGCCCGGTGAATCGGTTACGGTCACCTTGCAGCAAGCAGACGGACAGCCGCTGCGATCTGAGACGCTGGAAGTGTCAGCTCTCAACGCTGACAAGGCTGAAATACATTTTAACTAAACGAATATAACGTTTGTGGAGGTCGCGATGAACGAAGCGAATAGAACTTTATCTGATTGGAGCTTTAGAGCATGCGGGGAGAAGGAATGGCTGCCAGCGACTGTGCCGGGAAACGTGCATATGGATCTTCTGCGGCAGGAAAAAATAGGCCATCCGTTTTACGGGACGAATGAGCATGGACTGCAGTGGATTGACAAGCAGGATTGGGAGTATAGGGCGACGTTCGGCGTAACGCCGGAAATGCTCGCACAATCGCAGCTTGAGCTGGTTTTTACAGGACTAGATACGTATGCTGATGTGTACGTAAATGGCAAGCATATGCTGTCGGCGGACAATATGTTCCGCAGCTGGAAAATCAATGTTAAGCCGGTTTTACAGCCGGAGGGCAATGTGATAACCGTCAAATTTCGTTCGCCTATTAACGAGGATTTGCCAAAGCTTGAGAAGCTGGGCTACTCGCTTCCAGCGACGAATGACCAATCAGAGCTTGGCGGGCTTGGCGACAAGAAGCTTAGTGTTTTTGCCCGCAAGGCTCCTTATCATTATGGCTGGGACTGGGGCCCGCGCTTTGTGACGAGCGGCATTTGGAAAGAAGTTAAGCTCGTTGCCTGGTCGGATGTACGACTGACCGATCTATATATCGAGCAGCAGGAAATAACGTCTGTTCAAGCGAGTCTCAGGATTGTCGCAGAGGTCGAATGCGAGCAGACTTGGCAAGGGGTACTGCGGGTTGAGGCAGACGGCAGGCGCTGGGAGCAGCAGGTTAAGCTGGACGCGGGATTGCAGACGGTGAAGCTGGCGGCGTCTATTACCGAGCCGCGGCTTTGGTGGTGCCGAGGCCTCGGCAAGCCGGAGCTCTATCATTTTAAAGCACTGCTTGTGCAAGCAAAGGATGGAGTCGAGCAGTCTGTTAGCAGCCGAAGTGTAACGACGGGTTTGCGGGCAGTGAAGCTGGTAACCGATCAAGATGAGCAGGGCCATGCTTTTTATATCGAGCTAAACGGCGTTCCGGTGTTCGCCAAAGGCGCTAATCATATTCCAAATGACAGCTTTCTGCCTGATGTGACGTATGAGCGCTACCGTCATGAAATTGCGAGTGCTGCGCTATCGAATATGAATATGCTCCGTATATGGGGTGGCGGCATTTATGAAGCGGATGTGTTTTATGAGCTTTGTGATGAGTACGGCTTGCTCGTCTGGCAGGATTTCATGTTCGCTTGCAGCATGTATCCCGGAGATGAGGCTTTTCTGGAAAATGTGCGTCTGGAAGCGGAGGAAAACGTTCGGCGTCTGCGCAATCACCCCTGTATCGCCTTATGGTGCGGCAACAACGAAATCGATACAGCCTGGTCGCATTATGATGACAATATGGGCTGGGGCTGGAAGCGCGATTATACGCCGGAGCAGCGGGAGCAGCTGTGGGCCGATTATGAGGCGATTTTCCATCGGATTTTGCCGCAGACGGTCGCTGGGCTTGGCAATGGTATTGCGTATTGGCCTTCATCGCCGATGCGCGGGCTGACGGGAGACGGGGAGCAGCATGCTTTCAACCTGTCCAAGAGCGGCGATATTCACTACTGGGGCGTCTGGCATAACGTAGAGCCCTTTGAAAAATACAACGTCCACGTAGGCCGCTTTATGAGCGAATACGGCTTTCAATCGTTCCCTGAGCTGCAGACGGTGCAGCAGTATGCGGAGGAAGCGGATATGGCAATTGAATCGGAGGTTATGCTGGCGCATCAGAAAAACGCGCGCGGCAACCAGCTGATCAAGGAATATATGGATATGTATTTGCGCCAGCCGAAGGATTTTTCGGCATTTCTGTATTTGAGCCAAGTGCTGCAGGCGGAAGCGATGAAGACAGCGATTGAGGCTCATAGGCGGAAAAAGCCATTTTGCATGGGGACGTTATATTGGCAAATGAACGATTGCTGGCCCGTTGCCTCATGGGCGGGAATGGACTATTATGGGCGCTGGAAGGCGCTACAATATTATGCGGGACGCAGCTTCCGTGACATAATGTTATCCTTCGATGATACTAGTGGCGGCCGCGTTGATTGCTATGTATTGTCAGATCAAAATGACCCTTTCATCGGCGAGCTTGGGCTAGAGCTGTGCTCCTTCGCCGGCGAGGTGCTGAAGAGATTTGCTGTTCCCGTGTCGCTTCAGCCGAATAAGGGCCACATTGCCTGCTCCTTTGAGCTAAAGGCGCTGCTTCCAGAAGGTATTGAGCCAGGCTCAGTTGTTCTGGCAGCCAAGCTTAGGCAGGGTGGACTGCTTGTGGAGAAAAAGGAGCATTATTTCAGGCCGATGAAGGAGCTTGCACTTATAGCTCCTGCCATTAAGGTAAGCGACGTTGAAGGCAGCGGCGGCACAGCCTTTGTTCTGGAGACGAATATGCTGGCGAAGCAGGTTCGACTTTCCGCGTCCATCGAGGGCATTTTTAGTGACAACTATTTCGATTTGCTGCCGAATGAACCGCGTACGATCACGTTTTACGCGCGAAATCCGCAAGGGGATCAGGCTTTCATTACTGCATCACCGGGCGAGCTTGCCGTCCATTCGATGACCGATTTTATTTAAGGTGGAAATAAAGTATTGGACTGAAAAATAAAACTGAAAAATAAAGTTGTAGACCGAAAATGATTTAACGACTGGATGAAATTCTGCGAATTCATGAGTCTGAGTAAGGCGGAAATTTCATAATAGGTGGACTCCGCCTCTACCGGAAATGTTCAACATACTCATGCAGAAAGGCCTCTAGCGTTCGTGGCTCTCTGCCGAGCAAGCGCTGCACAGTATCATTTGGAATTTCTGGCACCACCGTAGACATGGTTTGAATTTCCACAACATGGTGCGCGAGCCAAGGAGGCATATTCCCATGCTCGATAAGATTGCGAAGCAGTACTTGTGGTTCCATGTTGATGTAGCTTATTGGCCGATTAAGCAGGGCAGATAGTTGACTCGCGATCTGGGGATAATTGAAAATTTCCGAACCAGTAAGCGTATATATTTGGCCTGATATCTTGCGATTGGTAAGAACCTCTGCGGCAACATCTGCGATATCGCGACAGTCAATGAAGTTACACGGTGAATCGCCCATGGAGCCGAAGAAAACATTTTGGGTTGTGATCGTTGGTGCAAGGCGCAGCAAGTTTTGCATGAACGCATAAGGGCGCAGCACGGTGTGGGTGAGACTCGATTCCCTCAGCGTTTTCTCGATTTCTTGATGCCAGCCCGCCACTGCCACTGGCGAGCTGTGCTCAAAGGCAGGGCTGGATATTTTTACGATATGTTTGATTCCAGATTCTGCGGCAAGCTGAATGATTGAAGTTTCCAATTCGATTTGTCTCGGACTGTTGGACATGGCAAGGAAGAGCTGGCTAGCACCTGTAAACGCGCGGCGCAGCGATTCGGGGTCGGAAGCATCCGCCGATGCGACCATGATAGTCGATCGGCCTTTTTCTCCGATCTGATCACGCAGCTTCTCTGGCTCTCTGCTCAGCGCCTTGGCGGGTACGCCAAGATCAACTAAACGTTTCAAAAGCGCACTTCCTATCGTACCTGTTGCTCCCATAATAACTATCATTTTTATCTTCTCCTTTTGGTTGAAAAATGAGTTGTGGCGGCAAGACGCCACCGCCATGTCACTATCGTGCTTGCTATGAAACCAGATAATGGGAAATCGGTCCAGACACGACCGACCCAGGCCAAGTGATGGCTCGGATTCATAAATTCTAGTAAAACAGATGTCAACCATGCGGCGTATAGGCCAAACAAGGACCCGGCCAATGCGAACATCCCTACCACAACCAAGTGAGGTGCATTGATGACCCATCGTATACGGCCCACTCGGCTGCGCAACAAAAGGCCAATCATTAAGGCCATCAAGGCCGATGCACCACCGATTGTGGTCAATGCCCCTATTTGAAGACCCCTATCGGCAGTAACCAATCCCCCGATACCTGCCATGCTGGCAGGAGCAGCATAGGCCATGACAACTTCACGCCACAGTATAAAAATCTTTTTCTTGGAACTCGTAGTCTTGATGCCGTAAACAGCATCTGTCTGATTCGGGTATTTCATCTTGTTCATTTAGCTGCTCCCTCTTCCTTGATATCGTTCAACGATTGCTTTCAGTGAAATATAATTAGCGTCCTAACTATATAAGGATAAAAATAGGCTAGCTTTACTAGCCCATTCTAATCATTACTGATGTTTCCCTTTGGATTCGAGCCTAGTTCGCCCGTAAGAGCTGAGATGCCTTGTGTAACTCGGCCTAGCAAGTCGAGAAATACGCTGCGCTCATCGATATTGAGCAAGCCCACCATTGCTTCCAACCGAGCGAAATGCTCAGGAGCCATTTCACGAAGCTTCTTCGCTCCTGCTTCCGTCAATATGACCGATCTCTGACGCCCATCATCTGAGCTTGATCTCCGAGATACTAGCCCATCTCGTTCCAGGGTGTCGATAAGACCTGTCACTGTAGCACGTGTAACGCCTAGATGCTCCGCTAATTGCGAAGGCAATTCTTCTCCTTCGTTATCTTCAAGATCTGCCAATAAACGATATCGACTTGTTGATAAACCGAATCTAGAGAAATGAATCTCCGAGGCATGTCCAAGCTTGACTCCCGCTGCCATTAGTCTAGACGCGACGAGTATAGCCTGCGCGTCTATGTCTAGGTTATAGCGATCAATCTGACGCTTGGATTGTACTAGTGAAGGAATAGCGTCAATGTCATTTATTATTTTATTATTGTTGTTCATATATATAGTATGGTTCCTAATTACTTTGATGTCAACACATTTATATAACCTATCAATAGCCCGCCATTCTTCCTATCTGGAACTAAAACTTTATTTTCTTTCCATAGGAGAACAAGCAGCCGATAAAAAAGGAACCTTTCCGCCAGCTGAATCATGGCGGGGAAGGTTCCTTTGTGTCAGGTCGATCCAAAATAGGCTAAAAAATAGAAAGATAGAATAACGAGCGGTTAAGTAAAATAGGTTCCTCGGAAGTGTTGTCATCCGGTTCAATTTCTGCCGTCCAGTGTTTGAGATGGTGAATGGCGTGATCGAACAGGTTGTACACACTGTGTTGATCAGCTTGCTCGCTCCGAAGCGAACGGCCTGTTATGGACAAGGTGCCGATAAAGCTGCTCAGCGTGCTGCACCACAGGCCCCAATCGTTAGGGCGTTCCATTTCGTCTACAAAAGTCTCGCCAAAGCCAATGCCTTTGTCCGTCGTTACCCGCAAGCAGGCACGGTTTCCAGCGGCGTCTACATTGAGTGCTGGAATGACAAACAGCTCAATGCGCTTGACCGTAAGCTTCATTGCGTGCTTCGCCTTAGGCGGAGCGTCCGGCGCATGAAGGACAATCATATTCATCTCTCCTCACGTTCGCTTACGGAGTTAGCTGTCGGATTCGGGCCAGAGAGCTGCCCTACCAGTGCGCGAAGGCACCGGATTCACCCCTTGCGATTCAAGCTGTCGCTTCAATCACGTCGTTGGTTCCCCCGCTTTTTCAATTGAAAAATTAAGCGATTAATAATAGAGTGCCAGAATTCGGCTAGGGATATATATTAAACCTTAATGGCTCATTTGTAAACCTTTTAGCAGTAAAATAAAAAAATGCTGCTGCCTCAAGTGAAAACGAGCGCTGCCGTTATTTGGCGGCAACACTCGTTTTCTGCAGAAATAACTGCTGAATTATGAGTACAGCAGTTAATGGTGAACTGACCGCTCATGTAGAAGTTGTCGTGAGTTAATGCATAGGGAAGATCCAGCCAACCCATAAAGCAAGAATAACGAGAGTAAACAGCAGAACAGGCGGAATGACGACAATCGTTACTTTGACATAATCCATCCAATTGATTTTTACCTTGGCTTTCTGTACAAGATTCATCCAAATGAGCGAGGCTAGCGTGCCTATCGGTAAAATGAGTGAGCCAATATCGCTCCCAATGACGCTGGCGAGGTAGGCGATTTTGAGTGAAAGCGGATCGAGGTTCATTTCCGTGAGGGTGATCGTGCCGATCATGAGCGCGGGGTGATTGTTGACAAGTGTAGACATGGCGGAGACAAGCCCTCCGATTAAAATGCTTGCATTCATCAGGCTTCCCATGACAAGCGGCTCGAACACCTGCACGAGTAATTGCGTCAGACCAATATTGTGCAGGCCATAAATAATGATATACATGGCGAAGGCGAAAATGAGTATATGCCACGGAATTTTACGCAAAATGTCGTTCGGCGGCATTTTCAAGTAAACCCAGCGCCAACTAAGGAGCAGCAGGGAGCCGAAAACAGCGACCCACTCAACGGGGATATGCAAATAGGAGGCAGCAAATAAGCTTAGCCGGACAGAGAAGACGAAAAGCAGAATCAATTTCATAAAGCGGCTGCTGTATTTGGGATATGCAGGCTTGCTTCCGTTAGGTGTGAGTAAAGGATGGTAGCCAGATTGAATAGGGACAATTGTAATCGTATGGGGGACTTGCCGGGGAAGCTGATGGTAAAAGTAGAAGAACAGCAGCAGGCTGAGCAGCAGCAGACCAATTGTAGCGGGGATAAACATCATGACGGTATGCATGTACAAATCCATGCCGACGATTTTCAGCGCAATCAGATTTACAATATTGCTTACTCCGATTGGGGCGCTGGAGGCGGTAGCGATTAATGCTCCTGAAAGCAGGTATGGAATTTTTTGGTGATTTTTCAGTCCCATGTGATGCAGCATAATGAGCAAAATCGGGGTCGTGATAAGAATGCTGCCGTCATTGTTGAAAAATAGCGTCATCAGAAAACACATCAGGTTTACATACCAGAACAATCTGAGTCCTGAGCCACGTGCTCGAATGGCAAGCCCTTCGGCAGCCCAGATAAAGAAGCCAAAGCTCTCCAGCACGATTGCCATTACGATCGTCGCCATAATGGTGATGGCTGCTCCACTAACGGTGGCGCTAATATGCGCCAGGTCCGTCAACGAGACGACTCCGCTCAATAGGACGAGTATGGCGCCAAACGTAGCAGGAATGGCTTCATTCAGTCCTCTGGGACGCCACAAAATGAGCAAGATCGTGAAGAGGAAGGCAAACAGGGAAACGATAATGGAAGGTAGCGAGATCAAATGTTAATCACCTCGAATTCTTGGTTAAATTCATAGTGAAGCAGAAAAGGGTTATTCGTTTGCGGCAGCTGCATTATGCTGAGCGGCTTCTACGCGGCTGCTTTCATAGCGTATATCGGCTGCCGTAGAGGATAGAGATATAATAGTAGGCTGTTTGATCGGTGGAGGAGGCTTGAGAATGAAATAGAGGGACAGGCCTGACGAGCAAATAATGAAGATCGTAAGCAATCGGGTTTCCTCCTTTCTAGTGATCATGTATAAGAGGACGATTATCATGGGGAGATATGAATAATATATGTATATGTGGCCTACTGATAGAGGGTACTAGACGTTAATAGTAGATTGCTATAATTCCGCGAAGCGTCCCCGCTCCGGAAACGCAAAACAACCTCGGCCTTGTTAAGGGCCGAGGCTGCTTCGTTATCTTTTTACTTGGATATGGACATAGGCGCTACCCAATCGGATGACCATTGCTGCAATTCGCGAATGACCGGCTCCAGTGCGTGTCCCTTTTCGGTAAGCGAATATTCGATGCGAACTGGAATGTCTGGAAAGACGGCGCGGCTTACAATTCCCTCATTTTCAAGATCCTTGAGCCGCTCAGACAGCAGTCTGCCGCTAATGGGAAGGGCACCTTGAATGCAGCTGAAGCGCTGCGGCCCGGACAGCAACTGATAAATAATCAAGCCGGTCCATCGTTTGCTTATAATGTCCATTCCTTTGTGCAGGCGCGGACAAAGCCCGGATTTCTCCATGTAGATCACCTCATTATAACTTGCTATTAAGTATAGCTTTAATATTATTTATATACAAGCAAACTTTTTGAACGCTCATAACTTGACGTAATAGAATTTCGAATATATAATTAGTTACTAATGGTAAGCGAAAACTTGTTCCCCTATGATTATTAATAAGGCAAGGTGCATTTATAGCAGATGAAGCTTAGCCTTTCAACCTATTATATCAAATACAGATGAAGAAGGTGCACACTAATGATTAAACCATCCATTCGTTCTATTATAAATGACAAAATAAAAACAATTGAAGGCGATTCGCACGATATCCACGTTGTCGGACCCATTCAGCTTCCGGTTGAGCTTGACGGCGAGACGAAGATTTTTCAGTGGTACAGCTGGCTGAAGCGTGAGAAAAATAGCGCCCAAGAAGAAACAGATCTATACAGCGAGCTGGCGAAGGGGCATTATGCGGAGCTTCAGCAATCCAGCGTGCTCGTCTATGGCGATTTTGCCGAAGGCGAAGATGCGATGATTCGTATGCACAGCATTTGCCATACGGGCGATATTTTTGGCAGCCAACGCTGTGATTGCGGCTTTCAGCTTAAGCAGTCGATGCGGATGATTACCGAGCATGGGACGGGCGCCTTATTTTATTTGGCGAATCATGAAGGCCGTGGCATTGGGTTGTTCAGTAAGGCAATGGCTTACCTGCTTCAGGAGGAAGGGCTCGATACAGTTGATGCGAACTTGGAGCTGGGCTTTGCTGAGGACGCTCGCGATTACAGTGAATCCATTGCTGTCTTGAAGCTGCTTCGCTCGTTGCCTGTGTCGATTATTACGAACAACCCGCGCAAAGTGGAGGCGCTTCGTGAAGCTGGCATGCATATTGCCCGCCGTGTTCCGCTTTGGGGGCAAACCTCCGTCTACAATGAAAAGTATTTGACAACAAAGGTTGTGAAGTCAGGGCATTATTCGGCCGAAGCCCAGCATGAGGATAATCAGGTCAAAGCGCTGTAAGATCAGGAGATATTTTGAAGATAAGTTAAGGATACGGATGTGTTTTGAAAAAAGTTTGCGCGGAGGCCTGCTTCCGCGCTTTTTTGCCGTAACTTCCGCTCTGTTCATGCGTCTATTGGATATTGACGATAATGTGGCATATACTATTAGAGTGAGAGGGCCAGGTGAACATGACGATTGAGGTGAATAGCGACGTGCGTAGTCGTAACTATAGATGGAATGTTTTAGTTCTTATATTTGCATTATTCATTGCAGGTTGCAGCGGCAACAATAAAAATACAGAGGAACGGCGGGAATCCCACGCTGGTGCACAGGTTTCGCCAGTCGTGCAGGGCGCACCCCAAGAGAAGGACAATTTGCTGGAGCAATACCGCCAGACGGTGCAAAATGCAAAGGAGCCGTTCGAAATTGTTTCATTCTTGAACGAGAATATGTCAAAGGCTGGACAAGAGCGGGCGGATACGATGATACGCGAGCTGAATGCGTATTATAACAATGATCTGGAACGAACGCAGGACGCTTTTTTTGAAAATAATGTGCAGGAGGTGCTGCTCCAGCAGCAATGGCCGATTACGGCCTCCAACGCCGCCGAAATTCAGGATGCCGCTGTGAAGCAGCTTGTTATTACGAAGCTGATGGGCGGCTACAAGCTGATTATGGTAGAGGGCACCATTTACCCGATCATTGATTTTGAATTGCAAAAGGTTTACAAAAATTATGTATCGCAGCAGATGAATGATTATATTTTTTTGCGGGCGGTAGAATCAAATGAGGTTTCAGCGAAGGATGCGGGGCTGATCATTACGTGGGATAAGCTGGCTAATCGCGCAGTATTGTCGGAAACCTACATTAAAACGTATCCCGATTCAGCAGAGCGCCCGGAAATCGAGCAGCTTTATTTAAACAGCTACTTATCGATGTATATTTATGGGCTCAATAACACACCCGTATTTGATATGGAAACGTATCGGCTGCTCAGCGAGGTGAAGACGAGCTATCAAAAGCTGGTGAAGGAGCATCCGGAGACGGTAACAGCAAAAATGGTATCGCAGTTTTTGGACGTGCTGGCAACGACGGATGAGCAAGTTTATAACCGAATCAATGGACAGCAGATGGATATCCCCGCGGTCAAGCGATTCCACGAACGTTTTCAGGCGAAAGCGGAGGAGCTGCTTGGTGGCTAAATGGGTCGATTTGAGGCGGCAGAAATGGGCAAATTTCTTTTGCGTTTCCTAGGCATTTCAAGTATGATGAATGTTAAAGATTAGCGACGTACAGTCAGAAGGAGCCTTTACATGAATTCAAAAACAAGTCATTGTAAAATCGTCGATTGCACTATTCGCGATGGCGGATTAGTAAACAACTGGGATTTCAGCGTAGAGTTTGTCCAGCACTTGTACAAAAGCCTGAACGATGCTGGCGTTGATTATATGGAAATTGGCTATAAAAACTCGCCAAAGCTGCTCAAAGGTGCAGAAAGTGCAGGCCCTTGGCGTTTTCTAGATGACGAGTTTCTCAGAACGGTTATCCCTAATAAAGGAACTACAAAGCTGTCGGCACTTGTTGACGTAGGCCGTGTAGACGAGAACGATATTTTGCCGCGCAGCGAAAGCCTGCTTGATCTAATCCGTGTCGCTTGTTATGCGAAAGATGTGGACAAGGGTCTTGAGCTTGTTAAACTATTCAGTGACCGTGGTTATGAGACGACGCTGAACATTATGGCCTTGTCGAATGTAATGGAAAACCAACTGCTGGAAGCGTTCGAATTGATCAATGACAGCGTTGTTGACGTTGTGTACATCGTCGATTCCTACGGTAGCCTGAAACCGAATGATGTAAGCTACTTGACGGAAAAATTCCGCAAGTATCTTCCAAACAAGCGTCTGGGCGCGCATATGCATAACAATTTGCAGCTTGCATTCGCAAATACGCTTATTGCTGCTGAAGGCGGCGTTGAGCTGCTTGATGCATCCGTATATGGCATGGGCCGCGCAGCAGGCAACTGCAACACAGAGCTGCTCGTATCCCAACTGCAAAACCCAAGATACAAAACACGCCCCGTTCTCGATATGATCGAGAAATACATGATTCCGCTTCGCGAGAAGGAAGAGTGGGGTTACATTATTCCTTACATGATTACTGGTATTTTGGACGAGCATCCACGTTCGGCAATGGCGCTTCGCGATTCCGAAGACAAGGATAAAGCGGTAGATTTCTACGATCGCATGACAACGCCAGAATTATCGCATAGCAAATAGCAGCTTCCTCACAGCAGCCTGTATAATTGAAAAGCCCTGGAAGTCCGTCCATGTTGGAATGGCGGCTGTCCAGGGCTTTTTTATTGGATTTGTGCAGGCTTTAGGCCCGATGGGCAAGCAGCTTGGTCATCGTGACATGAGGCATGCCTTCCTCAAAGAAAATGTCCGAAACCGTGCGATAGCCCAGCTTGCTGTAGAAGCCTTCTGCCTGCGTTTGCGCATTCAGCTTGGCCGAGGCAAGTCCTTGGGCCGCGGCTGCCTGCTCCATCGCTTCGACGATGATTTTACCAATGCCCAGCTTGCGGTAGTCTGCCAAAATACAAATGCGCTCCAGCTTGGCAACACCGTCCACTACTCTCAGCCTTCCTGCTCCTACCGGAACTTGCCCGCTGAGGGCGAGCAGATGCTGGGCCGTATCTTCAAATTCATCATATTCATTAGCAGCAGGAACGCCCTGCTCGTCTACAAATACGCTGCGACGCACTTCAAATACGGCATCCCGGTCTTCCTGATTCTGAACCAGACGCGTAGTAATTGACATATCGGTTTGTTCCCCCCTTTTTCCCATACTTCTACGATTATTGCTCATTATTTATAAGCCGCAATTCGCCTTCGCCGCGAATCGCCGCCGCAAAATGCTTCTCATTAGGATGGAAGTAAGCTGTACCTTCAAATATTCGATTGTCAATGGAGGTGACGAGCAGCTGGATTCGAATGTCCTCGCTTTGATTGAACCATTTCAATACATCAGTATCTGCAATACCGTTCGCATCGACGTACCACAAAGCCGAGCCAAAATCGGTCACTAAAAATAAATCGGCATTCGTAAAAGTAAGCTGGCGAGTTCCGAGCTGATAGATTATTTCAATATTGGTTAACGCTATCGTTTCCATCTGATTATCCTCCTAAGAAAAACACCGCATATGGTCTGGACAAGCCAGCGCTGCAGCCTGTTAATCATTTTAATGTTGAATAGGTATTTATGCAACAATCAGTACCCCCTTATCGTCTAAATGGAAAAAGATAGAAGGGGGATATAAGATGCAAAATACAAATAAATTCATCTTATTTCGCACATTGGTTATTATTTTCGCTCTCATGCTGGCAGCAGCTTGCTCTGGCAGCATGAATAGCGAATCTGATCGGAGTAATTCAAGGACAACAGAGACAGGGGATACGGGAGTGGGAAGTACGGATGCAGAAAGTGGTGAAGGCAGCAGCACCAAAGAAGACAGCTCACCAAGCAAAGGAGAATCTGCGGAGCCTGTTCCTGAGAGTGAACGCAGAAAAGGTGGAGACAGGCGTTATTCTTCGCAACAGGTGGAAGTGAAGCCAGGCCAGCTTACGGCGGGGGAATGGGATGATTTGGCGGTATGGCAGCGCTTTGGCAATTTGCTCAATAGCAAAGAGGGAGATGATAACGCCCGCTATTGGTCTTTCCATGCTTTTAACCGCTTGGAGGTTGTTGTGACATCAGGGGGACGCGCAGTATCCGATGCAATCGTTACGCTAAATGATAATCAGCGCCAGCAAGTATGGGAAGCGCGCACAAATACGGATGGAAAAGCTTATTTATTTGCCGGGCTTTATGACAATGGCCAAAACGATAAGCAAAGCAATTATAAAGTCGAGGTGCAGGCAGGTCAGTTCATTAAGAGCCTAAGCGATATTAACCTGCCGGAGCAAGGCACGCTCAAGGTTGATTTGGGAGGCGAAGCGGAGCTCGCCAATCAGGTCGATATTATGTTTGTTGTGGATACGACAGGCTCGATGGAGGATGAGCTGCGCTATTTGGAGGCCGAGCTGAAGGATGTAATCGGCAGGGTAGACCAGCAGCATGGCCAGCAATTGGATATGCGGCTCAGTGCCAACTTTTATAAGGATAAATTTGATGATTATACGGTGAAGTCGTTTCCGTTTACGAAGGATGTCGATCAGGTTGTCCGGAAATTGGCAGCGGAAAAGGCGGATGGCGGCGGCGATTACCCGGAAGCGGTGGATGCGGCGCTGCGCGATGCCATTCATGGACATGACTGGAGCGAGCAGGCGCGGGCAAGGCTGCTATTCCTCGTATTGGATGCTCCGCCGCATTATAACACGAAAGTGGTTAATGAAATTCAGGAGCTGATCCAAACAGCAGCCGCGGATGGCATCCGTATTATTCCCGTCGCCTCCAGCGGCGTAGATGTACAAACAGAATATTTGCTGCGCTTTATGGCGGTGGCGACGGGAGGGACGTACTTGTTTTTGACGGATGACAGCGGAATAGGCGGCGGCCACCTGGAGCCTGCTGCCGGGGAATACGAGGTGAAGCCGCTTAATGATTTGCTCGTGGAAATGATTAATCGGTACGTTCAGCCGTAATATCATGCTCATAGTTATAAGCAATTAGAGTAATGGCTGCTCCGGTTTGGTTGGACAGCCGTTGCTCTAATTGTTTTATTTCTGCAAGCGCGTCCTCGTTATGATTCAAATCGGCGATTGTGTAGCTGCTGTTAAACACCATCTAGACATTTCCTCCTCCAGTGCATAATGGCTTGTTCCTATTATGATGCCGTTCCTTCTCTTTCATGATGCACCCTCCTCTGTCACGTTATACAGTTTTCACAACATGCTAAGTGAATTGTCCTTTGCTGCCTTGTAAGGTAAACTGTTACAAGAGGATAACTGAAGGAAGGGATTTGCAGCATGATTTTAAGTTTAATTTCCTGGAGCAAGCAGCTAGTACGGCATACATCCGCCAAAATAATAACTTCGTATGCAATGCTGTCTTTGCTTCTGATTAGTTGCGCGCTGTTAGTTGGCATCCTGCCATCCGAAGCCCATGCAGCGCGAAGCTTAGAGCCCCAGCAGATTTCCGGGGTTTTACCAACACTTGCAGCGAGCTTTAATCCGCATGAGCAGGTTGGACATGACCAGATGGAAAATATGGATCATGGTCATGACAGCGGCCTTAGCGTTGGCACAGCTTTATTTTATACAGCAAGAATTGTCTATTACATCACGCTGTTGCTGGCGGCAGGACTGATGCTTTGGTTCAGCGGGATTCGCTTAGGAAGCGATGAACAGCGCAAACGGATGCAGCTCTGGAGCTTGCCAATGATGCGGACGCTGCTGCTTGCTTCTCTTTTGTATGTATTCGCCAGTGCGCGAAGCTTGATGGAGGGCTACGGAGGCGGTGGGCTGGAATGGGTGAGGCTGTTCACCGGAACGAATACCGGTCAAGCTTGGCTTGCGCTGCTTATATTATCGCTTCTAGGCTTTATCGTTATTAGGGCAAGCGATACCTTCAAGCTCATATGGGCGCTGCTATTGCTCGCTATTGAGGGCTGGAGCGGCCATATGGCGGCGTTGCAGTCGAATATGAATTTAGGCATCGTTCTTGATTTTATTCATCTCGCTTGTGCCGCTTCATGGAGCGGAGGATTGATGATTTTACTGGGGCTTTGGTTTGCTGATCGGAAGGAAGCGGGGCGCTTTGCAGAACGCTTCACGACAGCAGCATGGATTTCCATGGCGCTGCTTGTCATTACGGGTGCGGCGATTACATGGCTGCTGCTGCCAAGCTTGTCCTATTTATTTTATACAAGCTGGGGGATTTGGCTGCTGGTGAAAATCGCGCTGGTCGTACTCGTCATCGTCACAGGCGCGTTGCTTCGTGCCCGTGTTCGGCGGGGGGAGCTGCCGCATGGCTTGATGCTGAAAGTGGATGCAGGTCTAATGCTGGCGATCACGCTTATTGTCGGCGTCTTTACCTATATGAGCCCCATACCGGACAATACGCCAGTCCGATTTCATAAGATGGGCGAAACGCGCCATTTTACCGTTAATATAACGCCAAATGAGCCGGGGGCGAATCAATTCGAGGTGAAAATATGGCTGCCGGAGCAGCTGGGAGAGCCAACAGATGTGAAGCTGGTGCTGCATTCGCGTGATAAGCAGCAGCTTGCGCCCCTTGAGGTGCCGCTGGCAATTTTTGAGGATACGTCGTATGAGTCGTTTCCTGGTTTTGTGAGAACGTCGTACCATGCAGAGCAGATGGATATCCCATTCCCTGGGAAATGGACGGCTGAGCTGCAGGTGGTCGATAAGAGCGGGGGCAAGCTGAACGAAAGCATCGATTTTAAAAACTATTAATGCAGGCAGGGAGCGGTAGCGGGTGTCTTATCGATGGTTGAAATGGTTGATCTTGTGGATTCCAACACTTACAATTGGCCTTTGGGAATATGTCAGGCATGCTTTTCTGCTGCCATACATCTCCATGGATCTGGGTAATGTGCTTGCTCCTGTGCTAGTTTTTTTAGTCACATTGACACTGCTGCGCGGTTTGTTCAAGCGTCTAGAGCTCATGCAGGATGCGCTGCAGCGCGAACGGCTGTCGAAATCTTCATTTGAGCAGCGCGAGAAGCTTGCGCGTGAGCTGCATGATGGCATTTCGCAGTCGTTGTTTCTGCTTTCCGTGAAGCTGGACAGCCTGGAGCATGCCAATACACCGGAAGGTGTTCGTCAGACGACTGAGCAAATTCGAGGAACAGTCCGGCATGTGTATGAGGACGTTCGCCAGTCCATTGCCAACTTGAAATCATCAACAGCCGCAAGTCCAGCGGAAGGGCCTTGGCGAGCGGCTATTCATTCCCTTGCCGAAGAGCTGCGGGAGGCTGGTGGCGGTTATACCGCCGAGGTTAATTGGCAATTGCCCGAGCATGCGCTGTCAGATAAAGAGAAGGTCGAGCTGATGGCGATTGTGCGTGAAGCGCTGATGAATATCCGCAAGCATACGCACGAGGCGCATGTGAGCATCTCCTGTTATCCGCTTGAAGGTGGAGCATTAGGCAGCTTTCACTGTATCGTAGCGGATACAGGAGGAGGTGCGGATGCTGAGCAGCTGGAGGCGAAAGGCCGCTATGGCATTCGCATGATGCGTGAACGAGCGAAGCAGATGGGCTGGTCGCTTCGTGTAAAGAGTGAGCGCGGCCAAGGAACGCGAGTGGAAATAGCGACGGAGCCTTTAAACGGCAGTTAGTATGAAATACGGTTGCGGGAATTACCATTTTCAATGTGGGGGAGAGAGCACGATGAGCAGACAACAGGTATTTACGGGTTCCCCATGGGAGCCGCTTGTGGGCTACTGCCGCGCGATTCGCGTCGGCAATCGGATTGAAGTCGCAGGAACGACAGCGATGAAGGATGGCGAAGTCGTGGGCCAAGGAGACCCGTATGAGCAAACTCGGTTTGTTCTGCAAACGATTGAGAAGGCTTTGGCTGAGCTAGGGGCAAGCATGTCTGATGTCGTTCGGACCCGAATGTTCGTTACTGACATTTCGAAGTGGGAAGAGATTGGAAGAGCACATGGCGAGTTTTTTCGCACGATTCAGCCAGCAGCAACGATGGTAGAAGTCAAAGCACTTATTGATCCGCTCTTGCTCGTCGAAATAGAGGCAGAAGCCATTATTCAATAATAGAAGCGTCTATAGGACAGCTCCTTCCTCATCGTAAAGATGGGGCGGGAGCTGTTTTTATGTGCTGCTTTTTATCGAATGAATATATTTCCGGAGGTCTTGTATAAATATCAGTGCAATTAAGTTAAAGCGGTCTAAAAGCATAAACATCTGTTGTAACATGTAAGGGATCAATAATGTGAAGGGCGGGGTTTAAATGCAAGTGAAGCAAGCACCGAAAGGCGTCTGGCCCGTTATGCTGCTGGCGATTAAGTCCTCATTAGTGACCAGAAAGGTAACTTTTTTATTCATACCACGTCTATATAATTAGGGATAATAACAACAGCTATTTTTTATGACGGAGGTATGATGATGTTGAAAAAATTCGCTTTAGGCTTAATGGCAGCGGCACTGCTGGCTGTATCAGCCCTTTCCGCGCCTGTTTTTGCTGCTGATCGGCCGGTGGAGCTTAATAATGGAAAACTGAAGGACAACCGGATGCTTATACCACTACGCGATGTTGCACAAAATATGGGGGCTGCTGTAGAGTGGAACCAGAAGCTCCAGACGATTGAAATCCAAAAAGACGATATCGAAATGCTGCTTACGATCAACTCTAAAAAAGTGCTTGTCAATCAAGCTGAAACGGAGCTCGACGTACCGGCGCAATTAATCAACAATACCACCTATGTACCTCTGCGGTTCGTAAGTCAAATACTGGGTGCAGGTGTAGACTGGAATTCATATGGCCAAGTCGCAACGATTACACTCGAAGGGAAGCAGCTTGTTGTATATGTGGAGCAAGTTAAGCTTTTGGCCGCTGAAAAAGCATCCGCAGCTCGCTTGAAGCAGCTGTCCGATAAATTAAATGAAGCAGCTGATGTATCATCCATTAAGCAGATTCGCACTTATTTTAAGCCTTATTTTACCGATCGACTTATTAATACCATTATTCGAAATAAGGGTCTCGAATTTGACTATGCGTTTAAAGCTCTTGTAACGAACGGCAGCTACAGGACCAAAACAACAGGAAGCTTTCTTCAATCGCTGGACACCTCGCATGATGCTTGGGAAGTTTATTACATTATGCGAGACACCCAAATAATCAAGGAAAATGGCGTATGGAAGGCGGATAGCGTCAGCTTTACCGAAGGCAAAAATCCGATTTCGGGAGCATAAGTCGGGCAAATCGCAAGGCAGTTATTGCATCGCGCCATCCATTTGCTTATAATGTAAAAGATATTGTATCCATATGAGTTGAAATGCTGAGACGGAGAAAAGTAAGCAGTGCCTTCACACAGGGAGAAGTCGCCATAGATTGAGAGCGTCTTTCGTGAAAATAGGCTGTCTGAAGTTCGCTCCTGAGCAGACTTCTGAACCCGGCATGGCGCCAGCAGGTGCTGCATGTCCGCAAGTAGGAATGTTTCGGTTCCCGCCGTTAACGGGATTGAGGAGCAAGCTATTGCTGTCCCTGTCTGTATAGAGGGGAGCAAGCAGATTGTTCGAATTAGGGTGGTACCACGGTTCTTTCGTCCCTTGCGGGAAGAAGGGGCCTTTTTTGTTTGTTCAAAAGAATGAGGAGGCGAGCATCAGATGAAGGAACGTTTGGAGGCTTTGCGCGGCGAAGCGCTGCAGGAGCTGCAGCAGGTAGACAATCCGCAAGTGCTTAACGATCTGCGGGTAAAATATTTAGGGAAAAAAGGCGCGCTCACTGAAATTTTGCGCGGCATGGGCGGACTTAGCGCAGAAGAGCGTCCAATTATCGGCCAAGTCGGCAATGATGTGCGTGCGGCGATTGAAGCCGTTATCGAAGAGAAGCAGGCGATATTCCAGCAAGCCGAGACGGAAGCTCGCTTGCGCGGCGAGACGATTGATGTGACGCTGCCGGGCAAAGCATTGCCAACTGGAGCCGTACATCCGCTTAACAAGGTAGCACAGGAAATCGAAGATATTTTCATCGGACTAGGCTATACGATTGCGGAAGGACCGGAAGTGGAGACGGATTATTACAACTTCGAGGCGCTGAACTTGCCGAAAAACCATCCGGCGCGCGACATGCAGGATTCGTTTTACATTACGGATGATATTTTGATGCGTACGCAAACATCCCCGGTTCAAGTGAGAACAATGCAGGAAATGAAGGGCAAGCCGATCAAAGTTATTTGTCCAGGCAAAGTATACCGCCGAGATGATGACGATGCGACGCATTCCTTTCAATTCAATCAAATTGAAGGGCTCGTTATTGCGCCTAACATTCGCATGAGTGATCTAAAAGGCACACTGCTGCAATTTGCCCAGCAAATGTTCGGCTCGCAAACGCAAATCCGTCTTCGTCCAAGCTTCTTCCCATTCACGGAGCCAAGTGCGGAGGTTGACGTAAGCTGCGCGCAATGCGGCGGACATGGCTGCCGGATGTGCAAGCAGACGGGCTGGCTGGAAATTCTCGGCTGCGGCATGGTTCATCCACGCGTACTGGAGATGGGCGGCTACGACCCGAATGAAGTTAGCGGATTCGCTTTCGGCATGGGTGTAGAGCGCATTGCGCTGCTGAAATACGGCATTGACGATATTCGTCATTTCTATACGAACGATCTTCGGTTTTTACAACAATTCGCGAAAATGTAGCAGGAAAGGAAGGGGAGCAAAGCGATGAAAATTTCATATCAATGGTTGAATGAATATGTTGATTTATCTGGCTTTACGGGCGCAGAGCTTGCCGAAAAAATGACGCGCGGAGGCATTGAGATCGACGAGGTGGAATCCCGCAATAAGGGAGTGACAGGCGTCGTTGTCGGCTATGTCAAATCGCGCGAGAAGCATCCGGATGCGGATAAGCTGAACGTGTGCAAAGTAGATGTAGGCACAGGCGAAGAGCTGCAAATCGTATGCGGAGCCAAAAATGTCGAAGCGGGACAGCTCGTTCCAGTCGCTACCGTTGGAGCAAAGCTGCCTGGCGACTTGCATATAAAGCGCGCAAAGCTGCGCGGCGTAGAATCGCAGGGCATGATCTGCTCGGCGAAAGAGCTTGGCATTAATGACAAGCTGCTGCCGAAGGAGCAGCAGGAAGGCATTCTCGTATTGCCGCCGCATACGGTAATCGGAACGCCGATCGCTGACGTGCTTGGGCTCAACGATGAGGTGCTGGAGCTCGACTTGACGCCGAACCGTTCGGATTGCCTCAGCGTAATCGGCACAGCGTATGAAATCGGCGCATTGACCGGCCGCGAGGTACGTATTCCTGAGCCGGTTATTGCTCACGCTTCCGAGCGCACAGACAGTCATGTTCAAGTTACGATCAGCGCGCCTGAGCAGTGCTTCCACTATAGTGCGCGTTACATTAAAGGCGTGAAAATTGGCGAGTCGCCGTTATGGCTGCAAAACCGTCTTATTGCCGCAGGCATTCGCCCGATTAACAACGTCGTTGACGTAACGAACTTTGTTCTGCTGGAATATGGCCAGCCGCTTCACGCCTTTGATGCAGATCAGGTGAAAAGTGGACGGATCGATGTGCGTTTGGCGCATGAAGGCGAAACGATGCTTACGCTAGATGACCAAGAGCGCCGCCTAGAGCCGCAAATGCTCGTCATTACAGACGGGGAGAAGCCAATCGCGCTTGCAGGAGTGATGGGTGGAGCGAGTTCTGAGGTAACGGGTGATACGGTTAATATTTTGCTGGAATCGGCTAGATTTGATGGTGGCACGGTTCGCAAAACATCGCGCCAATTTGGCCTTCGCTCAGAATCCAGCATTCGCTTCGAGAAGGAAGTGGACCCGGGCCGCGTTATTCCGGCGTTAAACCGTGCAGCAGCCTTGATTACGGAGCTTGCAGGCGGACTCGCTACAGAGGGCATCGTGGAGGTGACGACAGCTCCGGCGAAGCAGCAAATCGTTGAAGTAGCCTTGGCTAAAATCAACCGCTACCTCGGCACCGAACTGTCCAGCCTTGAAGTGCAAACGATTCTGAATCGTCTAAGCTTCGGCTACAGCGTTAGCGAGGAAGACGTATTTCAAGTGGAAGTGCCATCGCGTCGCGGCGACATTTCGTATGATGTGGATTTAATTGAGGAGGTTGCCCGCCTTTATGGCTATGACAACATTCCGACTACACCGATTTTCGGCGATGTAACGCCAGGTGCACTGACGAAGCCGCAAGCGATTCGCCGCGAGCTGCGCAAGCGTCTGTCGGATGCTGGCCTGCACGAAGTCATCAGCTACTCGTTCACAGGTCCTGAGCGGACACAGCTGTTCCCTGCTTTGTCGGGTGAATCGACGAAGGCTGTGAAGCTGTCGATGCCGATGAGCGAGGAGCGCAGCGTGCTGCGGACGACGCTGATTGCGCAGCTGCTGGAGACAGCAGCTTATAACCGCAATCGCAAAAACGAGTCGGCTGTCATTTTTGAAATCGGCAGCGTGTTCCATACAGAAGAAGAGAAGCTGACACGTCTTCCTCAGGAGAAGCATCGCTTCGCGGCATTGCTGACAGGAAACCGTGTAGAGCCGCAGTGGAACCGCAAGGCTGCTGCTGTTGATTTTTATGATGCCAAGGGCGTTCTGGAAACGGTGTTTGCCGTACTTGGCATGACTGATAAGGTAAGCTATGCCGCGGCGCAGCCGGAGCACTTTCACCCGGGAAGAACGGCGGCTGTTCAGCTGGAAACCGAGCATGGAACAGAAGTCATCGGCTATGTTGGTCAGCTTCACCCAACGCTGCAGTTGGAAAGCGATTTGGCGGATACGTATGTGCTGGAAATCGAGCTTGCGCCGCTTTATCAGCTGGCAGGAGACGAAATCGTCTACAAGGCGCTTCCACGTTATCCGGCTATGCAGCGTGACATTGCTGTTGTGCTGGATATGAGTGTGCCTGCAGGCGAGCTGACTGCCCTTGCATGGCAAACGGCTGGCGAGCTGCTGGAGTCTGTACGCGTGTTCGACGTCTTCACGGGCGAGAAGCTGGGAGCAGGCAAAAAGAGCGTAGCGCTTTCGCTCGTATACCGTCATGCAGAACGCACATTGACCGATGAAGAAGTGACTGAGCTGCATGCCAAGGTCGTCGCTGGATTAGAACAATCTTTTGCAGCAGAATTAAGAAAATAGGCAGGAAACCTTCCACGCCGTATCGAAATAGTTCCTTGTGGACTATCGATACGGCTTTTTGCTTTGTTTTTGAGCAGGAGCAGGCCTTTGGACGGTTTTTCCAGGGCAGATGCCCGCGTCGTTTTGTCATCAAAACTTGTTCTTTTTGCTAGTTGAAACATGGATAAATAGTTGCTTGCGAGTCTGTGTTGGATTTTGGGCTGAAATATAAAGATGAGAAAAGCTTCATGTCTGAGACAGAAGCAGTCGGTTACACTTATATTTGAAATATAGGAAGGTATATTTTAAAGCTATCCCTTCTCTATATTTCCTGGAATGAAACGCGCCGAGCTGCCAAAGGATGGCGACAGCCGTTTCACCTTGAAATATAGGAAAGGATATGATGTTTCTATCCCTTCTCTATATTTCTCGGACTGAAACGCGCCGCACCGCCAAAGGATGGCGACAGCCGTTTCACCTTGAAATATAGGAAAGGATACGATGTTTCTATCCCTTCTCTATATTTCTCGGACTGAAACGCGCCGCGCCGCCAAAGGATGGCGACAGCCGTTTCACCTTGAAATATAGGAAAGGATATGATGTTTCTATCCCTTCTCTATATTTCTCGGACTGAAACGCGCCGCGCCGCCAAAGGATGGCGACAGCCGTTTCACCTTGCTATAATACAACTATAATATAAGACTCTATGTGATATGTTCTTCTATATAAGGATTGGGGAAACCATCCTGCTGATTGATAAGGGAGCGAGAAACACCTATAGGAGGATAATGCTTTATGGATACTGAGCAAACTGTAGTAACCGTTGATATATATGGGCATCAATATCGTTTGAAGGGCCATTCCAACTCAGAATATATGCGGCGTATTGCCGGAATGATAGATGATAGCATGAATAAAATTGCCAAAGGTTATCCACAGCTGGATTTGCCAAGAATCGCAGTGCTTGCAGCTGTGCAGATGACCGAGGAAGTGTTTCGCCTGCGACGCGACAATGAGTCGCTGCATGATGCTGAGGCGAAGCGGCTAGTGCTTGCCGAGCAGCTTGGTGAGCTCCAAGGGATGATGACAAGCTTGCGCGAGGAGTACCAGGCTTTGCAGGTAAAGGCGGAAATCGATCTGCAGGAGCTGCAGGAGGTTTTTGAATCAGAGCTGGAGCAGGCGAAAAAGAAGGCCGCCGAGGAACTGATTCATGCGCTTGCTCAAGCGGAAAATCAGCTGAAGGATATGCTGGCGGAAGCGGACGAGCGGCTGGCAGCACAGCAGCAGGAAGCATCGGAAGCGCTTGCGCGTCAGCGCGAGGAAGCGTCGGAGACGCTTGCTGCCCAGAAGCTGACGCTTGAAGGCGCGCTTGCGCGGGAGCAGGCTAGTGCAGCGGAAAAGCTTGCGGAAGCCGAGGCTGCTGCCGAGGAGCAGGTGGCGCGCGAGCGTGTTGCTGCGGCTGCGAAGCTGGCGGAAGCAGCCGAAAAGCTGATTGAAGCGGAAATCGTCGCGGAAGAGCTGCTGGAACGAGAGCGCGCGGAAGCGGAAGCGAAGCTTGGTGTATTAGAAACGAAGCTGGCGGAGGCGAAGAGCGCAGCAGATGAGGCGCTAGAGTGGGAGCGAGTAGAAGCAGAAGCGAAGCTTGCGGAGGCGAAGAGCGCAGCGTCAGAGGAGCTTGAGCGGGAGCGTGCGGAAGCAGAAACGAAGCTGGCGGAGGCGAAGAGCGCAGCAGATGAGGCGCTAGAGTGGGAGCGAGTAGAAGCAGAAGCGAAGCTTGCGGAGGCGAAGAGCGCAGCGTCAGAGGAGCTTGAGCGGGAGCGTGCGGAAGCAGAAGCGAAGCTGGCGGAGGCGAAGAGCGCGGCGTTAGAGGAGCTTGAGCGGGAGTGTGCGGAAGCAGAAGCGAAGCTGGCGGAGGCGAAGAGCGCAGCGTCAGCGGAGCTTGAGCGGGAGCGTGCGGAAGCAGAAGCGAAGCTGGCGGAGGCGAAGAGCGCGGCGTTAGAGGAGCTTGAGCGGGAGCGTGCGGAAGCAGAAGCGAAGCTGGCGGAAGCGAAAAGCGCTGCGTCAGCGGAGCTAGAGCGGGAGCGTGCGGAAGCAGCCGAAAAGCTGATCGAGGCGGAAATCATCGCCGAGGAGCAGCTGGAGCGCGAGCGCGCCGAAGCGGCAGAGCGGCTCGCGGAAGTGGTTGAAAAGCTGAACGAAGCTGAAGCCTCTGCGCAGGAGCAGCTTGCGAGAGAGCGTGAAGCAGCGGCAGCGAAGCTTGCAGAAGCGCAGAGTGGGGCAGAAGCGATGCTTGCGCGTGAACGTGCTGAAGCTGCAGCGAAGCTGACCGAAGCGGAAGCGAAAATTTCCGAGACGGCAGCGAAAATAGCGGAAGTAGAGGAAAAGCTGATCGAGGCGGAAATCATCGCCGAGGAGCAGCTTGCGCAGGAGCGCGAGGCAGCCGCCGCGGGGCTGGCGGAAGTGCGGAGCAGAGCGGAAGCAGCGCTTGCGGAGACGCGCGCGGAAGCGGCTGCAAGCTTGGCGGCAGCAGAAGCGGCTGCGAAGGCGAAGCAGGAACGCGAGCAGGCAGAGGCGGAAGCGAAGCTGCTGGAAGCAAAAGCGGAGCTAGAGCAGGAACGCGCGGCAGCGACGGAGCTGTTGACGGAGGCGGAAGCTTCTGCTCAGGAGCAGTTGGAGCGCGAACGTGCCGAAGCAGCTGCAAAACTGGCGGAAGCCGAGGCCATAGCCAGCGAAGCAAGAAGCATCGCGGCAAGAGAGGTTGCGCGGGAGCGCGAAGCTGCTGCTGCGAAACTCGCAGAAGCGCAGAACGTCGCGGAAGAGCTGCTGAAGCGCGAGCGTGAGGAAGCGGCGGCCAAGCTTGCAGCAGCAGAAGCGGCAGTGCAAGCTGCCGAGGAGCAACTGGAGCGTGAACGGGCAGTAGCTGAAGTGAAGCTGCTTGAAGCAAAAGCAGCAGCGGAAAAGGCGCTGGAGCAAGAACGTGCGGCAGCTACGGAGCTTTTGACAGAGGCGGAAGCGTCTGCACAAGCGCAACTGGAGCGCGTACGTTCCCAAGCATTGGCTAGGCTTGCTGAGGTCGAGAAAGCTTTGCAGGAGCAATTGGAGCATGAGCAGGCTGATGCAGCATTGAAGCTTGCGGAGGAGAAGAGTGCCGCAGACGAGAGGCTTGCACGCGAGCAAGCGGAAGCAGCAGCGAAGGTGGCAGAAGCCGAAGCAGCAGCGCGAGCTCGCGTCGAACTCGAACGTGCAGAAGCGGCTGCGAAGCTAGCGGAACTGGAAGCTTCAGCTCAAGCAGAATTGCAACGCGAGCAGGCAACGGCGGCAGAGCTGCTTGAAGAAGCGGAAGCGGTGTTGTCTGCTGAGCGTGCAGCTAAAGCCCAAGCGCTAGAGCTTGCTGCACATCAGCTAGCTGAGCGTGTCATACAGCTGGAGCAGAGCTGGCAGGCGAAGCATGAGCAGCGTGAAGAGGAATGGAAGCTGGAGCTGTCTAGTGCGGCGCAGCAGCAGCAGCAGCAGCTTGACGAGCATGAGCAGCGTCTGCTTGCGGAAGCATCGGCTAATGTCGAAAAACTGGTTTCCACACATATGAAAGAGTTAACGGAGCAGGAGCAAGCCTTGAAGGCTGATCTCGCGCTGCGATATAAAAATTGGGAAGAAGAACGGGCTAAGATGCAAACAGCTGTTGCCGAGCTTCAAGAGAAAGCTGCCAAGGAAAAAGCTGCGCTTGAACAGCGTATTACCGTGGCAGATGACCACTTGTTGCAGGCTATGGAACAGGAAGAAGCATTGCGCTCCTCCCTTGCAGTTCTAGAGCAAGAGCGCCTGGAGCGTGACGCGGAGCTTGGCGAAATTCGCCAGCAGTTGGACGAGCTGCATGTCATAAATGAGCAGCATGCCGAGACGCGTGCGCAGCTAGGCAATCGATTAAAGGAAGCAGAAGCGCAAATCGCTGAGCAGGCTAAATATTTGGCGAATGAAGCGGCTAAAGCGGATGAGGCTGAATTGCGTGTTATGGAGCTGGAGGAAGAGCTCAGCAAGCTTCAGCAGCTGCAGCAAGATCGTCAAGCTCACTATGAGCAGGCTAGAAGTGAGCAGGAGCAGCAGTATCGAGAGCGGCTTATGGCATTTGAACAGCAGCTTGAGGCCCAAGCGCGGCTTCATGAAGAATGGAAAAACAATGCGGAAGAAAAACAGCTGGAGTTCGAAATCCAGCTTGAAGAAGAGCGTGAAGCGCTTGAGCTGCAGCTTCGTGAGCAGCAGCAAGCACTGGAGGCAAGGAAGCGTGAGGGCGATGCTGCTCAGGCAGAGCTTACGCTCAAGCTTCGTGAGCAGGAACAAGCGCTCGAAGCCAAGCAGCGGGAAAGTGAAGCTGTTCAAGCAGAGCTTGCACAGGAGCATCAGCGGCAGCTTGCTATGCTGGAACAGCAGCGCGATGAGGTTGCGAGCCAGCTCAAGCAGGATTTTGCCGATCAGCTGGAGTTGTTGAAGCTTGAACAACTGGAGCAGTCAGAGCAGCTGGAACGTGATTGCTCGGAGTTAAGGAAGCAGCTTCACGAGAAGCAAGCTGAATATGCTAGTCTAATAGAGCAGCAGAAGCAGCAGTTCGACGAGCTTTACCGTGAACAGGAGCTGAGAGCGCAGCAGCACCGCAAGGATGAACAGGCTGCTTGGCAAAGCAAGCTGGAGGAGCTTCAGGCAAAAGTAGAACAGGCAGAGTTCCATGAGCTGGAGATGGACGAAAGGCTGGGACAGCTGGCAAGGCATGAGCAGGAGCTTACAGAGCAGCTTGAATTGATTGCGGCACGAGAGCGAATTGCAGCTCAGCAGCTCGAGGCTTTACTTCATAAACAGCAGGAACTGGATGAGCAAATGGAGCAAGAGCGCAAGCACTCCGAGCAATTGACAGATGAAATTAACCGTATGGTTGCGGCGGAGTCCGAGCGGCAAGCTGGCGAGGGGCATTTGAAGGAGCAGCTGGAGGCAGCTTTGGCGCAAGCCGCTGCGGCAGTCCAGCAGAGCGAGCAAGTTGATCAACGCAGGCAGCAGCTTGAACTGGAATGGTCTGAGGCCGTTCAATCGACGGAGCAGCTCAGAGCAGAGCATGAGAAGCTTTCTATCGAGCACGGCAAGCTGGCACATGAGTACTCCTTGCTGCAAAACGAATACAATGAATGGATTGAGCTAATCGAGCAAAGCTAGCCTATGACAAATGATCCGTTTATCCAGCCCGGTGTGCCGGAAAAGCTAAGATAAACGGATTTTTTTGCATATCGCGCTGCGTAGGCGCAAAAAAATCCCATGAAAGAAGCAGCGAGCCATTGCCCGTGCTTCTTTCATGGGATTTTTATTAATAGCGTCTCACCTAATTAACCATAGCTGACCGTACTGCCTGTTGGCCCGCCGCGAGGCAGGCTTGCGAGCCGCAGCAAATCGGGTGTGACAACTGCCGGGTCCTTGCCCGTGGCATGCATTTCGGTGCGAAGCGTGCCAGGGTTGTATAAATTAATGAGAATGCCATATTCATGTTCTTCATCAGCTAGAGTCCGGGTTAGCGACTCAAGGCCAGCTTTGGCTGCACTGTAGGCGCCATATCCTCCGGCACCGTTCCAGGAAAGGCCCGACGTAATATTAATGATGCGTCCATAGCGTTCTTTGCGCATAAAGGGAATGACAGCTCTGGATAAATAAAAGGGTCCTGTCAAATTGGTAGCGACCTGCGTATGCCAGTTTTCTGAAGTCAGCTCAATGACATGGCCAGACTCCAGCACAGCGGCATTATTGAGTAAAATGTCAATTTTACCCCATTTGTCGACAGCTAGAGTTACCGCTTGCTTTATTTGCTGTTCGTTGGTGATATCCGTAGGTATAACAAGCGCTTCCCGTCCGGTAGCTTTCTTTATCGCCTCAAAGGTTTCTTCGAGCTTGTTCAAACGACGGCCAAGCAGTACGACCTCTGCGCCTTCTTTTGCGAACGATAGAGAAGCGGCTCTTCCGAGCCCGCTGCCTGCGCCGCTTACCATTGCCACACGCCCATTTAAAAGGCTCATCGTATCACTCCCTTCGGCTTTTGCAAGAAAAAATCGTAAGCGCTAACTTTTAGCTATCATGACCATCTTATCAAAGGGAAGCGGGAAGCGAAAGTGCGGCAGTTATCAATTTTTCTTAAAGAGCAGCAAAAGAAAAATGATATTTCAGTCCATTATCGGAAAAATCATAAACACATCGCCATGTTTTATGCGTGCATCAAATTCGGCGCCAGCCCAAGACTTTATCATTTCATCCATGGCTGTGGCTTGTTCTTTTGCTCATGTCTGATTACTATTTTTTTCAAGCAAAAACAATAAAACCGCCAGTGTTCACACAAAGGTGAGCACTGGCGGCTGGTTGCGGGATTCAAGAAGCCCCAATTCAAATCCATTTATTCAACAATAAGCTTCGCTTGCATTTTAGTATGGCCTGTACCACACGGCACGTTGCATACGATTGTGTATTCGCCAGCTTTTAGCGAAATGGTTTTGGATTTATTGTTTGGAATCGTAATATCGGTTTTGGTAACTTGGATGCCATGGACGCCATCCGTTGATTCAAGCTTAAGGTTAACGGCCTCGCCCTGCTTGATCTTATATTCGGTTTGCTCAAATTCCCAGCTCTTTGCTTTGACAATGACTTCGGCGGCACTGGCATCTGTATCTATAACGCCGCCCGCTTCGCTTGCTCCCCCGCTTGTCCCGCATGCGGCAATGATTGCAACAAGGCACATCACGGCAGCAAGAAAAATCCACTTTTTCATCTTGTTCGGCTCCCTTTCTGCTTACACGCTTTATAATTCGGAATTTTTTTTCGCATCGCTATTATTGTAACCCAATTTTCCCAAACTGACAGCATCAGAAGGTGACAAATTGTTGAATGGCTTGATGAAAAAGCCCTTGCCCATCACTCAAGGAGCGACAGGAAAGGGCTGACAAGCACGTGGCTTCCGCTGATGACGCAAAGCGATTAATTCATTAATGGTCGCTGCTGCGGCGGTCGTGATCGGAGCGTCCGGCTTCATATGGCGTGCTGACGGGAATGAACAAGTCGATAATCCCGATAACGAGCGCAGCCAGAATGGCACCGAGCCAAGTGACTGAAACGCCGCTGACGATGAATTGGGCGATCCAGATGACGACGACGCTGGCGATGAAGCCGACGATGCCCCGTCCAAACGGTGTAACCTTTTTGCCAAAAATCGCTTCGATAATCCAGCCCAGCACGGCAATGACGATAGCCAGCATTAAAGCGCTCCAAAAACCGCCTACGCTGAATTGTGGCACAAGCAAGCCCACAAGCATTAACACAAGAGCTGCTACGATGAACCGAACGACATGCCCTAGAAAGCTCATGTACACAACCTCCTTAGATGATTTAAAACCCTTCAGTACGGCCTGTGATAGTCAACTGATTTTGCACGTCAACCAGGCAGGATATTCTGATTCCTTCGTATTGTAGCCAGTTTTCGCCGGAACATGTATGGAAGGTAACGTCATGTCGTGCATCAAAGCGCTGATTCGGCTATAATATAAGGGCGAGAGGAGTGTTACGCTTGGATAGTAAAATATTAACAACACTTGAATTTCACAAAATTATACATAAATTGACTTTGCACGCAGCAACATCGCTCGGCAAGGAGGAAGCGGAGAAGCTTGCTCCAAGCTCTGATTTGGAGATGGTTAAGCTGATGCTGCAGGCGACGGACGAGGCTTATAAGGCGGACCGTCTCAAGGGCAATCCGCCATTTGGCGGTATTACCAACATCAGCAGCTCACTTCACAGATCGCGTATCGGTGGAACATTGAATCCGGTGGAGTTGATGGAAATTGCCTCGACGTCGAGAGGGGCTAGGCGGGTAAAGCGGCATCTGGAAAATCTGCATGATGATGATCCGATTCCTTTGCTGCATGAAACGTCTGACCAGCTCAGCGAGCACAAGGAGCTCGAGGACGCGATTTTTGACTGCATTGACGATCAGGGTGAGGTTATGGATAGCGCTAGCGTCCAGCTCGCTTCGATTCGCAAGGAGCTTCGTGGAGGAGAATCGCGCATCCGCGAGAAGCTGGAGCAAATGATTCGTTCTTCCTCCGTGCAGAAAATGCTCCAGGACGCCATTATTACGCTGCGCAGCGACCGTTATGTCATTCCAGTGAAGCAGGAATATCGCTCGCATTTTGGCGGCATTGTGCATGATCAGTCCGGCTCAGGCGCTACGCTATTTATTGAGCCGGAAGCAACGGTTGTCATGAACAATAAGCTGCGTGAGCTGAGAGCGGCAGAGCTGCGTGAAATCGAGAAAATTTTGCAAATGCTAACCGCTAAAGCGGCTGAGCATGTCGAGGATTTATTGTATAATCAAGAGCTGCTCGGCAAGCTGGATTTTGCTTTTGCCAAGGCGCGTCTTGGGCATGAGATGAAGGCTACGCTGCCACGCATGAATGATCGAGGCTTTCTGAAAATCAAAAGAGGACGCCACCCGCTCATTGCGGCGGACAAAATCGTTCCCATTGATGTTGAGCTGGGCAATACATACACAGCCATTATCGTAACGGGACCAAATACAGGCGGTAAAACCGTCTCCCTTAAAACAGTAGGTTTGCTCAGCCTGATGAGCATGTCCGGTTTGTTCGTTCCGGTAGAGGACGGCAGCCAGCTTTGTGTGTTTGACGCCATTTATGCCGATATCGGTGATGAGCAGAGCATTGAGCAGAGCCTGAGTACGTTTTCCAGCCATTTGGTTAATATTGTTCGTATTTTGAAAACAATGACGGCGAAAAGCCTTGTCCTGCTCGATGAGCTTGGCGCGGGCACCGACCCAGCAGAAGGCTCGGCACTGGCAATTGCGCTGCTGGAGCATATTCATAGCCTGGGCAGCCGTATTATTGCAACGACCCACTACAGCGAGCTTAAAGCGTATGCTTACAATCGCAAAGGGGTCATTAACGCAAGCATGGAATTTGATATTGCCACACTCAGCCCAACCTACCGCTTGCTTGTAGGGGTACCGGGCCGAAGCAATGCCTTTGCGATCGCAGAGCGGCTTGGCCTAAGCAAAACAATCATCGATCATGCGCGCGGCGAAGTCAGCGAAGAGGATCAGCGAGTTGAGAATATGATCGCTTCGCTCGAAGCGGACCGCTTGAATGCAGAAAGCGAACGTCAGACGGCGCAGTCGCTGAGGCAGGATATGGAGAAGCAGCGTGGACGGCATGAGGCGGAGCTGCGCAAGTTTGAGGAACAGCGTGACAAAATGCTCGAGAAGGCTCAGGAGCAAGCGCGCGAGGCAGTTGCAAAAGCGCGTCTGGAGGCCGAGAAGATTATTTCGGATCTGCGCAAGCTGGCATTGGAGGAAGGCGCTTCAGTCAAGGAGCATAAGCTTATTGATGCTCGCCGCAAGCTGGATGAAGCGGTGCCTGAGCTGCACAAGAAGCAAAATCGACCTTCAAACGCGGCACAACAGAAGGCTGCTCGCAAAATCGAAGCCGGTGACGAGGTAATGGTCTACAGCTTGAATCAGAAGGGGCTTATCATCGAGGTGCATGGGGCGGATGCGACCGTTCAGCTCGGCATAATGAAGATGAAGGTAGCCATTGCCGATATGGAGCTGATTAAGCCAGCTGCCCCGCTGAAGCAGCAGCCTAAGCAGGCAGCTAGTGTAAAACGCTCCAGAGATGAAAATGTGAAAATGGAGCTTGACCTCAGAGGCTCGAATTTAGAGGAAGCACTCATGGAGGTTGATCAATTTCTCGATGAATCTTTCCTCTCGGGCATCGGGCAGGTTTATATTATTCACGGGCATGGCACGGGCGTGCTGCGTTCAGGCATACAGCAATATTTGCGCAAGCACAGCCATGTGAAAAAATACCGCTTGGGCAACTATGGCGAAGGCGGAGCCGGTGTTACGGTTGCTGAGCTTAACTAACTAGGCGCACTGCGGCGTCTATGCCGCAGCTGCCGAAAGATTTTTGCGATTTAGTTAAAGGAGGGTAACGCATGAGCAATGAGGTCGATGTGCTGCTTGGCAATTCCTATTTGGCAATGCTGCTTTATATATCCATTGTGGTTCTCTCGCTTCTCGTTTTTTTATGGGTGTTCGAGGTTGTTACCCGTTACAACTGCTGGAAAGAAATTAAAAACGGCAACGTTGCTGTAGCGATGGCGACGGGCGGGAAAATTTTCGGCATATGCAATATTTTCAGATTTTCGATTGAAGCGAATGATTCCATTTACCAAAGCATGATTTGGGGCGCATTTGGTTTCCTTATTTTGCTTGGCGCTTATTTTCTATTTGAGTTTTTAACGCCGGTATTTCGCATCGATGATGAAATTGCGCGCGACAACCGGGCTGTAGGCTTGATTGCTATGGTTATTTCCGTTTCACTTTCGTATGTCATTGGCGGTGCCATCGTGAGCTAGATTGCAGGAGGAACGACATGAAATATTTATGGGGAACATTGCTAGCATTAGCCATTGTTTTTTTTAGCATCGGGGTTTATTACGTAATCAACAATTAAATGGGGGGCAATCAAGGATGGAAGAGCAAGTTGTATGTCCGTGGTGTTTGACGGAAATCGTATGGGATGAAGAAATAGGTCCCGAGAAGCATTGTCCACATTGTGAAAATGAGTTGGCTGGCTACCGCACGCTGCAATTTGGCGTCGATAATGACCGTGATGAGGATGATGAGGAAGAAAAGCCAGAGTGGGAGCAAGAAGACGGCAGCGGTCAGGAATCAGGCGGTGGCTGGGATGAGGCAGATGACGGCTTCAGCAGAACGCACCGCGACTGGATTGGAGCGCAAGGCAAAGTGCAGCAAATCATCAATGAGCAGGAGGAAGCGCCGGAATGTCCTTCCTGCCGGGAATATATGCTGGAAGCAGGCAAGATGGCATTAGCAGCAGGCTCTTTCGAGCCAACGCTGCATCCTGCATTGGGACAGCCCTTGCTTCAGCCGCCATTTGAGCTCAAGTTATATGTGTGCCCATCATGCTTCCATACAGCTACTCAGCTAAGCGGCAATGACCGAGAAGGAATGCTGAAGGCACTCGCTTCTGAAGATTAAACTCAAACAGCCGGACAACGCGGTTTTGACCTGATTTGCCGAGGTCACTGCGCTTGCTCCGGTTTTTTTCTACCTCCAGCCTATAAATGCCAGCAGCATTAGCGGCATGTGCCTGACGCAAGTAGGGAAGCTTATATAGCACCTATACAAATGCAGGGGCAGCAAGCCGGACGGGACAGCAAGCTAGCCTTTGCAGACGGCTGCCGGGGAAGGGGTACGAAAATGAAACAGAACAAAGGTGAATTCGGAACTGGTGCTAGTAATGGCACTGGGGCAAAAACACGAATGAAAGCGTCGATGCCACTCGGGCCATTTAGCCGCCCAGCCATGCTGGGAAGAGCGCCAACGGGCGGTGTATTGGATCGTCAGGCGATATTGCTTCTGGCTGTTCAAGCGCTATTCGGCATTGCGCTTGCGCTCTCAGGAACGTTCGTGCCCATCTACTTATGGAAAGCCAGTTCCTCCTATATGCTGGTCGGCTGGTTTACGATGTGCCAGTATGTAACGTGCGGCATTACCTTTTGGCTGGCGGGAAAATGGGTTAAAGAATATAATAAAATGAACAGTCTCCGCACAGGCATCGTGCTGTCGGGGGCTTTTTATTTCACAGTGCTCATGCTCGGCAAGCTGGCGACGAGCTATATTATCCCGCTCGGCCTATTGAATGGCGTAGCGCTGGGCTTGTTTTGGGTCGCATTTGATGTCATTTATTTTGAAATTACCGAGCCGGACAATCGCGACCGCTTTAATGGCTGGTCAGGCTTGCTTGGGTCAGGTGCGGGGATTTTGGCGCCTTGGGTATCGGGCCTGCTTATTACCTCAATGAGCGGCGAGCGCGGCTATCAGATTATATTTACGGCATCGCTTGTCATACTGGCCATTTCGGTTGTGCTGAGCTTCTGGCTGAAGAAACGTAAGCAGGATGGCAGGCGATACAGTTGGACGCATGGCTTTCAGCAGCTTGTCATTCCCGGCAATCCGTGGCGCAGAATGCTGCCAGCTGTCGTTGCTCAAGGCGTACGGGAAGGTGTATTTCTTTTTTTAGTCGGCTTGACCGTCTATATCGCCACCCAGAATGAGGCCAAGCTGGGCAGTTTTACGCTCATTACGTCTTTCGTTGCGCTACTCAGCTTTTGGCTGGTCGGCAAGCGTCTGTCCCCGCGCAATCGCAAACGGGCTATGCTAGTCGGGACGGTCATGAATGGACTGGTCATATTGCCTTTGTTTTACGAGGTGAATTTTACAAATTTATTGTTATTCGGTATTGGGACGTCGATTTTTATGCCGCTCTACATTATACCGATGACTTCAAGGGTGTTTGATTTAATTGGGGAATCACAATCCAGCGGTGGGGAACGCGAAGAATTTATCGTTTTGCGGGAAGCGGGATTGACGTTTGGACGGGTGCTTGGACTAAGCGGATATTTGATCGTGCTGACGCAAAATCATTCTCCGCTTGCGGTCGTCTGGCTGCTGTTCGTAGTCGGCTCGGTGCCTATTATTGGCTGGTGGATGATGCGTCCATTATTGGAACAAGAGACAAAGCAAGAGACATGATGATTCATGGAAGCAGGAGGATTAACAATTATGCCGAAAATCGTATCAAGCATTATTGATTTAGTGGGCGAGACGCCGGTTGTGAAGCTGAACCGTCTGGCGGAGAAAGGCTGCGGAGATGTCTTCGTGAAGCTGGAATATTTTAATCCAAGCGGCAGCGTTAAGGATCGTGCGGCAGCCTCCCTCATTCAAGCTGGAGAGCTTAGCGGCCAAATTAAGCCGGGCTCCACGATTATAGAACCAACAAGCGGCAACACGGGCATTGGACTGGCCATGGGGGCGGCGGCTAAAGGCTACAAGCTCATTTTAATCATGCCGGACAATATGTCTCAGGAGCGCATTAAGCTGCTTCGTGCCTATGGCGCGGAAGTGGTATTGACGCCAGCGGCCGAGCGGATGCCTGGTGCGATTGCCAAGGCGCAGGAGCTGGCTCAGCACATTCCAGGCAGCTTTATTCCGAATCAGTTTGAAAATAAAGCAAACCCCGATGCCCATCGCGGTACGACAGCAACGGAGATTTTGCAGCAGATGGAAGGACGGCTTGATGCTTTTGTCGCCTGTTCAGGAACGGGCGGCACCATCACTGGAACGGGTGAGACGCTGAAAGCCGCACTTCCGAATTTGCATATTGCGGTTGTGGAGCCTATGGGATCGCCCGTTTTGTCTGGCGGGGTGCCTGGGCCGCATAAGCTGGTGGGCACAAGCCCCGGCTTCGTGCCCACTATACTGAATGTTTCCATCTATGATGAAATCATTCAGGCGGCGGATGACGATGCAATCTCTATGATGAAGGCGCTTGCCCGTCAGGAAGGCTTGCTGCTCGGACCTTCTTCAGGAGCTGCCGTTTGGGCGGCTTTTCAGGTGGCTCGCCGGCTTGGAGTCGGCAGCAGGGTGCTCTGCATCGCGCCTGATACAGGCGAGCGATACCTCAGCATGGAGTTATTTTAAAAAAGAAGCCTTAATGAATTTTAACTTTAAGGGCGGCTACATCTGCTGTCTTCTGCGTGAGCTTCCAGCTTTTTAAAGCGTGTCTGATAATAGCGCGCCTTTCCTTCACATAATTCAATATGAAGTCTGGCTCGCTCAAATACGTATTAAAGCTGCTTTTTCTTGTGTAATCCTCTTGAATGGCTGGTGTCAGCTTGCTGTACATCGCGCTCACTGTCCGCTCCACCTGTTCCTCCGTAAATGCTGTTTGCAGCAGCCGGAGCAGGATGGAGCGGTATTTGCGTTTATAGGCCGGAATGGCCAGCAGTTTGTCCGTCAACGTATTGTAGCCTTCAATCCGCACCAGATCACTTCCACACGGCTTGCCGTAGCAATTTCTTCCCCATGTTCCCTCATAATCCCAAGGCATCATCCGGTATTTTCCCGTTTTTGCATGCACATAAAGCGCATAATTTTGATCGAAGCCATCATAGTTTCCCGTAAGCACGGCTCCAGCGAGCCAGAGCAAATATTGATCGACATCAAGATGCTTTTCCGCCCAAGAGCTCCATTGCAGCCGGGTTTTGCGCTTGCTGTTAATGCCTCTGACGAAGCGGATTAGCCGCAGCTCGGAGGTGGCGAGTCCCGATACAAGCTCATAGCCGTCAAAGAGGGATTGCTTCCTTCGCTCCGTAATGGGATCAATAAGGCTGAAGTTTGCGCTGTCGTTGACCGCATAAATAATGGAGCGGCAGCCAATGCCTCTTTTGCGAAAAAATCTGGGATCGACGGATTCTATCTCTAAATAGACGCCTTGAGGGGCGCCATTAATGACGAGCCAAATATGCCGGGTACGCGGTGATGGCACGCCAATCTGATTAAAAAACTGGAAGGACAGCGCATTGCGAATCATCGAAGGATCATCAAACTCGGCGTTCCAATGCAGCGTCAAACCGGCTTTCGTTCTGACTTCATAGGATTTTTTAAAATAGTTCCTCGTATGGCCGCCGCGAAAGCCGAAAGTGGCTTCTCTCGATTGTCCATTCATATCCAGCTGAACTGGCTGGAACGTATGGCTCCAGGAATCCTCCTGCAGCTCCTGCAAATGATCAGGTTCAATCGTAATTTCACGAATCGGCAGCGTTTGGGTTGACATGGGGCTTCCACCTCCTGCGGGCAGATCCGCCTATCGTCCTCAGATAGGCTTTTGCTGATTTACCTTATTCTGCCGCAGGGTATTTTGCTACTGTCGGAGCAGCGACTCTATGAATCTTTTCTAGTTATATGCTTATACCTTTAATAAATAGTTATTAATCTAGTACCTCTTATATGAGGGATACATATAAATGTATTATAAATCGTCTCCCATGACAGATGAACGGCATCAAGCACTGGAGGGATGCTCGCTACTCAGGCCAAGGTGATAAGAGCAAGCAGGAACAGAATGAATAGCGTTTAAGATTGCATGTAAATCTAGCATGGCACATTAAACATTTGGAGGGATTTTATTATGAATTATTGCTGCAACTATGTAAGTGGAGAACAGGATAGAAACTCGGGCAATATGAACCACCACCATAAAAGCAACCAACACAAAAGCAGCCAACACAAAAGCAGCCAACACAAAAGCAACCAACACAAAAGCAACCAACACAAAAGCTCGAAAGGCAATGGAACTAAAACATTTCTCGAGGGCCTCGTTGGACAATATGTAAAAATCAACCGTGGTGGTCCAGAATCCCTCCAAGGTACGCTAGTTGCCGTGAAAAATGACTATCTAGTGCTTTGGACAAAGGAAGGCATTGTTTATGTGAGCTCGAGCCATGTGAAGAGCATTACGGATTTCCCTAGCGACAAAAGCAAAGGCCACACTCCCCAATATATTCAGGCTTCCAGCTTCATCGGCGTTATCCGTGCACTTAACCAAAAATTTGTGCAAATCAACTGGGGCGGTCCGGAGAAAATCGAAGGCTTTATCGCTGAAGTTGGCAGCACATCTTTATTGTTGGTCGTAAACCGTGAAGTCGTTCAAATTCAATTGTTCCACATTAAAACAATTAAGCAGCTCGGACAAAACACTTCCCGTGGTGACCGTTCCGGAGGGAATAATAACCGTACAGGTGGATCGAACAACGGAGGGAATAATAACCGTACAGGTGGATCGAACAACGGAGGAGATAAAAATCGCACAGGTGGATCGAACACCGGAGGAAACAAAAACCGCAATAAAAGCGGAAACAAAAACGGAAACCGCTCTGGCAAAAGAAATTAACGTTTTGTGAGAACGGCACAACGCATTAGACGCTAATGAAATACCGGGTCAGGCACTTGATGCCGAAGCCCGGTATTCCTTTAAAAAAGTCGGCAGAAAGGAGAGAGATACTGTGAAAAATCGCCATCCGCTGCTTGACCAGCAAATAGAGCTGGACATATCGGGAAAAGTTGCTTCCATTCGTGGCAAGCTGATTGAATTTGGGCAGGATATTTTAGTGCTGCATACGGGTTTGCAATTTATTTATGTCCCGCTCATTCATTTGCAGCAGCTTCGTCTGTCCAATCACAAGTATGACCCATTCGAGGTGCCGGAACTGCCCTTTGAAGCCTACAATGAAAAGGTCTCTTACCGCAAAATTTTAATGAATGCCAAAGGAATGTTTTCCGAGCTGTACATTACCGGGAATCAATCGATCCATGGCTACGTTACGACAGTTATGAATGATTATTTCGTGTTTTATTCCCCGATTTACCACACGGTTATGGTGTCTTTGCACCATCTGAAATATTTAATTCCCTACAACCCCGATGTCACGCCATACAGGCTGACTCCTGAGCAGTTTCCATTAAGGCCATCTCCAGTCACTTTGTCGCGAACGTTCGATCAGCAGCTGCGCAAGCTGATGGGTGAATTTGTCGTACTCGATTTAGGCGAAAATTCAAATAAAACGGGCGTCCTTAAAGCGATTGATCAAAGCATGCTTGAGCTGTCTACCGCGAGCGGGGCTTCGGTATTTTTACATTTTGATCATGTGAAAACCGTTCATTTGCCCTAAAGGTCCGTTCAGTCTTCCGTAAGCTGTATGTTGAAGGTGAAAGTGCCTATTGACCTTGCGAAGAGGGGATAGGCACTTTTGCATGATTAACGCCGTTGTGGACAAGCACGCAGATAAGCCTAGTGGACGGCATTGTAAAAATAGGGGATGCACCCGTACATAATTAGTGGGAGACTGATCCATAATACGAAAGAGTTGACATCCTGTCAGCCGAGCGGAGCTATGAGATTCGCTTGCGAGCATGTAAGCATGTATCCAATCAAACGATAGTTCAGAAGGAGGAAATTCGATGTTACAGCCAATGACGGCGAAAGAACTCGAGTATATAGTCGATTCGATGTCCAACGAGGATTTGCTGATCAAGCAATGCACAGCCGTTTCTATCGGGGCAAGCAATCAGCAGCTTCGCCAAGTGTGCTCCCAAATGCTGAATACCCATCAACAGCATTACCTGACGTTGATGCATACGCTTCAGCAGCATCAAAGCATGGCGCCGACCCAGCCCCAGCAGTAAGCACATTCGGCAACTAGACATAAGGAGGAAAAAGAGATGCAACAGCAATACGCGCAATCGTTTTTGCCAGAAGAGGATCTGGCCTACACCGTACTTAGTGACTTGAAACGCGTAACCCGTGAATATGCGACGGGGGCCACAGAGGCTGCTTGTCCGTCTATAAGGCAAATGTTTACGAACCTGCTGAACAGCACGCTGAAAATGCAGGGTGAACTGTATCAAGTGATGCAGTCGCAAAACATGTACAGCACGGCATCGCCTGTTCTTAGACAGGAGATCGACAAGCAGATAAAGGAGTATCAGCAAACCCAGCAAAAAACATCGCAATTTTTGCAGCAGCGTATGGGCAGCCAGTCGCAGGCGATGCATGCTGAATACGGCCATATGGCACAGCAGCAGCAACAGCACAACCAGCAAAATTCCCATCAGCCCTACTACATGTAAAGACCCTTCGGGGTCTTTTGTTTTTTTCTTTGCAGGAAGCCCGGATTCGTTGTAATATGAAGGTTAATAACTTCAGGTTTGCTGGAAGGAGTATATGATGAACGAATTGCAACTCAAAGTATTGGAGCTGCTCAAGGAAGACGCCAGACGTGATGCCGATTTAATCGCCACTTTGCTAGGTGCTCCCGCTGAGGAAGTAAAGCAGGCAATAGCCGAGCTTGAACATAATCATATTATTGTCAAATACGCGACTATCGTGAACTGGAGCAAGGTGGATGACGAGAAGGTAACGGCGCTGATTGAGGTGCAAATTACACCTGAGCGCGGACGCGGCTTCGAAGGCATTGCCGAGCGCATTTACTTATATCCGGAAGTGAAATCCGTTTATTTGATGTCCGGAGCCTATGATCTGCTTGTCGAGATTGAGGGTAAAAACTTGAAGGAGGTTGCCTCCTTCGTATCGAATAAGCTGTCTCCAATCGATGCTGTATTATCGACAAAGACAAACTTTATTTTGAAAAAATATAAACAGGATGGAATTATCTTCGAGGAGCATGAGGGTGACGATCGTTTGATGATTTCGCCGTAAGAGGTGAATGTGATGATTAAAGAAGAGGAAGAGCTGGTACGGACGAAGGTGAAGCGTCAAGCGATGACCGACTATTTGACCCCTTCTGTCCAAAATATTAAACCATCGGGTATTCGCCGTTTTTTTGATTTGGTTAATACACGTAAAGATGTTATTACTCTTGGCGTTGGCGAGCCGGATTTTATTACGCCATGGCATGTTCGTGAAGCGGCAGTTTATTCGCTGGAACGAGGCAAGACGCAGTATACGTCCAATGCGGGCCTGCCTGCCCTGCGCGAAGCGATCGGCCAATATTTAAATGACCAATTCCAGACGCCGTATGATCCGGCAAATGAAATTCTCGTAACTGTTGGCGGCAGTGAAGCCATTGATTTGGCGCTGCGGGCACTCATTGTGCCAGGTGATGAAATTTTAATTCCTGAACCTTGCTATATTTCCTATTCTCCTATAACTGCGCTGGGCGGCGGTGTTCCCGTTGGCATTGAGACGTTCGCCAAAGACAAATTCAAGCTTACGGCTGAGTCGCTGGAAGCGGTTATTACGCCGCGCTCCAAGGTGCTTATTTTATGTTACCCGAGCAATCCGACTGGCGGCATTATGACTTATGAGGATTGGCTCCCGATTGCCAAGGTGGTCGAGGATAATGATCTGATTGTCATTTCAGATGAAATTTATGCCGAGCTTACTTATGGAACAAAGCATTGCAGCTTCTCGGCGATGCCGGGCATGCGGGATCGTACTATTCTCGTCAGCGGCTTCTCGAAGGCATTTGCGATGACGGGCTGGCGGCTTGGCTATGCTTGCGGACATCCGGATCTCATTGCCGCGATGCTGAAAATTCACCAATATACGGTCATGTGTGCTCCGGCAATGGCACAATATGCTGGTGTAGAAGCGTTGACCAGAGGCTTGGAAGAGAAAGACCGGATGGTTGATGCTTACAATCAGCGTCGCCGCCTTGTTGTGAAGGGCTTCCGTGATATCGGGCTGGAATGCCATGAGCCGGAGGGGGCGTTTTATGCATTTCCTTCAGTTAAGGCGACGGGGCTTACATCCGAAAAATTTGCCGAACGCCTGCTTGAGGAAGGCGGCGTAGCAGCTGTTCCGGGCGATGTGTTTGGCCTTGGCGGCGAAGGGCATTTGCGCTGTTCCTATGCAACCTCTGTTTCGAACTTGGCTGAAGCGCTCGATCGCATTGGCGGCTTTGTCCATAAGCTGAGGCAGGGATAAACGGGAAATCCGAAGAGCAGCGTTCTGAAGCTTTTTATATGGAAATTTTTGAACGATAGGCGGTGTTCCAGTTCGAGCTGGAATGCCGCTTTTTTGTGCCGCACACGGGCAGATTCTCCGGGAATGCTTCGGCAGGAGTGGCCGTTTATGGTATAGTGTATAGTAGCTTTTTAAAAACAGACGGCAGTGTAATGAAAGGGGCAAGGTTGAGCCATGAGATTATATACGCGTACGGGAGATAGTGGAGAAACGGCCTTAATTGGCGGACGTGTCCGCAAGGATGATATTCGGGTAGAAGCCTATGGCACGATTGATGAGCTGAACTGCTTCGTTGGGCAGGCGGCTGCAGAAGCTGCACAGCATGAGCAGCTAGCAGAGATGGCAGCACTGCTGGTCGATATTCAGCAGGAGCTGTTCGATTGCGGATCTGACCTTGCTTATGCGAGGCCGGGAGCACCGCTTAAAGTGACGCCGGAACCGGCAGAGCGGCTGGAGCAGGTTATTGATGTATATATTACGGAGGCGCCGGAAATTACTCGGTTTATTTTGCCTGGGGGAAGTCCGCTGTCGTCACTGCTGCATGTTTGTCGCACCGTTTGCCGCCGGGCCGAGCGCCGTGTCGTGACGCTGGCTGCGGATCATCCAGCTAACCCAGAGGTGACGAAATATTTGAATCGCCTTTCGGATTTCTTTTTTGCAGCCGCGCGTGTAGCGAACGCCAAGCTCGGCGTTCCGGATACCGAATATATTAGAAGCAAGGAAGTGTTCCGGAAACGGAAAAAATAATGGATGCGGGCGATTTGATGAATACCGATGGAATAATGGATATGGATGCTAATTATTATAAGCCGCTGATTGTCGTCGTGAGGGCGGAGGATGCGGGGAAGTCCGTACGCGCCATAGTGGAGCGAAGGCTTGGCGTATCGCGCAGCCTGCTGTCGCGAGTCAAGCTGACGGAACATGGCATTACGGTCAATGAGCAGCGTGTCTATACGACCGCGACTGTTGCGGAAGAGGATATCATTCGCATTCGGATGGAGAAAGAGATATCGGAAGATATTTTGCCGGAGCTAATCCCGCTCCAAATTGTGTTTGAGGATGAGCATTTGCTCATTCTCAATAAGCCGCCGGGCATTGTCGTGCATCCAACGCATGGGCATTACACGGGGACGCTGGCAAATGGCGTTGTGCATCATTGGCGGGAACGTGGCGAAAGGGTGCGCTTCCGCCCGGTAAATCGCTTGGATGAGGATACCTCAGGGCTTGTTGTCGTTGCGAAGAGCCCGTATATTCACCAGCAATTATCCGACCAGCTCCAGGCAGATGCCATTACGAAGCGTTATGCGGCTTTCGTATATGGTGTTCCTTCCGAGCAGGCAGGTACGATTAATGAGCCGATTAACCGTGATCCAGATTCGCCGCATGTCCGGATTGTGACGCCGGCTGGCTATCCCTCGGTCACGCATTATGAGGTTGCGGCGGAGTATGGGGATGGCGCTGCATCCCTTGTTCGTCTGCGGCTGGAAACAGGACGCACGCACCAAATTCGCGTGCATATGAAATATATCGGCTGCCCGTTGATAGGCGATGCCATGTACGGACTGCCGCCAGAAGCGGAGGAACTATGCGCAGCGTGGGAGGAAGCAGCTGGCAGGCAAGCTCTGCATGCGGAGATGCTGGGCCTGACGCACCCGATGACGGGTCAATGGATGGAGTGGCGCGCCGAGCTGCCAGAGCAGCTCAAGCTGCTGGAGCAATTGCTGGAGCAAAAGTAAGGATGCAAGCCGGAAGGAGGAGAACCGACTATGAGTGCAAATACATGGCAAGCGGGGACGATAACCGTCTATCAATATCCCAAATGCGGAACATGCCGCAATGCGGTGAAATCACTGCAGGCGAAAGGCAATCAGCTGGAGCTGAAGCATATTGTGGAGGAGACACCTACAGCTGAGCAGCTTAAAGAGCTGGTCAAGCTCAGCGGACTTGCGCTGAAGAAGTTTTTTAACACCTCTGGAGACGTATATCGCGAGCTTGGGCTGAAGGACAAGCTAGCTTCCATGAGCGAGGAGGAGCAGCTTGCTCTGCTGGCTTCAAATGGCATGCTGATTAAACGCCCGATTGCGACAGATGGCACGAAAGCGACGGTTGGCTTTAAAGAAGAGCAATATGAACAGGAATGGAATGGGTGAGGGCAGGATGACAACAGGAAAGTGGCGTTCCAATCGGCTGGATGAGCTGGGCTCTTCTATTTTTGCCGAGGTCATTCAGTGGAAGAAGCAGGCTAGAGCTTCAGGCATGGATGTGATTGATTTAGATATCGGCAGTCCGGACAAGCCGCCTTCAGAGGCCGTCATGCAAGCTCTCGGCGCTGCTGCGCTTCGCCCAGATCAATATGGCTATATGGGCACGAGGGGCAGTGATGCTTTTCGCAAAACGGCAGCGGAATGGATGGCATTTCGCTTTGGCGTGCAGGTAGATGCGGATGCGGAAATGCTTTCTTTAATGGGCTCGCAGGATGGACTGGCTCATTTGGCGATGGCGATCTGCAACGCGGAGGACGAGGTTCTGCTGCCGAATCCGGGTTATCCGATTTATGCAGGCTCGCTTGCAATTGCCGGTGTAAAGCCGATTTTTTATCCGCTGACGGCGGCGGGCGGATTCTTGCCTGATGTGGAGGCCATCACGGAAGAGGAGTGGCGGCGTGCCCGGTTTATTTTGCTCAACTATCCAGGGAATCCGGTATCTGCTGTAGCGGATATGTCGCTATTTGACAAGGTGCTGGACAAAGCTCGTAAATATGACGTGCTCGTTATAAACGATGCCGCCTATTCTGAAATGGCGTTTGACGGCTTTGAGCCGCCCAGCATTCTTGCCGCTGGTGGGGCGATGGAGCGCGCAATTGAAATTCATTCCTTATCGAAGAGCTTCAATATGGCTGGCTGCCGCATCGGCTTTGTGACAGGCAATCGGGAAGCGGTTGGCGCGCTGCGCGAACTAAAGGAAAATATTGATTACGGCATCTTTGCCGTCGTGCAGGAGGCGGGCGTTGCGGCGTTGAAAGAAGCGATGTCCAAGGCGGCTCCTCCTAAAGTGGGGCAGCTGTATGAGCGCCGCCGCGATGTTTTCATCGACGCTCTTGGTGCGAGAGGCTGGCAGGTGGAGAAGCCTAAAGCGACGATGTTTATTTGGGCAGCGCTGCCAGCTATGGAGTGGACGCATCCGGATGGGCCTTGGACGTCGCGTCTGATTGCCCGTGAACTGCTCGAACAGACGGGCGTAGCGGTCATTCCAGGCGAAGCATTCGGCAGCGAGGGTGAAGGTTATGTGCGTCTGGCGCTTGTGGTTGATGAGGCGCGGCTGCTTGAGGCAGCGGAGCGCATTGGCCGTTTTATTCGCGGCGAAGCACGTGTGCAGCAACGTTCAATAACATAGAAGAACCCTTCTAATAAGAGTGCTCTATGATACAATATGTACAGGTCGTATTCAACTAGGGAAGGGCTTTTTATTATGAATGAAAATAAGATTCTTATAGTGGATGGAATGGCTCTTCTTTTTAGAGCATTCTTTGCTCAGTCGTATAGTCCTAGGCGCATTGAAGACGGGACCCCAACAAACGCAATATATGGGTTCTTACAATACCTTTTTGACGCAATCAACCAATTCCAACCTACCCATGTGGTTTGCTGCTGGGATATGGGAAGGAAGACATTTCGAACGGACCTTTACTCTGGTTATAAAGCTAACCGACCAGAAGCTCCTGAAGACTTAGTACCGCAGTTTTCTTTGGTTAAGGATATTGTAGCAGCTCTTGAAATTCCGAATATCGGTATTGAAGGCTATGAAGCGGATGATTGCATAGGTACCGTGTCTCAAAAGCTAAGTCAGTTAGGCCACGTATATATCCTCACTGGGGATCAAGACATGCTCCAGTTGGTATCTGAGCGCATTCATGTAGTCATCATGAAGAAGGGCAGATCCAACTATGCTGTTTATGATTTAGATTTTCTGAAAGCTGATAAAGGTATTTATCCTTTTCAGGTCATCGAGATGAAGGGTCTTACAGGGGATACAAGTGATAATTACCCCGGAGTAAAGGGAATAGGGGAAAAAACCGCACTTAAATTACTGAGCGAATACGAGTCAATCGACGGTATATTAAGTAATTTAAACCATTTACCGAAAAGTGTAAAAGCGAAAATCGAGTCTGATTTAGAGATGTTGCATCTTTCAAGAACGCTTGCGAGAATTAACATTGAGGTTCCAATTGAATGCTCCCTCGAAGAGTGTTTATGGAAGGTGAATTTGGAATCAGCAGAAATTTTATTTGAAAAATATAGGCTAACCTCTTTATTAAAAATGATCGGTTAAAGACTAACTAGCGAATGCTAAAGGCTATCGAGGACATCTCGATAGCCTTTTTATGTTTTTTATAGATCGCATTAAACATGAATGTAGCCGTTCAGAACATGCAGTAGAGCATGGGTCTGTTTGATTTGTGCAAGGAAACACCTGTGAACAGCCCAATATCAAAGGGGAACAGAGCTATTATTAAAAAATGGTAAAGGCTGAAAAAAGGTGAATCCTCTCAATCTAATAAATGTTAATCCGTAAAATATAGATAATATCATTAGAATGGGCCGAAACGGTATAGTCGTTACATGGATTGGGTTTTTTGTTGATTATTGCTAGCGATATCGGCAATTGGGTTGATCTGAAGCTTCAAACGAAACATCAGAGAGATGACAACTGTGGAGACAATAAACGCAATGCCTGAGCATAGGTACATGAAGGCTAATGGCAGGAACGTGCTAAGCCATCCGGAAACCATGGTCATGAGTACCATGGAGCCCATGAAGATCGGGCCAAAAGCTCCGTTAACTCTTCCGACATAAGCTTCATCCGTCGTTTTCATGACAATGGAGTTAATTCCCACTTGTATGAAGGGGAGGACAAAACCGCGAATGAACTGCATCGCCAGAGATAAGGAGAGAAGGGTTGAAAATCCCATGCCGATCACGGAGAAGGCGCTGAAGAGATTGCCGATGGCTAAAATTTTCTGAGAGGGTACAAGCTTCGAGATTCCTACAACGAGCAAACCTCCAGCAATGGTTGCTACAACATTGGTACTGGCAAACCACTGATAATATTCTTTATCCAATTGCAGCTGATCAACGACGATGAAAATGCCGAGCGGCTGAATGATACCGACCGCAAGTCCTCCTAGGCCGTAAGCGATGCCAAGCAAACGAAGTGCCGGATTTTGAAATACATATGTAAAGCCGCCGCGTAATTCAAGCCAGAAGGAATCCCTTTTGTTCCCGGTTTTGTCCTGCTTGTCTGGTGGCAGCAAGGTTAAAGTGATGGCCGACAAAACAAATGCGATGGCTACTAATGCGAGGGAAACGTTAATGCCGTATGCGCTATAAACGAAAGTTCCAAATACCGGGCCTATGACCACAAAGATGCTAATCAACGTTTGGTACATCGCCATGCCTGTCTGAATATGCTCCTCCGGCACATGCTGCTTAAATAGTTTCATTCCGGAGGGCTGCGAGAATTGCGATAGAACCGCGGATAGCAGCGTCGTGAAGAATATTGCTTTCCATGAGCCTGCGATTAAGGCCGCCAGGATGGCCAGCAGCGATAGGGCACTGAGCAAATCACAGTAAATCATGGTTTTTTTAGGTTTCCAACGATCCGCAAACGTTCCGCCGATGACAGAGAAGATGAGAATCGGTGCAAATTCGGCCACATAGAGCAGTGACACGGCAACGGTATCGTTATTCGTCATTTCCATAACGAACAGTAGAATGGCAAAGTTACGCATCCAGACGCCAATTTGCAGAAACAGACTGGATATCAGAATGACGCGAATAAACTTGTTGCCGAAAAAATCGGACGCAGATAAAAATCGTTTTACTCTTTGCACCATGTTTGATCGCTCCTATTAATCTTTGATCTTTCCGTCTTTGCATTAAAAATACCACGAACCGCTCACACCTACAACAGAACCTTAAAATGTGGATACATTATGTGATTTCAGCTATTAACGAGTAACGAAAGGAGGTGAATACAATTTGGAAGACCAAAATCAATTGAAGTGGATTATCTTGCAAATGCTTGTGACCTCAAACAGCCGTACTACGGATTTGCTCGAGGTTATAACGATGGATCGGCTGCGGCCTATTGTTGCGAGTCAATCTCATGTATCCGGAGGGAAGATCTTGCGCGAGTCGTTCCTGATTACGGAGAGGGATAAACGTTATGTATCGCAGAACATCGTTTTAATTGATCCGGCCTACGTTCCCTCTACGCTGCTGGAGCAGATTATGAGTAAGAAGGAGGGAATCGGTCATGTGCTCAGAGTAAGCCATACTCGTGATATTCGAAGTATGGTTCAGTATGGCTGGCGGCTTACAGCCGAGGCCGTGGATTTATTTGATCAACCATATCGCCTTCGATTTCAAGAGCATCGCCGGGTTCCATTCAAGGAATATAAGATGACTTTTCCTCCATTTCAGGAAAGCGGCGTGCATCTCATTGAATATTTTAATCCAGATATGATCCGAATGAATACCAAATCGACCCAGCCATTTATGGATGAGGAAGGGGACCACGATAGGATGAACAGACAACAAATGTTCGATGAAGTGATGAATATGATCACCAGGCAGATGAATATACAGATGAATCAAGGCGAGGTTGACGAGACAATGCCACTTGGGGACAACGGGCTTGAGCTGGACTCTATTCAAATTATCGAGCTTGCTGCCAGAATAGAGACGCAGTTCGGCTTGACTATAGCCGATAGCGAGCTCATTCAAATTGGCGGGTATACCGTCGGACAACTGATTGGCACTCTGCATGAGCGAGTCAATGCTGTATGAGTGAGAGTCCGCTGATTAGCAAGGAGGCAATCAAAAGTCTACTGCTAGAGAATCAGTTGTTCGTCTCAAGGCCAGATGAGATGAACGATGATTCACTTATTATGATGGACTCTTTATGCCTCATATGGTTTCTCGATATGCTTGAGCATCGCAATCAAATCTGTTTGCAGCTTGAAGACGAGGACTACGAGCGCTTCGACTCTATCACATCCATTTACCGGCTCATTCAGGAGAAGGGAGTAATGATTGAGAGGCATACAAACATGATGTGAGAAAGGGGTGCGCGATGAGAAATCGGGTAGTGGTAACGGGAATCGGTATAATGGTTCCAAACGGATTTGGAGAAGAAGCTGTTAAGAGGAGCGTACTGGCGGGAGAGCATCTTTTTAGGCCGGTTACACGCTTCGATAGCACACCTTTCCGGTCTGCTTTCGCAGCCGAATCCGATTTCAAGGGAAGCCTGCTCGAACTGGGGTTACGCTTGGCCGAGGAGGCCGTTGCTTCCTCCGGCATAAATGATTTATCGGAATCGTCCATCGTACTCGGCCTGCAAGGCGATTACAATGCGCTTCAACAGTACTGGAGGTTGAAGTCCTCCGGTCAACAATCAGTTATACCGATATCGGAATTTCTGCCATCCTACCATTTGAAGGTATTAGCTGACCTGTACCGAGTTAAGGGCCACAGAAAAAAAATAAGTTTAAACAATGCTTGTATTGCATCCAGCAACGCAATAGGCGTCGCTTACGAGATTATTAATAGAGGACAATCGGAAACAGCACTTTGCGGCGGATATTCTCTTGTAACGGAGGAGATGTTTGCGAAGTTTAATTCAGGCCGCACCTTTGCTTCGGACGGTCGCGTAAGGGCATTTTCGTCCAATCGATCAGGCATGCTGCTCGGGGATGGCGGCGCTATGCTTCTGCTCGAAAGTCTGGAGCATGCCCAGAAGCGCGGAGCTACGATTTTGGCCGAAATACTTGGCTGGGGGTTATCCTGCGATGCCTTCCATGTGTGCCAGCCTCACCCTGATGGAACCGGCATGGCACTTGCCATTGAGAGGGCATTGGCCGCAGCCTCTATTCAAAAGGAAGAAATAGATTATATTCATGCTCATGGAACGGGGACTCCTCTTAATGACCGTGCAGAAACGGCGGCGATCAAGCAAGCATTTGGTGCAAAGGCTTATGATACACCGATCTCATCGACGAAGACGATGACGGGACATATTCTGGAAGGCACTGGAGCGGTTGAGACGGCTCTTTCTATCTTGGCGATGAAGCACAATACGATTCCGCCCACAGTGGGCTATGAACAGCAGGATCCCCATTGTGACTTGGACTATGTACCGAATTCTCCAAGGAAGAATCAACTGAACAAGATTATTAATTTAAATGCATCCTTCGGAGGCAACAATACGGCGATTGTTCTACAAAAATGGGTGGAGGGGGGATAATTTATGCTGAAGGTGACAGCGACTGAATGCTTAGGTCCATGGGGGCATTCCATCGAAGGTCTTGCTGATTACTCGGATATGCTTAGAGCGGCGGAAGAACCAAGCCGGTCGATTGACATAGAACCCGTCCCCGGATTTATTGAATCCGCCTTCAATCCCATGGTGTATCAGATTTTGAAAAAACATGTGGATTCGGGGATGATTCGCTCGCATCAGAAGCTGGCGATTCTACTCGGCAGTGCATTTGGCGATACGGCTACTGCAGATCGGGCAAGTCAGAATTTGCTGCAAGGCAAAGTCCATAATCCTTTATTGTTCTATCAATCTGTTCCTAATTCTATTCTTGGCTACGCTTCCAAACCATTTGGCTTTACCGGTATGATATCAGCGATCAGCCACTTCGGGAATGGACTTGTCTCCTTGCTCGATCTAGCTGCTATCTACATGGATCAACCAGATGTTGAGCAGGTACTGGTCATTGGTGTGGAGCTGCAAAGCAGCCGCTCTGACGAACTGCTTGCGGAGCTTGCTCCTTCAGAGCCGTCTTTGCGATCATGCGATCATGCCATCTCTCTCTTACTAGAGAGCGTCGAGGGAGATGTTTTTTCAGATACTGACGAGGAGCCTTATATCTATATTGAAGCAGTCGAAAGCTTGACTGAGCCTTTAGGTACCGAGCTGCCTGTACGACCGTTTGCCGGCAATCAAGGGCTAGTGGATTTGGTTATAGCCGTCGATCAATTGAAAAAAAGAGAAGTAGCCACCCCGGTTATTATCTACGATTATGAATTCGGAGGAGGCTGCCATGCTATTAAGCTCAGTCAATAAGCAAGCATTCTATCAGGCGTTGATTTCAAACACAGCAGAGCCCTCTCGATTGGCCATGAAATTTTCTTCTTCCGTAACGTATGGACAGCTTTTCGAGGAAATCGAAAGTGGACGGCTGCGGCTGTCGGAAGCAGGCGTTAAGGAAGGGGATCTCATTGCACTGCAAGTCAAAAGCTCCCTGACCTTTGTTTATTTATTATTTGCCATATGGAAGCAAGGGGCTCAGGCGATGCTGCTGGACAGCCGTTTGAAACGGACGGAAACCGAGGCGCTGCTCCAGGAATATGGTCCACACTATCATATTTGCTCAGCCGATCAGAGTCATCCGCTAGCAAGCTTTACTGAAGAAGTTTCCTTCGAAATCGTGAAGCTCCAGCATAGTAAGGACTGCGAGCCCGAAAACGTGCTTCAATTGTTCACATCAGGCTCTACGGGCAAGCCGAAAGCAATCGGTAGAACAGCAGAAGCGATTCTTGGCGATTTGCATAAATTGACAGCTGAACCTTTACTATCACGCGATGATCGTGTGTTGGCCTTGTCTCCGCTTACGCATACATTTGGTTTGCTTAATGGATTGCTGCTGACGTTATTCACAGGGGCTTGCTTATATTTTCCGCGAAGTCACCAAAGCCAATCCATCCTTCAGACACTTCGGGAGGAAAAAATTTCGGTGATGTATGGCGTGCCATTCCACTATAAATTATTAGGACAGGTGCCCGGGACGGAGTCGCTCCCTGAGCTTAAGCATGCTATTTCCGCAGGGGAAGCGCTCTCTCTAGAGGTGTATCAAGCTTTTCACGATAGATTTGGAGTCAGGATCGGCCAGCAATACGGGACGAGCGAGACTGGCGTGCTAACCATGGACTGGGATGGCAAAAATCCGGAGAGTGTTGGTCGCCTACTGCCGGGAGTAAGCTTGCGGATTAAGAACAATGAAGTGCTGGCGGCATTGCCGGAATCTCCCTATCTGCCTCGCATCGTGAACGAAAGATGGAGCGAGGGATGGTTCAATACATCGGATACGGGCTCCATAAACGAGGAGCAGCTTTTATATTTAGCTGGGCGAACTGACAGTATTAAGATTATCGGCGGACTTAAAGTGAACCTCCAGGAGATCGAGCTTAAGCTGAAGCATCACCCCAAAATCCGAGATGCGCTGGTCTGTTTGTCAGAGGACAACGAGATTATTGAAGCTCATGTCGAGCTGCAGGAGTCATTACAGGAATCCAGCTTGCTGGAATGGTGCCGAGAGCAGATGGCCGATTATAAAGTGCCGAGAAGGTTTTTTTGGACAAGCAAGCTTCCAAGAACTTCGACGGGCAAGTTGATTCGGATAAACCCCCATTTGCTTAAGCATGAGGAGGAGCGGCTGCAAAAGCAGCTGTACCAGGAGCCTCAGAAGGTATCCCTACTGCTGGAGCTTGGAGCTTTATACGAAAAACAAGGCCGTCTGCTGGAAGCGGGTGATCTCTATAGGAGAGCGAAACGTTCTACAGTCTCTAGTGAAACTAGGCTGAGGATTGAGGAAGATCTTACGCGTATTCACATCCTCATGGAGCGCGCTGCATTCACGAAGAGAGACTATGCGGCTTCATTAAACAAAGTGGTCAGTATTTATTGCTATGGCAGAAGCGGCACGCATTTGATGAAAAGTCTATTGGACGGTCATCCGAATATTATTTTAACGATGTTGAACGGTATGGAAATTTTTAAGCTGTGGCAATCAACGATCAAACCGAGTGAAGGGAGCATGGACAAGGAGGAAATCGTTGAGGCGATATTCCAGACGTTCCCTGACGAATTCAACGAGGGCTGCATTCTTGAAGAACCGAAGCAGAACGGGATGTGCGCCTTAGGGGAAGGCAGAGATCAGATTTTCACGATTGAACGAATTCGATTTAAGAAGGAATTTTTGGAAATCACGGAGACGTCTGATCTGATGGATAGAACCTTTTTCTACCAAGCCGTACAGCTTGCGGCATCCTGCGCGCTGGGAAGAGCCTATGACTTCACCTCGGAGCTTCCGGTCATTATTGAAGGGGGCATTCACTTCGCAACGAGTGTCGCGGAGACGGAGCAGCTTATTGAGCTTTTTCCCTATGCTAAATTATTTCATATGATTCGCAATCCCGTTATAGCGTTTGCATCTGCGTTGAACTACCAATTGCATGCCGGCAAAGCGAGTATCTACAACCTATGCTTTCAGCTGCAAGCGCTGTTCCACGGCATCCCTGTAGCAGCACGCTGGGCAGATCGGACGTATTTGGTGAAGCTAGAGGATTTGCATGTAAAGCCGGAGGCTACTCTTGAGCTGATATGCAAGCATCTGGGCATTGAATGGAACGAAAGCTTGCTTCACAGCACGTTTGGCGGCATGAAATGGTGGAACTCCTTATCATCGGAGGTTGTTTCCGGATTTAATACTCGTACCATCTCGAAATCTTATGATGAGCTATTGTCTTCATTCGACAAATTCAGGCTTGAGAGCATGCTTCGGATTAAATACCAGGCATGGGGATATTCCGGACACGACTATTACAACTACGATAATCTGAGGGAGCTCTTGGCATTCCCGTTTAAGTTCGAGAAGCAATATGGAGAGTTCTTAGAGAACCCTGCCATTATTCGTACGATGGTGCATCGTCTATGCATGAAATTACTCGCAGAAGAGCATGAGCTTGGCGACACCGACAGATTGGAATATCAAGTCCAATTATTGTCTGAGCGTCAAGTGGAAAATGCCGTGCGCTAGGGGAGCTGGGTGAGAGTGGATTGATCCTATTTGGTACAAAATCAGAAACGTTGGAGAGGCTTGAGAGACTAGTCAAGTGTGCAATCGTTCTACCCCAGCTTCAATTTACTGCATATGAGTGGCGTTATCAGCAATCTGAGGTTTTAGAAAGTCTGAAGCAGCTTTCATGGTCGGGGGCGCCACTAATTGTACGAAGCAGTGCGGCCTGGGAGGATGGGACTACCGCTTCCTATGCAGGATGCTATGATTCGGTTCTTAACGTAAATGGAGAGAGCGAAGTCATACAGGCAGTTAACAGGGTGCTGGCATCCTATCAAGATGAAGATCCGGTCCATCATGTATTCATACAACCGATGCTTCCAGATGTCGCAATCAGCGGGGTTGCTTTTGGAGTAAATCCTAATAATGGCGGCAATTATATCGTGATCAACTATGATGACGTGAGCGGTGCGACCGATGCTGTCACCTCGGGTACGACCAATCATCTCAAAACCTATCATTATTTCAGAGGGTCGCCGCTGCCTGCGGGGAGGACACTGGGTCAAGTTATAGATTTGATGGATGAACTAGAGCAAATATTCGGGACACCTAGGCTCGATATTGAGTTTGCAGTGGACAAGGCAGGCAAGCTGTATCTCTTTCAGGTTCGGCCTTTGTTATTAACCTGCGAATTAGCAAGCCTTGATCAACAATTTGCGATACTAAAACGGATCTATGACAAAGTAGGACAAGGTCAAGCGAGGCAGCCCTACCTTTATGGACACAAAACGGTCTATGGTGTCATGCCGGACTGGAATCCAGCCGAAATAATCGGCATTCGTCCCCGGCCGCTCGCGCTATCGCTGTACAAAGAATTAGTGACTGACAGCATCTGGGCCTATCAGCGGAGTCAATATGGCTATAAGAATGTCAGGAGCTTTCCTTTACTCATTGATCTTGGTGGTTTTCCATATATCGATGTAAGAGTCAGCTTCAACTCCTTTTTGCCAAAGGAGCTAGATGCCGAATTAAGCGAGAAGCTCTTGAATTATTATATGCAAAGCTTAATTGATAACCCGCAAAATCATGACAAGGTCGAGTTTGAGATCATATTTTCTTGTTTTACCTTCGATCTGGACACGAGACTAGAAATTCTTTATGAGCACGGATTCACTAAGCCGGAATTGAAGCAGCTTAGTCTTTGTCTGAAGGATCTTACGAACCATATCGTATGTACTGAAAATGGTTTATTGCAAAATGATCTGAGTAAAATCAACGAGCTGGAAGCAAGGCGTTCGGAGCTTCTCGCCAGTTCAATCGACAAGGTGTCGAAAATTTATTGGCTGCTAGAGGATTGCAAGCGCTATGGTACGCTGCCATTCGCCGGGCTGGCAAGAGGGGGCTTCGTAGCCGTACAAATGCTTCGATCCCTCGTCTCCATCGGGATATTATCGGAAAGCGACTACCATCGTTATATGAGCAGTCTAGAGACAGTCAGTACTCAAATTAGTATTGATTACGCTCAGCTAGCTATGGACGATTTTCTAGCTAAATATGGTCATTTACGACCTGGAACCTACGAGATCTGTTCACTTCGTTATGATGAAGCACCGGAGCAGTATTTTGAATTTTCCTCGTCGCGTGAGCTTGACCGTGATCGTGTCATAGAGAAGCCTTCCTTCACTCTTTCGCTTGCTCAATATAAACGAATTCAAGCTTTGCTGATAGAGCACGGTCTCTTAGATGGAAATGTGCTTGGACTATTCGACTTTTTTAAGACTGCGATTGAGGGAAGGGAATATTCCAAGTTTGTATTTACAAAAAGCTTGAGCGAGGCGATTCGGCTATTCGGCCAATTGGCGGAGGAATACGGCATTTCGAAGGAGGAGGCTTCCTTTGCCAATATCGAGGTAATCAAGCGGGCTTATGAGTCAGATTGCGATATACAGGGCTTGCTGCTGGATAGTGTTAGGGCTGGCAGACAAAGATATGAGGCAACCTTGCAGTTGGAGCTGCCGCCATTGATCACCGAGCCCTCTAATGTATGGTTATTCAGTCAACCGGAGCTTGAGCCGAATTTTATTACAATGAATCAGGTCACCAGCAAGATTGCATTCTCAAATGAGGATCATGAAAGCTTGCGGGGAAGCATTTTATTTCTTCCGAGTGCCGATCCCGGTTATGACTGGATTTTTTCCAAAGGAATTGCTGGCCTAGTAACCATGTACGGAGGCGTCAATTCACATATGGCGATTCGTGCTGGAGAGCTTTCGATTCCCGCCGTAATCGGAGTAGGAGAAAATTTGTATAACCACTACGGCAATGCCAAGGTGCTTGCCATCGATTGCGCGGGGAAAAACATGAGGATCATTCAATGATTATGATTGGCATTACGATGCGTGTCGAAGAGGTAGCGAGCCGCGGTGAGCGAAGAGACGCTATTGACCAAAGCTGGATCAACCTTTTAGCCAACTGCGGCTATATGCCGATTCTGTTGCCCAATCATTTGCCAACGGTGCAGGAGATGATACGAAGTCTGCCGATCCGAGGCGTGATTATGACGGGAGGCAACGATCTGCTAACGTATGGCGGGAGTTCACCGGAGAGGGATGAGGTAGAGCGATTTCTCATTCAATATGCATGTGACAGCGGCAAACCCTTGCTGGGCGTATGTAGAGGTATGCAAATGCTTCAGGATTTTTGGGGCATCGAACTGGAGAGGATCGAGGGCCATGTTGCGGTGCATCATGCTGTGCACACAAATGAAGGCAGCTTGAGCAAGAACAGCTATCACTGCTACGGATCTCGAAAGACTGTGGAGAAGCTCGTTGTAACCGCAAGGGCTGCCGACGGGATCATTGAGGCGGTCATGCACAAGCATGCCAGCATCAAAGGAATTATGTGGCATCCAGAACGGGAAATGCCGTTTGAACCAAGCGATATGAGCATGATAAAACATTTATTTGGAGGAGAATGAATATGAATAAGATGATGCACGGTGATTTTACTTTGCTGGCCAAACAATATGTCAACAGACCAGGTTATTCGGAAGATATTCTACATGCGCTGATGTCGCATACGGGAGCAGCTAGCGAGGGTTTTGTGACTGCAGACGTAGGTGCGGGAACGGGGAAGCTAACCGAAATACTGGCCAAGCTCGGGATGAGGGGGGTAGCTGTCGAGCCTAACGATGCAATGCGGGAAGAAGGTATTCGTCTGGATACTTGCAATAAGCAGTTTGCTTGGCAAAAAGGTTTTGCGGAGGAAACGGGCTTGGCGAATGATTCGGTAAACTGGGTGTTTATGGCATCTTCCTTTCATTGGACAGATCAAAAGCAAGCGTTAAGCGAGTTTCATCGTATCCTGAAAGAAGGGGGGCATTTTACTGCTTTATGGAATCCGCGGGATATTGAGCGAAATGAACTGCAGCAGCAGATTGAAAGCATAGTAAGACACTATGTCCCTGATTTAAAACGTGTTTCATCAGGCTCGCAGAGCCACATGAGCGGCGTCGAGGAGGCGCTTTTATCTACGGGGCATTTCGGACGCTTAATATTTATGGAGGCTCCGCATACCGTTGTTATGACAAAGGAACGTTATTTGAACGCTTGGCGTTCGGTAAATGATATTCAAGTGCAAGCGGGGCAGATTCTGTTCGAGAAGATTATGGACGAGATCAGCCTATGCTTAAGCCAGATTGATGAAATTGAGGTGCCTTACAAGACAAGAGCTTGGACAGTCCAAGCGATATAGGAAGCGGGTTGCATGAGATGAAAGCTATTCTATTGGCGGCAGGACGTGGAAGCAGGTTAGGCTCCCATACCCTGCATGAGCCGAAATGCCGCACTATGCTGCTAGGCAAACGATTAATTGATCGACAGCTTGAAGCGCTTCGCGAGGCTTCCATCCGCGATATCGCGATCGTCCGCGGATATATGGCTGGTAGGATACAAGTGGCTGGAGCAACATACTTCGAGAATAGGGAATGGGAACAAACGAATATGCTTACCAGTCTGTGCTGTGCTTCCGATTGGCTGGAGCGAGAGCCTTGCATCGTTAGCTATACCGATATCGTCTATACGTCTGATGTTATTGAGCTTATGCTGCGCGCAGATGAAGATGACGATATTGTCATTCCTTACAATATTAACTGGCTTCCCTTGTGGGAAGACCGATTCCTTAATCCGTTAAGCGATGCCGAAACGTTCAGACTGGGAAGCGACAGCCGAGTTATTGAAATCGGCGGCAGGCCAACATCTCTTCAGGAGGTGGAAGGGCAATTCATGGGGTTGCTCCGTATTTCGCCAAAGGGGTGGCTGATGATTCAACAATTTCTCTCCTTGCAGGATCAAAGTCTAGTGGAGCGCATGGATTTGACGGCTTTGCTAGCCGGATTAATCGAACAGGGGATTGCCATTAAGGCAATTCCTTATCGCGGACTATGGTTAGAAGTTGATCACGAATCAGACCTGTTGCTCTATGAGAACAAGTATGGAGACAGGCTATAAACCGGAAGGAGGGAATGACGGTGTTCAAACTGGATTTAGAACCCTATAACACGAACCGAATTGATTGCTACTGGAATAATGTTATCGCCATTCTAATGACGAGGGATTCGGCATTCGAAAGCTTGGTCCCTCTCATTACATCGCAATACGAAATAGAGATTCCGAGGCGTGAAGTAATTACCGACGTAGTTTACAAGTATAAACAAGAGAATGGCATACTGCTCCCATATGTTACAAGGAACTTGTCAAACGCGCTATTAGATGAATATATTCAGCAGGTTGATTTGCCACTCTACAGAGATACCGATGCTGTCGAGCTCGTCAAAGGTTATTTGAATGAGGGGACGTATTGTATTCTGCGATTGAATCGTTTCCATTTTCCCTTCTGCCCCGAATGCCGTAAAGCCGAATTGATTCATCCCGTTTTGGTCTATGGGTATAGCGACGAGTTATCCACTTTCTATATGGTGGAGGACTGCGTTCCGCCAGGAAAGATCGTTAAGCATGAATTAAGCTACCAGGATTTCCGGCTTTCCTATGACTCCATTCCCACAGATCAGTTGTTTGGATTGGGGTTGCGCATCATTAAGGAACAACTGGATACGCAGTCGCCTTACAGGATCATCCAGTCGAATATTGGTAAACAGCTCTACGGTGAATCTGTAGCTTCGGAGGAAACGACAACAATGAGAGGTCTAGGTGTATTGGAGTACTTTCGCGATCATTTTAGCGAGATTACCCTCTCTGCCAATGATCTGCACTCCAATATGAGTCACCGACTGTCATACTCGTTATTTTACCAGAAGCGCAATCTGATGCTTGTTGACTATTTGCAAAATCAAGGTGTATTTGGTCGTAATGATTATGAGGAATTGCAAAAGGGTTTTACTGATCTGTATGATAATTGGGCGTTAATTCGATCGAAAGTCATTCAATACTATATCAAGCCGGATCGGCCGGATGCACAAGCCTATGCATTGACTATGCGGCCATATTTGGATGCTTGCTTGAAAGAAAGTGAGCTTCTAATGCAGCTGCTAGATTGCTTGAATAGAGCCGTGGGGGAAACAAGTTGAACGAATCAGGCCGTGTTTTTTGGATTACAGGACTGGCGGGATCAGGAAAAACCACAATAGGTAAACAGGTATATACTCGGTTGAAGGCACAAAGCGATGCGGTTGTTTTTCTTGACGGCGATATGTTAAGAGAGGCTTTCGGCCATGATCTTGGCTACTCTATTGCTGACCGACATGCAAGTGCCATGCGTAATGCAAGGATGTGCAGGATGCTGGCTTTGCAAGGATTGGATGTGGTGTGCGCGACGATCTCTATGTTCCATTCCTGCCGGGCATGGAATAAGGAAAATATTTCACATTACTATGAAATCTACCTGCAAGTATCCAAAGATACGCTAATAGCTCGTAATCAGAAGGAGCTGTATACGGGGGCTTTGAACGGACAGGTACAGGAGGTTGTTGGTATGGATATGGATTTTGAAGAACCATCGCAACCTGATCTAATTGTCGTTAATGAGGCATCTGCTTCTTTAGATGCAATTGTTACACAAATCTTGAAGCTGCCTGAATAATCGGGATTTGGCGGAGAGACGGGGGAATGAGGTTATGTTAAAGATTCAATTCTATTCCTTAATATCTCAGCAGTCGATTACGATGAACAGAAAGTCGCAACGACCCTTACAGCTGATCCATGGGGATCAAATCATGCTGCTGCTTGCGCTCAATCCAATGGAGCTTATGCAGGAGCAGCAATCCATTTCTTTAGGTAAGGAGGAGCTTCTGCTTGCCTCAGGGCCACTGTGCATTGTGCCGCAGCACGAACCTACGATTAGCTATAAAGGGATTGTCTGCAATATTGAAGGTGAACGCACAGACGAGGAAGCCGAGTGGACCATATCAATCATTAAACCCGCTGATCGGGAATTAGCACAGCAGCTATTGAAAAATCCTGTTCAGACTGAACAGGATATCCATGTATTAGAGCGGTATCTACAATTATTCATCCAGTCGAATCCGAAAAGAAAAGTATGCGCAATGGAATCAGCCCGAAGGTCTTCTGAACAGATCGACAAACGAATAAGTTTCGTATATCGCTATATGCTGCTTCATTATGAGAAGCCGCTTACGCTTCACGACCTTTCGAAATTAGTAGGCTGCCATCCCGTTTATTTGAGCAGCGTATATACGAGAGTGTATCAAGTATCCCCGATGCAGCATTTGCAGCAGATTCGTATGAGAAAGGCTAGTGTGTTTGTTCGAAGCACGAATATGAAAATGAAAGAAATCGCTCACTCCATAGGCTATGTATCCAGTTCCCAATTCGGCTCCATTTATAAACGTTATTATGGCGTTTCACCAAATCGGGATCGCGCAGCTACCATGATGAATACAAGTTGGATAGAACCCTATTATTGAGCCTTGCCTAACGTCCCATTTTATGGGGCGTTTTTTGTTGGCACCTTATCCGTTATCCGACACATGCGAACGACAATACTCTTCATAGGAACGCCATTATGTTACATCTAATAACTGAAAATCATCTATAGTTTACTAAGCGTAAACTATAGATGCCCATCTTATCTTTTTTTTTCATATTATGTATAATTGGTAAAGAGATTATATTAGACGGTCCGCATAATGGAGGTGTTTGCTATGATGAGGATAAATGATTATTACCAATTGATATTATTATATATTTTCATTGTATCTATAGTGATTATTTCCTTTTTATTCATGTTTATCGGAGTGTCACATCAAAATTCCAATAATAAAAATATTGAGATTAATCAAGCCATTGAAGCTGAACAACGAATGATTCCCGATTTAGGCGCATACTCCCTTCAATCATCCAAAGATAGCGATTCAAACTCATTGGGATTAATAGGTAATATAAATTTTGATCATGCAAATTCGAATAATGCTGACTCTATGACTATCGTTAATTCCAAGTATACAAACTGGAAGCTCTATTCAAGTAGGGCGGTTGACATAAATGACACAACGCTTTCTGTATTTTCAGGCAGATGGATGTTAATAGTGTTCATTAGTATCTTAATGATTCTTGTTGGATTTACTCTTGTAAAACATATTCGCTATAAACCGACTCAATCCATCCTTAATAAGCTGGGGCAATACTCCATCAGACAAAGTGAGGAAGTAGGCATTAAAAATACGAATAATGAATTTACGTTCATTGAGATGGCATTGGATCAGCTTCTTAAGAAGTCCCTAGATTATGAAAGCTTGTTTAAGGAATACAGTCTGCTTCGCCAGCAACGTCTATTTTATGATTTGCTGTCAGGGCAGCAGGTCTTGACTGACAAGCAGTTCGAGACCCAAATGAAAGCTCTTAATATGCCGTATCTATTCGATCGCCTCAGTGTCATCATAGTTGAAATAGATTACTACACACGTTTCACGGAAAAGTATAATCCCAAAGATCAGCATCTACTCAAATTTATAATAGAAAACGCATTTCACGATTTAGGAGAGCAGTGTAAGATTTTTGTTTGGCATGCTTGGATGGAGCCAAATCGTATCGCGTTTGTTGTTCATCAATGCAAATCAGAATTATCAGTTGCGAAACCAGCAATAGAGCTTGCGAGTGAATTTCAATCCTGGATTTTGCACAATCTGGAGTTGACGGTAACGATAGGGATTGGAGCTGATTCAGATAGCATTGAGACAATCGCGGAATCGTATCGCAATGCGAAGGAGAATGTTTCTTTAAAGCCTGTTTTTGGAACGAATACGTTGATAGATAATCGGGTAAGCTCAGGAAAAATCAGTCTGGACAATTATGCCTATTTGCAAGCTATAGAAAATATTGTACACTCGTTCCGCAAAAATGAATGCGATTGTAATAAAAAACTGACACAACTGTTCAAGCAGCTAAGAGAGATGAGATTTGATAAACATGAGATGTTGGCGTTCGTTAAAAGCTTTGTGATGCAGATGGAGAAAGAAATCAACGTATTGAATCCGGGAATTCAACAGCTATGGAGGAATGAATTCCTTTATAAGTTTACAGAGCTTTGGGCTCAGTCAGAAACTTTGGATGAGCTTGAGAAAGAGCTTATGAGTACGATGCTGGCATTCGAAGCTAGTGCAGATCAAGATCGTCAGGCTAGAAGACATCATGTTATCGCTTTCCAAGCCAAAAGCTACATCGATATGAATTTCGCCGATCCCCTTCTTTCTCTTACGGGTGTTAGCGCCTATCTTAAACTTCAGCCCAGTTCATTAAGCCAGCTTTTTAAGGAAGAACTGGGCGAAAAATTCATTGATTACGTTCTGAGAGTCAGGCTTGAATATGCGAAACGATTATTATCGGAGACGGATGAACCGATTCAATCCATTGCGGAGCAAATTGGTTATCAGAACGTCATTTCATTCTACAGAGCATTCAAAAAGATACAAGAAATTCCTCCCGGAGAATATCGGAACATACATCGAGTCCATTCGAAATGATGAGGAAAGCGATCTATTTTAAAAAAAGGCATAAACAAAGTTGGACCAAATGGTTCAATTGTTCCCTAGTTCTGCCGATATAGGTATAAGAGCCTAATTTTGGACATAGCTAGGGAGGACTAGAAACAACAATGAAATCATTAAACCAGTCATCATGGAAAAAAAGTATGCATCGCACAGTCTTAGTCGGAGGCGCGTCGCTTCTGCTGCTAAGCTCAGCAGGCGGAGAAATGGCCTACAATTTTGGAGGTTCGGCGTATGCAGCTGAAGCACAATCAACTGTCAAAAATGTGACGATTACGTACCCAGCATCAGCCGTAACGGTTGCTCTTAATGAAAGGCTGCCGCTGCTCGCAAAGCTGAAGCTGTCAGAGCAGGTGACGCTGCGATATGAATCAGGCAATGGCGCGGTAGCGCGCGTGAACAGCGATGGCGTTATTATCCCTGTCTCCGCAGGGAAAACTAAAATTCGCGTTCATGTGACCTCCGCTTCCTATAAGGGCAAGCTTGAGCTGCCAGTAACGATCCGTGCAGCATCAACTTCTTACAAGGCTGTGGCGGCTTCGAAGCGCGTGTCCGCAGGGGGACGTTCCTTCACCGTTCAAACCGTGGCGATTCCTAAAGGGATGCCCGTTACAGCAGGCCTGCCTAGCAGGACAGTCGGGTTGACGCAGGGCTTATCTGGAATTGCTTCCCTGTACAATGCAGCAGCAGCCATTAATGGCACGTATTTTGAATCGTATGGCGGAATTCCTGAGCCTTATGGCAACATCATTAGCGATGGCGTTGTCGAGCATATTGGAAATACAGGAACGAGTATTGGCTTTCAATGGGACGGCTCGGCTCTTATGGATACGCTGCAGGTGAAGATGAGCGGCAAAGTAAGCAGCCCCGGGAAATCCTCACAAAGCTGGTATGTGTATTTCGTTAATCGGACACCTACTCCAGGCAGAACAGCTGCCATTATGTATACGCCGAAACGCGGCAGCAAAATCGGAATGACCACAGGCTCAGCCGTAACGGTCAGCAAGGGTATCGTAACGAAGGTTAGCAAAAATACGAATGTCGATATTCCAAAGGACGGGTATGTTCTCTTCTTTACAGGGGAGGAGGAGCATTTGGCGAGCCGTTTCCAAAAAGGCAGCTACGTTGACTATACCGTCAGCTATAACGATGTTTCCGGCAAAGCGATTGACTGGAGCGAGGTGCATACCGCAATTGGTGCGGGCCCGCGCCTAGTGAAGGATGGCAAGCTGGCCGTTGATCCAGCGAACGAAGGTTTTGTCAGCCCGAAAATTTTAACTGACTCTGGCGCACGAAGCGGAATTGCGATAATGAACGATGGCTCGATTTTGCTGGTTACGGTTCCGGCTGCGACCATAAAGCAATGGGGACAAATTATGGTCAGCCTGGGTGCTAAGCAGGCAATGAATTTGGATGGCGGCGCATCTTCCGGCTTGTATGCGAATGGCAAGCAAATTACGCCTGCCGGACGCGAGCTCAGCAATGCGCTTGTATTCAGCTCCTTGCCGAAATGGTAAAGGTTGCTTGAAAGCTGTTTAATTGACAGAAAGAGAGCACAACATGGCAGCATGACATAAAAAATACGGCCTGCCTTGAAGCGGCAACAGCCAAAAAGGTTCAGCGAGACGAGGTCTCGCTGAACCTTTTTTTCATACCTGGCGAGCAGGCGTTTGTGCGGCAAATTCGTTGAATGGGCTTGAGCAAAATTTGCCTTTCTAGTTCTGTTCCTCTTCTTCTGTCTCAGTGGAGAGCACAAATTCGTCATCTGCTCCAGGATAGTCGCGTTTCAAATCTGCATGCAGAGCGCGGTTTTCATAGCTGAAACGGTTGTTAGGGCGCTGATCTTTGCGCCATGGCGAGCTTTTACCAAGCGGCAGACCGGGTCTCTCCGCTGCGTAAGGCCCTTCTGGAAACTCCTCCGGCACCAGGTCATTTCGCTGTGATTCTACGGTTGAGACATCGGTTGAGCGCTTGCGGTCCTCTTCGGTAAAACCGTCCATGTGGATCATCCTTTCTCCTTCCATTTTGCATTTGCAATACCTGCGCTTTCATTGTTCCCTGTTCGAAGGGCATCATGCAGTTTATAAAGCAACTGCTGTATCCGTATATAAAAGCTTGTCAGATTGAAAAGCATATGATAATATACTGCTAATCGAATATTTGAACGTGAGGAAGCACCTCTCTATGGCTCTGGATGAGCTATGGGGAGGTGCTTTTTTTATGTCCTTTTATTTGAAATTGGAGCAGCCAGGGAGAGATGAAAGATGCAAATTTTCTTTTTGAACACATTTGAAAAATCCTCGATGGAGGAGGGCGTACATACCGCCCAATTGTCGATTTGCGAACAGGAGGGCATTTGGTCAGTACTATGGGTCGATGGCGAGCATACGGCAGCTGCGCCTGATGTCTGGTATGAAGGCGTTTCCTGGGAGGACATGCTGCTCGCCTTTCGCCATGGCGTGGCGGTACGAATGGGAGAGGGCTTTACGCCGGTCGTTGAATCTATGCTGGAAGGCCGGCGCCATTCGGGAATGGGCAGCTTGCAGGCAATGGTGCAGTGTTATGGCGAACTGAACGCGGATCAAGACTTGTTTGAACAATTAAGAGATTGGCGCAGGGTGAAAGCAGGAGGAGAGAAGAGGTCGGCTTACCTCATTGCAACGAATCGGATGCTGTGGATGTTCAGCACGTTTGTACCGCATACGGCCGAAGAACTGCTGCAAATTCCCGGGTGGGGAGAGAGCAAGCAAAATCGATATGGAGCTGAAATTTTGGCGATTACAGATAAGCATGCCCGTGAAACAAGCTTTCCGCTTGACTGGGTAGAGCAGCTGCTGGACAAGTCTGATTTTACAAGGTGGCTGTATAAGCAGAAGGAAGTAAAATTCAAAAACGAGATGGACAAGCAGCTGCAGAAAAAGCGGATTCTCAGCTGTTTGAACAGCGAGGAGACGCTGGAGCAGCTAGGCGCCAGCCTCGAGCTGTCACGCAGGGAAATAATGGACAGAATCGAGCAGCTTGAAGCTGAAGGATATGATGTTGAGCCGCTTGTTGCACGCGAGCTGCTGCATATGCCGGAATCCGAGCAGCAGCTTGTCTGGGAAACGTTCGAGCAGTCGGGCGACCGCTACTTGAAGCCCGTGCTTCAGCAAGTATATGGAGCAGAGGGCTTGAAGCATGAACAGGTGGATATGCTGTATGAACGGCTGCGGCTGCTTAGAATCCGTTACCGCAAGGCTCATGCAAATCAGGCACAAGCTATATAAGCCTTGATTGTGTATCGCTGTGTTCATCTAGTACTTTATATCCGAAAATTAACTAGGTCCATAAATTTGGTGCGAAAATCCTCGAAATTCCCTTATAAAGCATTTGAAAATGAACACAAACTCATAGGTCTTAAGGTTCAAAAATGATAAAAATAGTATACTTGTCCTATTTTTAAAAGTATAATGAGGAATATAAAAAATCGCGATCTTTGTCGAAAAGGAGCGTATTCCCGTTATGAAGGCTGAGTATATTAATCCGTTTCTTGAAGCGGCAAAAAGTGTAATTGAGCAGGTCATCCAGATAAAGCCGTCGACAGGGCAATTAGGCTTGAAAGATGTAAAATTTGTTGAAAATTACATTTGGATACAAATCGGCCTGAACGGACAAATGAACGCTGATATCGTTTTTGGACTAAGCGAATCGGTAGCGATGAAGATGATATCGGCTATGATGGGCGGCTTCTCGATTTCTGAAATTGACGAAATGGGCAGAAGCGCCATTTCTGAGCTTGGCAACATGATTAGCGGGAATGCGAGCACGATGTTATCGAATCAGGGCGTCCATGTAGATATTACACCGCCGAAGGTCATTCAGTCTGCAACTGCTGCTGGCTTTAAAGCGCAGCAAGCATTAACCATTCCGCTCATTATGGAGGGAATTGGTGAACTGGATATTCAGGTTCTGGTAGCATCGTAATCGTAACGGCGAAAAACTCCTTAGGGAGTTTTTTTGCATTTATAAGAGCTGATATTATATTTCCATCTTTTTGGAGGAAAAGGCTTTCTACGGCTGGGATTAAGTGTTTAATGATTTGCCCATTTCCTGATGCAGCTCATACAGCTCAAGTACGCTTACGGGCCTTTTGGATGCTTGCTCAATATTTTGCCCTTCGGCAGTCCATAGGTAGGGGACAATGGAAAAGGCTTGATCTCCTTTTAGCGTTTGGGAGTCCGCCATCCAGCTTTCCCAGCGCATTGTCTTATAAAATAATTGCAGATCGCCATTCAGCGCCCAGCCTATAAACTCGGAATAGGTACACTCGGTATCCTCCCATTCAAGCGTGTCAGGCGCCAAATAAAATACGGTTTTATTATTGGAATGAATGGCAAAGAAGCCGCCAATTATATCATAAGCTACGACCAAAATGTTTTGGATGGGACTGTTCCAAGTTGCTAAAGAGCCTGAAAGCCGCTCATTTCCTGCCCCTAATATTTTTAACCAGCCATAATCGACAAGCAGTCCTCCGCATTCCAAGGCAATAGCCCCCAAATAGGAGCGATTCGTAACTTGCAAATGCTCCAGCGTTTTCCTGCCAGCCTCAATGGAACAGCTGACAATGGTAACGGGATTGGCAGCTTCGGATACAAGGCTTTGAATTTCTTCCCATGCATCCTCAGGCACCATTAATTCCTTATAGGATTTCATTTTGCTCATCCTTCCTTTCCTTAATATTGTACTGAGACAGAAGCGTATTGTCCAAAATCATAAAGTGGCGGAAGCCTAAGCAATGTTTTACAAAGGTTTCTTTGCTTAAAATGCCCTGATCAAGTAGAATTAGCTTTAGGTGATGACGGATGTTAAATGGCAAAGTTGTGCTTATTTCCGGCGCTTCCAGCGGGATAGGAGCACTTGCTGCAAAGCAGCTTGCGATGCGCGGCGCCATTGTGGTGCTGACCGGACGAAATGTGGAGAAGCTGAAGGCGCATGTGGCAGAAATCGGCAGCAATAGCTCCTATTTTCAGATGGATGTAACGAGCATGGAAGATGTTCAGCAGGTCATTCAGGCAGTGCTGCAAAAGCATGGGCGTCTCGATATATTGATTAATAATGCTGGTTACGGGCAGTTTGAATATTTTGAGACGATGCCGGTCGAAGAATTTGACCAGATGATGGATACGAATTATATGGGTATCGTTCGCTGCACGAAGGCTGTGCTGCCATATATGCTTTCCCAAGGCAGCGGTCATATCGTAAATATTGCCTCACTCGCAGGCAAGATCGGCTCAGCCAAGTCAACGGCCTACACGGCAACGAAGCATGCGGTGCTCGGCTTTACCAATTCGCTGCGGATGGAGCTGCGGGGCAAAGGGATTGTCGTATCGGCGGTAAATCCCGGACCGATTGACACGCCGTTTTTTTCGCTGGCAGATCCGTCAGGCAATTATGTGAAAAATGTCAGCTTCTTTATGATGAAGCCTGACTATGTAGTCAAGGCCATTGTGCGGCTTATTGAGCGCAGGAAGGCAGAAATTAATTTGCCGAGATCGGCGGCGTTCGGCATTAAGCTTTATCAGCTTTTTCCGCGTCTGATTGACCGATTGTTCGGCGGCATGCTGGATCGAAAATAGTGTTTTGAACAAGAGAGGACTCGAACATGAGTAAGCAAAATTGGTTGGATTTAGGTTTAAATGAACAGCTGGCGGAAGCGCTGGTTGAAGAGGGTATTCAGGAGCCTACTGCGGTGCAAGCAGAGGCCATTCCGGTACTGCTCGGAGGGCAGGACGTTTCCGCACGTTCGCAGACGGGAACAGGCAAGACGCTGGCCTATTTGCTGCCTTTGCTGCAAAAGCTGAATGCATCGTCGAAAGAAATTCAGGGTGTCGTCATTGCTCCTACGCAGGAGCTGGCTATGCAGATTGTACGGGTAGCTGAATTTTATGCGAAGCCGCTGGGCCTCCGTGTGCAGCAGCTAATTGGCGGCGCAGCGCTCAAGCGCCAAGTAGAGAAGCTTAAGCTGCATCCGCAAATTGTCATCGGTACGCCGGGACGTATTCACGAGCTGCTTAAGCTGCGCAAAATCAAGCTGCATGCCGTCAATCAGGTCGTCGTTGATGAAGTGGACCAAGTGTTCCAGCTGAGCTCGACTCGCGAAGTGGAGACGATTCTTTTTGCTATGGGACAAAATCGCCAAATCGCTTTTTTCTCGGCGACTTATCCAGAGCAGATGGCACGCTTTGAAAGCCGCTGGATGAATGAGCCGCATCGAATTCAGGTTGCCCCTGAGCATCGCGTGTCGGAGACAATTACGAATTATTATTTCGTATGCGACAAACGGGACAAGCCGGATATCGCCCGTCGCATCATTCGCATGCTGAAGCCAAAATCGGCGTTGCTGTTTTTGAATGAGACGGACACGATTTCAAACTGGGAAGCGAAGCTCAGCTATGAGGGCTTTACGGTAGAGGCGCTATATGGCGATGCTGACAAGCAGCGTCGTGCTGCTACGCTTGCACGCTTTCGCGAAGGTGCGTGCCAGCTACTGCTTGCGACTGACGTTGCCGCGAGGGGACTCGATATTGAAGGCTTGCCGCTCGTTATCAATCTGGAGCCAGCGCTTGATGCCGATCATTATGTGCATCGGGCGGGCCGGACGGGCCGCATGGGCCGCACGGGAACCGTTATTTCCATTGTTACGCCGCAGGAGCATTTTATTATGGACAAGTTCCGCAAGCAGCTCGGCATTGATCTTCCGGAGAAGGCGATGCTTAGAGGCAAGCTGGTTACACCGGAGGAAGCGCGGAACGATAAATCCTCGTTCAAACGTCCGGATTATACGGGAGCGCCGAAGAGTCGTCAGGCGTCAGGCGGCGACTTAGCGCAAGGTGATGGAGCGCGAGGCGAGAGGCAGCGCGGAGAGTTCAGACAAGGTGCAGGTGGGCAAGCTCCGCAAGGCGAGAGGCGCCGGGGCGAAGTTCAGCCGGGCAGCCGCAGGAATGATGCACAAGCAGATGGGGCAGTGCGGGCGAGAACAGCGGGAATCGCTGCCTCCGCAGCTAATGAGCCACAGAAAGCGGCTGTTCCAGCGAAACCGAAGGCGAAGGTGCTCTCCAAGCAGGAGCGCCAGAAGAAGAGCAAGGATAAAGGCGCTCCGAAATGGCTGAAAGCAAAGCGCGAGTCGGGCGATACGAAGGAGTAAGCTTTTAAGCAAGAACAAGATTATAATTCAAGCCCCTTTTCCAGCAAATTGGTATGAAGAGGCAAGCTGGCGCCCAGCTATTTTTCCTTGGCGCCACGCTAGCCGTTTTAGCTTCATCCATTGCGGAACGGGGGCTTTTTGAAATATAGGAAAGTAAATCATTTCGTTATCCTTTCTCTATATTTCTCGGAATGAAACGCGCCGCCAATGGATGGCAACAGCCGTTTCGCCTGGATTACAAGCAAGGGTCTGAATAGATACTAAGGATGGGAAATTTTGAACTTTGCTCTCGAATTCGGTATGCTGAAGAAGCGATATTAATTTTATAGTATGAAGGTGAATGGATAATGATAGAGCCTGTATTGGAAGTTGCCGATTTGACAGGAGGATATAGTCCGCGCCGTCCTGTCCTGCATCATGTATCGTTTCAGCTGCGTCCGGGCGAAATGGTCGGCTTAATTGGCCTCAATGGGGCAGGCAAAAGTACGACAATTAAGCATATTCTCGGCTTGATGAAGCCGCAGCAGGGTGAGGTTAAGGTTGGGGGCGTCAAGCTGGAGGAAGATCCGGATCGCTACCGCTCCGCTTTTGCCTATGTGCCCGAAACCCCGGTGCTATTCGACGAGCTTACGGTTGAGGAGCATTTGCGTCTGACGGGAATGGCCTACGGGGTTTCTGTTCAGGAATATGAAAAGAAGCGAATGGATTTGTTGAACGAGTTCCAGATGAATGCGAAAAAAGGAGCTTTTGCCGCCCATCTATCTAAAGGGATGAAGCAGAAGGTCATGATAATGAACGCGCTGCTGTCAGAGCCGCCATTATACATCATTGACGAGCCGTTTCTTGGGCTGGACCCGCTGGGCATTCGCTCCTTGCTGGAACGGCTTGTGGAAGTTAAGCAGAACGGCTCGGCTATTTTGATGAGCTCGCATATTTTAGCTACGGTAGAAGCTTATTGCGACAAGTTTATTGTGATGCATCATGGACGCATCGTTGCCAGCGGAACGCTTGCGGATGTATGCGAAGCGGCGGGCATGGCGATGCGCGGCGGAACGCTGGAGGATGCGTTCTATAAGCTCGTTGCTGGAGACAAGCCATGATGGCTAAATCGCAAGAAGCTAATCAAGAGCAGAAGCAATTGAAGGAACAGGCGATGCAAAAGCTATGGAAAAAGCGTGCCCGAAGCTTCCGCGAGGAAACGCTGCCGTATTTGCGCTATATGGGACAAAGTGGATTCCCGCTGTTTCTTTCGCTTTTTGTCATTACCGGGGTGTTTAGTTATATTAAGCTGATTCGTGACGTGCCGGCTGATTTTCCGACCGCGCTGGTTGGCATAGTGGCACTGGTTCCCGTGCTTTGCTGGAGCCCGTTTCGCACCTTTCTGCAGGCGGCAGATGTCGTCTTCCATATGCCGCAGGAATCAGCGATGCGCCGTTATTGGGGATCTTCCTTTAAGCGAAGCATTATAGCTCTGGTCGCTTTATGCGCCTTCCTGCTGCTTGCTTATTGGCCTATTTACACGCAGGGCACCGGCCCAGCGGATATGTGGCTGCTGGTTTTGGCTGCGGCTGTGCTTCGTATAGCAAATACAGCTGCTGCATGGCGGGAACGGCAGCTGGCCTGGGGCGGCATGAGAATGCTGTTTCGAGTGGCTCGCTGGGCAGCGACGGCGCTTGCTTGGGCGGGTATGCTGACCCGTGCACCGCTGTATGCGGGAGGCTTTATAATATTGCTCCTCCTGCTATTCGCCCTGCTGTACAGGCTCCCTAGCCGATTCGTCATCCCATGGGAGCGGCTAATTGAAGAAGAGGCAGCGACGAGAAGAAGGTATTATGTCTTTTTCGGTTTGTTTATCGATGTGCCTACGATGCCATCACGAACAGCTGGCCGCAAATATCTTTCCTGGGTCATGAACTTTATACCCTATCGCCGCCTTCTGACTTACGATTATTTATATGCGGCTTCCATGCTGCGAATGGAAATGGGAGGCATTTTGCTAAGGCTGCTCGCCTTGTTCGCGTTTATTGCCTATTGGATGGCGGATGCGGTCTGGTTGTCCGGCTGGGGTGCTGCCTGTGCTTATGCAGTATTTATGCTCATTGTTGGGGCCCAGCTTGGCGGGCTTCGCCATACGCATCGTTATACGGTATGGCGGCATGTTTATCCGCTTCCTGATGCGCAAAGGATGGAAAGCCTCATCCGGCTGGACCGATGGACGATGCTCATTATTGCCCTGCTTATGTGGCTTCCTGCGTGCATTATGCTGCTGCGTGCCAACTGCCTGCTTGCTGCAGCAGCAGCACCGATTGCAGCGATCGTCTATTTGCTTACAATTCGCCCGCTCAGACTGCGCCGCGCTTTTGCTGCTGATGCGGAAGAAGATTAGATCGCCTCACCTGCCAGGGTGGCAGCCTATTATAGATAAGGGCCCGGGTATTGCGGTGAAAAAACTGAAAAAACGTTCAAATCCACTGAAACAGGTGGGTTTGGACGTTTTTTTATTAAGACGGTTAATTAAACTAACGTCTCCCGAGGAAGCTCAAACATATCGCAGAATCCACTCTTTTATTTGTGATGCAACGATGCTTACATCCGTTTCCGTTGTATCAATAGTAGACATTGGTGGATTATACTCTTTATCGGCAATTTCAAGCAATTTCTCTGCAAAGTTTATGTGTTCTTGAATCATTTCATCTGACCAATTTCTTTCACGCAAACGTTTCTCACGAGTTTCTTCATTATAATTGGTAGAGACACCATTAGTTTTCCGTCAGACTTTGAATTAAAGCACATTAGAGCTGGAAAATTAGTCAAGTCGGCTGCACCAGGACAATCAGCAGAGGCAGCACGATAAAGGAGGCGAGCGTCGTCCATAAAATACAGCGGGAAACGAGCTTCGGCGATGCTTCAAATTGCTCCGCCATAATAACGGCGTTGACTGCCGTCGGCATCGAGGCGAGTATAAGCAGGACGGCGAATAGCATCCCTTTTACCTGCAGCAGCCAGAGCAGAAGGGCTGCGATGACTGGAGAAAGCAGCAGCCGGATCGCGATAGCCGTCCAGAGCGGCTTGCTCAGGACCGAATCGGTCGCTTTATTGCTGCTGCGCGCTCCGGCCATCTGTGCGCCTAGCAAAATCAGCACGACAGGCGCATAGGCGTAGGACAGCATTGATAGGCCTTCCTCTACAGCCGCGGGCATAACCATACCTGTGTACCGGATAATGACCGCGAGCACAACGGCGTATAAAGCGGGAAGCTTGCATACCGATTGGACCGCTTTTTTTACTGAGAAATGGGAGCGGGCTGCGAAATACACGCCAACGGTATTGACAAGAATCATTTGCGAGATGACGTAGACCGATGCTTTGGCAAGCCCAAGCTGGCCGAAGGCGAGCAGCACGAGCGGCAGTCCATAGTTGACACAGTTCGTAAATACAGATACAAGCGTGAGGCCAGCTTGGTCTGCTGGAGAAAGCCGCAGCAGCCGGGAGGCGAGAACGGCGACGAGCCAGAGAGCGACCAAATTAATAATGCTGAATGCGCTCGTCTGAATAATATCTGTCATCGACAGCTTGGCGCTGATCAGCGTCTCCAGAATAAGAGCCGGGCTGAGCAAATAAAGGGCAATGGTTGATAGGGGCTTCGTCTCCAGTCCCCGCCAGCGCTTCAAGGCAGCTCCTCCAAGGACAGGCAGCGAAATCGGCAGAAACACGCCATATACGATAAGCAAAAATGAATGCAGCATACGAATCAGTCCTTTGCCTAAATCAATATGCCTTATTTTTGCATAAAGCGTCTGTTAGCGTCCAAGACCCTTTTCCTATATATTCATAAGCTTTGGCTATATACAGCTCTGCGAGCCTTCAACGCATTACCCTCATTATGCAAGCTTGAGATGCATATGGCGCAAATACCGCCAGCGAATCATGAGGAAATAGGCGAGTTGGAGGAGGAAGAAGCTAATATAGATCATTAACGCTGCGTTCAGCATCGAGATATCGAGCAGCAGCGCAATATTTATAAAGGCGACGATGCCATGCACAAGCGCAATCGCAAAGGGCAGGAAAAACATAATGAGCAGTTGCCTTGTAACCAGCCGGTTCAGCTCCTTGCCGCTGAGGCCGATTTTGCTAATCATCTGGTATTGCTTTTCGTCCCGCTCTAAATCGGCATACAGCCTAAAGTAAATAAAGCTGACAGCATAGGTGAAAAAGACCCCGCCCACAAGCACGCTTATAATAAGCAATAGCCCGTTAAGCTGCTTGAATTCATACCATTCAATTACGAGTGACCGTATATTATAATAGCCCTGCGTGTCCTGTGGGATTTCCTTCATAACGCTTTGCGCCACGCCGATCGTGTCGATCCAATTGGGAATGACATAATAATAGGTGACCTGGTTCGTGTCGTCTTTCATTCGGTTCATCGCTTGGAAATAATCATCTGAAACGACATAAACATCATTGTAATTATTTAATACGAAAGAAGGAAGTCTCTTTACTACAGTAAGCTTCCGCTGCTTTTCGCCTGGCGCGACGTTTCCTAAATCCAAAATGGGCTCAAAGGCCGTCACGTTCTGGGCGCGCGAGACTTTGCCTGAGGCGATAAAAGCTTCGCTGGGCACATTTAGCGTCTCGGCGGCGAACCCGAGTGCAGTGGCAAGCTGATTGTATTCGGACAGACTCATGACCGACTGCCATTCTTCCGTGTTTTTAATGTGTGAAGCGCCTTTTGTAAAAGTAAAGCCGCCCTCTGATAGTCTATGCTCCAATAACGCCAGGTGCTGCTTCGTTTGTAATTCACTTTGCGCCAGAGATTCGCTATCACCGCCAAAGGATTCATAAATAAAAGCGTAAGGGTTGTCTTTTTCCGACAGATTCGGATCACCGATCGCAAGGCAAGTGCCCATGCCGCACAAGGCAACCGCCGTTACCGTTGCCACCATGAAAAACATATTGGCATTGTCTCTCATTCGGTAAGCGAGATCGGAGAGCGTCAACAAATTGATTTTACGCAGCAATAAGCTTTCTCGTCCGCGCAGTGCACGAATCACATACACGCTGAGCTGTGTAAACAGAAAATAAGTCCCTAATATGACACTGCCAATGGCGGCTGCGAGAAGTGTCAGTGAGAAGGCGCGACCCAGTACAAAATAAAATACCATTCCGTAGCCTGCAAGCAAAAGAACGGCAGCGAGCAGCGATAACAGCACGGAAGCTTTCGGCTCCTTCTTGGGCTTCTCATCTGAACGAATCAGCTCAAGCAGCTGAGATTTCCGCCCAAGGCGCGACGCGAGTATGGACAGAAGCAGAAATACGATTAAAAAAGCGCCTGCCGTAATCATCACGCTCTGGATAGGGACGAGGAATTCGAGTCCTTGCTGCAGGACCAGCAGCCGTTCGGTTATAAGCAAAAACAGCTTGGTGAACAAAATGCCAAAGCCGATTCCAAAAACAGTGGAAATGAGGCCAATGATTATATTTTCTACAAAAATCAATCTGCGATACTGCTTGTCTGACATGCCGAGCAGCATCAAAATGCCGAATTCACGTTTACGCGCCTTCAGGAAGGCACCGGCGGAATACATCAAAAACAGAAATGAAAAAATAACGATTAAATATTGCGAAATTTTCAGTCCCATCGTGCCAAGCATAGAGGCAGTTGGACTGCTAGCAGCGATTTCCCCCTGCAAATCCGGATGATACAGCAGCACCGAATAGATGAAAAAAATCATGACCGCGAACGAGCTGCTCATAAAATGCGCGGCATACGTCCGCTTGCGGCGCAGCACATTATTAAACGCGAACTGTCGGAAATTCATTTTCAGTCCCCCCAAGCAGAGCAAGCACATTAATAATTTTCTGATAAAAAGCTGCACGGTTGTCGCCGCAATTCACTTCACTGTAAAACTGGCCATCTTTAATAAAAATAACCCGGTGACAATAGCTCGCCGCCATAGCGTCATGTGTAACGAGCATCATCGTCGTGTTATCCTCGCGATTGAGCCTGCTCATCAGCTCCATGACATCGCGTGCTGATTTGGAATCGAGGTTGCCTGTCGGCTCGTCGGCCAGCAGCAGCTTCGGGTTATGGATGAGTGCTCGGGCAATGGCCGTACGCTGCGCCTGGCCGCCGGATATTTCATACGTTCGTTTGTCCGAAAGCTCAGCAATACCGAGTTTTTCCATGATGGAGGCGGCTCGCAGCTTCATTTGGACGATATTTGTGCCATCGAGCGTGAGCGGCAGCATAATATTTTCGCTGACCGTCAGCGTATCAAGCAAATTAAACGATTGAAAGACGAAGCCAAGCTCCCGCCGGCGGAAAAAAGCAAGCTTTTCCCGTGACAGCTCATACGGGTCTTGGCCAGCAATGCGCAGCTCGCCAGAAGTGGGCTTGTCGATCGTCGATACCATGTTCAGCAGCGTTGTTTTGCCGCTGCCCGAAGGGCCCATAATACCGACGAATTCCCCTTGCTGGATCGTTAAATCAATGTTGGTCAGCGCTTTATAGGTTACTTTGCCGGGATAAATTTTGTTCAGGTTTCGTGCATATAGCAATTCCAATTTGATCTCCCCTTGCTTGATTGTCGATAAACCCAGTATACCCCCCATCCGCGCCTGCTCCTATGAACGCAGCTTTCATTTACCTTACAGCTTTGTAAGATAACAACGCTGCCCGCTTTTGTATCAATAGGGGAAGCAAGATCAATTCTCCACTCTAGTTCGTATACTGAACGCAAGGAAGGGGAAGCTGCACTTCCTCATCAACGAAAGGAGCTGTTGGATTTGAGCGCATATCTCGTGATCGATATTGCTATTTCTAACCCGGAAAACTTCAAGGAATACGAAAATAAGATTTTTGATGTCATGGCACATTTTGGGGGCCGCCCGATCGTTCATGATAGCAGCGTAACGACGATGGAAGGAGATTGGCAGCCGAAAAGACTTGTCATTTTGGAGTTTCCTAACAAACCGAGTATCGAGGCCTTTTACAACTCGAAAATGTACGAACCGTTGAAAAAAATAAGATGGGCAAACTCTACTGGAAAAGCGATCGTCGTGGAAGGCTTATAATTACGAAAAACAAGCAGATTGCCATCCTAAGACAGTCTGCTTGTTCGGTTCTTGTACGTTTAAAACTTTAAAGCACGATTACTTAGTATGTGGATTAAAGGACTGAACAGCGGCAAAGGGGAAAATAATTCGCATCGTCGTGCCGCTGCCTTCTCCTACTTTAGATTCAACCTCGATCTCATGATTCATTTTATCGAGCACGGTTCGGACAATGTAGAGGCCCATGCCCGTCGATTCCTTGAACGCCCGCCCATTTTCCCCAGTGAAAAAGGCGTTGAAAATGCGGCTCAAATCAGAGGCGGGAATGCCGACGCCATAATCCTTCACCTCAAGGATAACCGAACGCTCGCTTTGGCAGCCGCTAATTGTTATTTTCGCGCCGCTGCCTGCTGAATAATTGACCGCATTGGCAATCAGCTGCTGCATAATAAAACGCAGCCATTTGCCGTCTGTCTCCACGACTAAATTTTCCTCGATTTGCATATCCGGGTACACGAAGCTGCGAATAAACAGCCGCCTGTTTTCCAAAATCACCTCGTTGGCAAGCTCCCGCAACTGAATTTTCTCCACCTGAAAGTCCTGCTCGAACGTTTCCAACCGGGCGACGTACAGAACCATATCGAGCCCTTTGCGAATGCGATCTGTTTCTTCCCTCATGCTGTTGTTACGCTCATCGGCTTCTTCCGACAGCATAAGCTCCAGCACGGAAAGCGGCGTTTTCATCTGATGCACCCACTGGTTCATAAAGGTCAGATGATTTTGCTGCTTGCGCTCGCCTTCAATAATCTGTTTCTGGTAGTGGCGATATTGAAGCTGCAGCAGCTCGGCAAGCGACGCAGGGAGTGGAGCGGACTCAAGCTGCTGGATTGACTCCTCAAGACCTGTCTGTGTGCTGCTGAGCAGCGTATAAAATCGGCGGTGGGTCACATAACGGTAAGCCAGAAAAGCAATAAATACGCAGAGGCCAAGCAGCAGAGCATACGAGGCGATAACCATATCTTTATAGCCATCCAGCCAGAACACGGTGGTCACTACGACGAGCTGGATAAGCATAAATAATACAAGTGCAAGCTGGTCCCGTAAAAAAAGCTTCATCGGCGATCGCTCTGCTGATCGCCATTTGTCCAGCTGTCGTTCAGGCGGTAGCCTGTGCCGCGTACCGTTTCGAGCGCTCCTTCAATCCCGAGCTCAGCCAGCTTCTTGCGAACTCGCGTTATATTGACGCTAAGCGCATTGTCATCGACATACGTATAATCATCCCACAGTTTCTCCAAAATCGTTTCCCGGCTTACAAGCCTTTGGCAGCGCTGGAGCAGCGTCTCCACAAGTACGGTTTCCTTTTTCGTCAAAGCTACAAATTGTCCTGATAGATGAAGCTCCATTCGCTCGGGATACAAAATCAATCCGGCATGCTCGACCATCCGCTCCCCAGCAGCTTGGGCATAGTCGCCATAAACACGCCTTAGCTGGCTGCGGATTTTCGCCATTACGACCTCATAATGGAAGGGCTTGGTCAAATAGTCGTCGCCGCCATTTTCGATGGCGCGCACCGTATCCATTTCACCGCTGCGGGCGGAAATGAAAATAATTGGGCAGGTGGAAACGGTGCGGATTTGCCGGCACCAATAAAACCCGTCAAAGCTTGGCAGGTTGATATCCATCAGCACAATATGCGGCTTTACCTGCTCGAATTGCTCCAAGACGCCAGCAAAATCAGTCGTCACAACCGCTGTGTTGCCATATTTCTCAATATGCGCCCGCAGAAGCTCAGCGATCTTCGCATCGTCCTCGACAATCATGATCGTATACATCGTTATTCAGCTCCTTACGCAGCATATGCTCTATTTCAGTTGTTCTCATTTTATTATAAAACAAAATAAACCCCTTGGCCGTAACCGTATTATACACGGCTACTATCCAAGGGGAAAGGAATGAAATGCTGAAATGGTTAAGCGAGCAGTTCGGTTACTGCTTTATAAATCGTATCGTAAAGCGACTCCAAGTCCGCTTCCTCAATGCAGGAGAAAGCGACGCGAAGATCGGTCTCGCCAAGGGCAATGGTACCGATGCCGTATTCCTCAAGCAGGCGCACACGAACGGCCTCGGCCGACACGCCGCTAAGCTTGAGACACATGAAATAACCGGAGTTGAACGGGTAATAGGCTAGCGTATCGCCATAACGGCCGCTATCAAGCAGCGCTTTGACGCGGTTGGCACGCCCCTTCATAATGTCGTATTTCTCCGCTTTCTGCACGTCAAAATCAGGCGATTGCAAAGCCTTCAGCACAAACGTCTGCGAAGGGTGCGGTCCGCTGGAAATTGTAGCCCGAATAATGCCGAGCGTCTTCTGCTCCAGCGCATTCGATACTTTGTCCGAAGCTGCAGCGTACGTAATGAAACCGACGCGGAAGCCCCACACATAATCCTCTTTCGTCGCGCCGTCGATTTTGATAGCTAGAACGCGAGGGTGCAGGTCGGCAAATCTGCCGAACAGCGACTCGTGAACCGAATCCTCGAAAAATAAGCCGAAGTAAGCGTCATCGGTTACAACAACGACATTAATGCCTGCATCTGCAGCGTCCTTGACAGCGGCTACAATCTCTTCGCTTTCTTGGAGGCCTGGCGTATAGCCAGTCGGGTTGTTCGGGAAGTTAAGCAGGACGATGGCTTTTCCTTTATCCTTCTGTGCAAGCAGCGCTTCACGCAAGCCCTCACTGTTAAACGTGTTGCTATCATTAAGTAGAGGATATTCCACGATTTCCGCGCCGCGGCGGATGCCGAAGGTCAACTCGTAGTTTTCCCAGTTTTTATTTGGAATAATAACGGTATCGCCCGCATCTGCGAACAGGTCGGCGACAATGCTCAGCCCATGCGTTAAAGCGTTCGTGACGATAGGATTGCTGAGACGCTTGCCTTCCAGCGAAGGATTTTCTTTCAGCATTTTCTCAAGCCAAGCTGCGCGCAGCTCAGGTTTGCCCGCAGGGGGCGCATATTCATATAGATCTTTAGGATTGTAAGCAGTCAACGTATCCTGAATTACCTTAAGGTGCATCGGCTGTCCGCCTTCGATCGCAATGCCGATTGTGGCATTAAACGTCTTGGCTTTCGCCTTTGCTTCTGCGGATTGGCTAAGTATGCCTTCCTTCGGGAAATAAATGGCTTTTCCTAAAGCTGACAACATGGCATGGACGTTCGGACTTTCTGCGGAGAGCGTCTCATTCAACTGCTGAGCAAGTGGGTTCATGAACTTCATTCCATCCTTCCGAAAAATCAATTCATTTTCTGATCATACTTATCGGGAGCTATTATATCATTTTTTAACGTGTCAGAACCATTTCAAATTCAAATTTTTTTGGAAAATGTGACGACTGCCAGCCGGGGTTGCGCTAAAGTTTGGCGCTGGTGTATGATGACGGCATAGGCTTACGTATCAGGAGGGTTTTATGCTGCATTTATCACCCGATGCATATTTATTGCTGCCGCCTTTCGCGAAGATCGTTTGCGAGCCGGGCTGGAAATGGCAGCGTCGTGAAAAGCCGATGGCTAATTTTGATTTATTTTATGTATGGAGCGGTGAAGGGGAAGTCGAAGTGGGCGGCGTTCATTATCCGGTGGGTAAAGGAAGCTGTTTCTTGTTCCGTCCAGGCGACTATACGAGTGCGACCCATAATCCGCAGAAGCCTCTGGTTCTAACTTACATACACTTTGATACGGCAGAAGAGCCGGTGCTGGTGCCGGAACGGTACCGCCAGCTGCTTGATACGGTAGATTTTGAATATATGCTGTCGCGTTATG